>JAOZVH010000002.1:0-29276 GCA_029938235.1 Bacteroidales bacterium
TTTTTCAAAAATCGTCCAAAATTTTAATATTTTTTAATTTGAAATTTAAAAAAAAATTTTTTTTCAAAAATCGTCCAAAATTTCAACATTTTTTAATTTGAAATTTAAAAAAAATTTTTTTTCAAAAATCGTCCAAAATTTCAATATTTTTTTAAAATAAAAAGATTTTTTCAAAAATCGCCCAAAATTTTTCAATTTTTAATTTTTTTATCATATATATTTTCTATAATTTCAATTTCTTGTTTCTTTATTTTATAAATTTTATAAATTTTCTCGTCTATTTTTTTTATACTCTTTTCAATTATAATTTTTTGCTCCTCAATAATTTTATTTATTTTAATTTGTCTATCGAAATTATTTTTGTCTGTTTTGTCGTACAAGTCCAAATAGTCAGACAATTTAATTTTCGAATTTATTAATTTATTAATTAATTTCACAAAAAATTTTTGTTCTCTTATAGAAATATTTTTAATTGGGATTTGTTTTATCGGAGTTACATATAACTCTAAAGTTTTGCCTTTTCGTTTTCCATTGTAAAATAACCAATTATAAAATAATTTTGAATTTAATAATGCAAGCAAATATTTTATTTCAAAATCACTATTTTGCATACGTAAAAATAAAACATCTTTACTTCCAAAAAAATCATTTTCACTAAAAGAAAATTTGTTTGAACTGGAACGATAAGGAAAAACAATTTTATTTTTATCTGTAAAAATTTCAATATTTCTTGACCAATGTTGTGTAAACCAAGGTAATTGTCCAGTTTTATATTCTCTTTTTATTTCCAAATATTTTTTGTGCTTTTTTAAATGATTTTTAATTTTTGGAAAATCATCTATTTTAGTATCTTTATTCGTATAAATAACATATAATTTTTGCCACTTTGTCGAATAATATTTTTCAATATCAGAACTTTTATAGCATTTTTTTATTAATTCATCTTCAGGGTTAATTTTTTTATATTCATTTTCATCTATTACAAAAATCCCATCTCCAATTTTGCCCTTATTTTTTTTAATAAAATTACTACTCGTTATTTTATCTGCTCCTGTATTGAACCCAGTATTTACAAAACAAATTTCTTCTATTTTTTTAGAATTTATTAACATTTTTTTAAAAATAGAATTTAAAAATACATTTTTTTGATAAGCTCTAATATAATTATTTTTCCCTTCAAAAATGTTTTTCTTATAAAAGAAATCAACTTCTTCTTTATTTTTACTTTCAAAAATTTGCGAAAAACTTAGATTTTTATTAGTTATTACATTAATGATACTAATTTTTTCATCTTGTATTTCATTTGTTTTTCTGAAAAAAGTTATCATATTATGCTGTCCTCTTGCATCTTTAAAAAGTTTTATCTCATTAAAATTAATAATATGATAAATAAAAGTTTTTTCCTTAAATTCTTTACGAAGCACATTTGCACTGTCTGCAGATAAATAATAATTTGTTGTAATAAAACTTGCAAGACCATTATTTTTTAATAGATTAATGGCTTTAAAAAAGAAGAAATATATTAAATCAGAATTTTTTGTATATTTTTCTTTATATTCTTTTTGCAAAGGTCTGAAAATATCTTTATTACCTTTTTCTCCAACGTAAGGTGGATTTCCTACAATAATATCAAAACCACCATTATCCATAATTTCCTTAAATTCTTTTTCCCAAACAAAGGCATTTTTAGATATTTTCTTATCAGAAATCAATGAATTTCCACATTTTATATTTTCGTCCAGAACTGCAAGAACATCATTTTTATTTGCTGATTTTATCCATAATGCAAGTTTTGTAATTTTTACACTCTCAAAATTCAAATCTACTCCAAAAATATTATTATTTACAATATGTTTTTTTATTTTAGAAATGGTTTTTTGCCTGTTTAAAGAAGAATAATTAAATAAAGCATCAGTATTTTTTTCTATTTTATTTATCCCTAATTTTTCATAAATGTCTAATAAAGTTTGCCATTCATTAAGTAAAAAATTGTATGCCTGAGATAGAAATGCTCCGCTTCCGCAAGCGGGGTCAAGAATTTTTATATTTTCAAGAAATTTCTTATATTCTTTCCACATTTCCATTTCTTTACTTTTATCTCTGTCAGATAATTTTAAAAAATTATTTATTCCTATTTTATCTTTTTTTTCATTTAGTAGTTTTCCAATTGTTTCTTTAACAATATAATTTGTTATCTCTTCCGGAGTATAAAAAATTCCGTCCTTTTTACGTTTTCCTTCTTGATATTTCGGAATTTTTAGTTCAATTTCCGTTTCTGTTTCTATGTATTCATACTTTTGATTTTCTATAATATCCAACTTAAATTCTTCTAGATCAGTAATTGATTGCTCAAAAATATGTCCCAAAATATTTACATCTAAATCGCTTTTAAAATCATAATTATTGATAATAAATAATTCTTTTAAAAAAATATCTTTAATTATCAAATTATTAATTTCCTCATTATTTTTAAAAAGTCCACCGTTAAATTTTTGCATACGTCTTTTGGAAAAACCTTCATCTATGGCGATAAATAACTTTTTAACTTGTCTCCATAATTCTTGTTGATCTTTTTCCCAACTTTTTTCTGAAATGTCAGTAACTTCGTTAATAACATTATAAGGTATTAATTCATAATCTTTTACAACGGCAATAAAAATAACTCTATCTATAATTGTTTGTGCATATTCCAATAATTTTAATTTATTTATTTTTGGATTATGAGTTTTTAAATGGTAAAAAAATAATTCTCTAAGATATTGATATTTTTCATAAAATTCGTTTTCTATATTTTTTTCATGCTCTAATCTTTCAGCTAATAAAATATCAATTTTAGAATTTCCTTTTTCAATAAAAAGCTGTCCAAATGAAAGCAAATAATAAAACCTCAGAAACTCATAATCTTTATGCAGAGACATTATGTCAAAACTTTCATATTTTGTCATGTCATTTGCGTGGTACAATCTTATTTCTACAAAATTACTGATAATTACCCAATTGCAATTTTCACCGCTTTTTGCAGAATACATAAAACCTTGCTCTACAGGACTAAGAGATTTTATTCGTACTTGTTTTAAATCCAGCGGAGTTTTTGCGTTTTTCACTTCAATTACTACTCTGACATCTTTTGGTAATTCTTTTTTATCTTTAATTTTAAAATATCCCATTGCAGCATCAGCTTTTGTTCCGTCTAATTCCGTTTTATTTTCTAATCTTAAATTCCAATTATCTGGATTATCATATTTATAATCAAGAATTTTACCAAAAAAATTATTTAAAAATAATGAGGATATTTCTTCTTCTTTTGCAATAACATATTTTCCAGAAATTAAATTTTCTTGCCAATTGTCAATAATTTTTAATTTTTTTCTCATTTCGTCAGAAATGCCATTTGGAAAAAAATTTTTTACTTTTGCTTTTATTTCTTTTTCAGAAAATATATTTCTGTGTTCTCTCATTTTATTAAAATTTTTATTTCAAATGTAAAAAAAAAAAGAAATTATAAAATTTAAAAATTCTGGTCGTTTTTTTGAAAAAAAATTTTTTTTTTAATTATAAAAAATCATTAAAAAATTGTCGTTTTTTTGAAAAAAAAAAATTTTTTTTAAATTTTAAAACCATTAAAAAATTGTCATTTTTTGAAAAAAAAATTTTTTTTAATTATAAAAAATTAGCATTTTTTTGAAAAATATTTTTTTAATAAAAAAATTTGAATTAAATTAAAATTATGAAAATAGGAAAATTAGAATTACCAAAATATCCCATTTTACTTGCTCCTATGGAAGATGTCAGTGATCCGAGTTTTCGTTTTATGTGTAAATATTACGGTGCGGATTTGATGTACACAGAATTTGTTGCTTCCGAAGCTATAATAAGAAATATAGAAAAAACTTTAAAAAAATTAACAATTACACAAAATGAACGTCCAATAGGAATACAATTATACGGTCATAATATCGATGTTATGGTTGAATCAGCAAAAATTATTAGCGAATATAAACCAAATTTAATAGATATAAATTTTGGTTGTCCGGTAAAAAAAATTGCTAAGCGTGGTGCTGGTGCTGGAATGATGAGAGATATTCCAAAAATGATAGAAATGACATCTAAAATTGTAAAAGCAACAAAATTAGATGTAACAGTAAAAACTCGTTTAGGCTGGGACGATGAAAGTAAGAATATTGTCGAAGTATCAGAAAGACTGCAAGATGTTGGAATAAAAGCAATTACCATACACGGAAGAACTCGAGCACAAATGTACAAAGGAAAAGCAGACTGGAATTTAATCGGTGAAATAAAAAATAATCAACGTATGAAAATTCCAATTATAGGAAATGGTGATGTAACAAGCGGAGAGATTGCAAAAAAAATGTTTGATAAATATGGGGTAGATGCAATTATGATAGGAAGAGGAAGTATAGGAAAACCTTGGATATTTAAAGAAATAAAACATTTTTTAGAAAAAGAAAATGAAATGGAAGCAATAAGCCTTGACGAAAAAATAAAAATGGCAAAATTACATTTTAAAAAATCTTTAGAATGGAAAGGTGAAAAAAGAGGAATTTATGAAATGAGGAAACATTTTTCAATTTATTTTAAGTCGCTAAGAAATTTCAAACCAATAAGATTAAGATTATTAACTTCAACAGAACCAGAAGAAATTATTAATATTTTAGACGAAATAAAAATAAAATATTATAATGTGAAAAATTAAAAAAAAATATTAAAATTTTAATATTTTGCATAAAAATTGTTTTTATAAAAAAAAAAAATAATTTAATTTTTACAAAAATTATTATTAATTTTGCGAAAAAAAGTTTTTGGGAAATTTTGAAAAAATAAAAAATAAAAAAAATGGGATTATTTTCTTTTCTAACACAAGAAATAGCGATAGATTTAGGTACCGCAAATACGATAATAGTACAAGATAATAAAATAGTTGTAGATGAACCTTCTATAGTTGCTTTAAATAGGCGAACAGGAGACGTTATTGCCATAGGAGAAAAAGCACGTCAAATGCATGGAAAAACTCACGATAAAATTGTTACTGTCAGACCGTTACGAGACGGTGTAATAGCTGATTTTAATGCTGCGGAATTGATGATCAGAGGAATGATAAAAATGATAAAATCAAAAAATCAATTATTTGCTTCTTCATCTTTAAAAATGGTTGTGTGCATTCCTTCCGGAAGTACAGAAGTGGAAATAAGAGCCGTAAGAGATTCTTCTGAACATGCTGGTGCAAGAGAAGTTTATATGGTACATGAACCCATGGCAGCAGCTATAGGAATAGGTATAGATGTACTTGCTCCGGAGGGAAATATGATAGTAGATATTGGCGGTGGAACAACAGAAATTGCAGTTATTTCTCTTGGAGGTATTGTTTGTAACAAATCTATTAGAATTGCCGGAGATGATTTTACCGACGATATACAAGAATATATGAGACATCAACATAATATAAAAATTGGTGATAGAACAGCAGAAGAAATTAAATTACACGTAGGCTCTGCTTTATCTGAATTAGATGAACCACCAGAGAATTTTATTGTTAGAGGTCCTCATCAAATGACAGCTTTGCCTGTTGAAATTCCTGTTACATATCAAGAAATAGCACATTGTTTAGATAAATCTTTAACAAAAGTAGAAGCGGCAATTATTGGTGTTCTGGAAGAAACGCCACCTGAATTATATGCTGATATTTTTAAAAATGGTATTTATCTTGCCGGAGGTGGAGCTTTGCTTCTTGGTTTAAGTAAACGTGTTGCCGAGAAAACAAATATTTCTGTTCACGTAGCAGACGACCCATTACATGCTGTGGCAAGAGGTACAGGCATCTCTTTGAAAAATATTGATAAATTTACTTTCTTATTAAGATAAAATTTTTTTTATAAAAAAATAGGAATTTTGAAATGAAAAATCTAATAAAATTTATAGTAAGATTTCACTTTTTTATTTTATTTATTTTAATAGAATTTTTTTCTTTATTTCTTGTTTTTTTTTATAACAAAAAACAAAAAGAAACATTTATAAGTTCCTCAAATTTAATTTCTGGACTTGTCTATGAAAATGTAAATAAAATTACATCTTATTTATATTTAAAAGATATAAATAAACAATTAATATTAGAAAATACAATTTTTCATAATAATAAAATAAATTCTTCCAGGAGTAATTTTAGTGAATTTACTAATATTGTAGATACGATAAAATTTTTTCAACAATATAAATATACCAATGCAAAAATTATTAATAATACCATTCAAAAGCAAAATAACTATATTACTTTGAATAAAGGTTTTAAACAAGGAATAGAAAGAGATATGGCTGTTATATCGTCAAATGGAATTATTGGAATTGTAAAAAATGTATCCGATAATTTCGCTTCAGTTATTTCTGTACTAAATATACAACTTGGAATTAGTGCTAAAATAAAAAAAAATAATTATTTCGGCTCACTTGTATGGGAAGGAAAAGATTACGAAATAATGAATTTAGAAGAAATTCCTAATCATGTAAATATTTCTATAGGAGATTCCATCATCACAAGTGGTTATTCTACTATTTTTCCCGAAGGAATTATTATAGGAATAATATCTAATTTTAAGAAAGATAAATCAAAAAATTTTTATCATATTTCTGTAAAATTGAATAATGATTTTAAACATATTTCACATGTTTATGTCATTGGAAATTTATTAAAAGTAGAACAAAAAAAATTAGAAATATCAGAAAATAATGGCAGCTAATTTTATATTAAAAAATATATTCTTTTTTATAATTATTGTTTTATTTCAATCTTTAATACTCAATAATATAGAATTAAGTGGTTTTTTAAATCCATATCCATATTTAATTTTTATTTTATTATTGCCTTTTGAAACACCAAATTGGCTCTTACTTTTCATTGCTTTTTTTCTTGGTTTTTCTATAGATTTTTTTTCCGACACTTTTGGATTGCATGCTTCTGCTACTGTTTTTATAGCATATTTAAGACCTTACGTTTTATTTTTCCTATCACCAAGAGATAATTATGAAGCAGGAACTTTACCGAGAGTTGATCATTATGGTTTTATATGGACATTAAAATATAGCTTTATAATGGTATTTTTTCATCATATTTTTTATTTTTACATAGAAGTATTGACATTTGTTAATTTTTTAGAAACTTTTCTTAGAATTATTTTGAGTGTAATTTTTTCTACTTTTATAATTTTGCTAACACAATTTTTCTTATATATGGAAATAAAAAATTAATTTTTTTCAAAAAAACGCCAAATTTTATTGTTTTTTTACATAAAAACAGGACAAACTTCTTTATAGTAATCTTTAATTATTTTCATTTTCCCAAACATATAAATAATTGAAATTTCAAAAGCACCTTTTCCATTACTAACCTCAATTAATTTTGAGCTATTTATATCATAAGAAATTCCTAAATTCAAATTTTGAAATTCAAATTCTATAAGAAAAACTTCTGCGTCTTTCCATCTATGCCAAACTCCGGCATAAACAGCAAAAATAAAATTATTATTTATGTCAAATTTTAATTTACCACCTAAATCTAATTCATTGAATTTATCTTGTCTCATATATTGCATAATTGGATGAATTTCAAAATTTTTCCAAAAAAGATTACCTCCAAAAAATGCGATATATTTTCTGTTTAATCTAACATTATCATTATTAAAAAATGAAAATTGAGAATTATTTATGTGGAAAATTGATAAACCAAAAGATAAATTTCTTTTTTCATCTATGGAGTATTTTATTAAAGTGCCAACGGAAAAATCCAATAAAAAATCATTATCATTATATAATTTTTCATTGTGCTCTAATTCTGGATTATAAAAATTATTATTATTATCATATTGATTATTAAATTTCAAGTTTTTCATATCAATACTAAACTGCTGATAAGCAGTCATTAAAGCTACAGAAAAACTATATTTTTCATTTATTTTTTGGTGTATAGAAATAGAGAAATTAAAAATATCATTAGAAAAATTTGAATCCCCAGCTTTATCACTATTTATTTGTAAACCTCCGCCAATCTTTGTATCTTGTAATTTGAAAATTTGAAATTTCCCATCTAAGGAAAAAGAATATGTTTTATAAGGAACAGTTATTGCTCGCCATTGATTTCTATGATTTGCTATTATACGATATTTTGCATCAAAATTTCCAACCATTGCAGGATTAAGAAAAAAAGGGTTGTTCTCAAATTGCGAATAACGAAAATCCTGAGAAAAGATATTTCCAATTTGGAAAAATAATAAAATTAAAAAAAATTTATATAAATTTTCTATTTTCATAATTTGTTTTATTTTTATAATTATTTTTCAAATAAAAAAATTTTTTTTCAAAAAATGCCAAAATTTTTATGAATTTCAAAATAAAAAAATATTGAAATTTTGAACGTTTTTTTTTCAAAAAATGTCTATTTTTTTATGATTTTATTTTTAATAAAAAATACAAATTTTTTATTATTTTTTTAAAAATTCATATTCATAAACTTTTATTTCTATTTTTTTAGCAATAATATTTAAATTATTTCTTAAATCATCTATTAATTTTGTATAATTTTCATCATCGCTTTTATTTTTCATTCTTCCGCTTTTGCTTCTTCCTTGAAAATGCTCTTTTATATTGTAAAACGAAGCATTGACATTGCAATTTTCCTGTAAATGATAATAAATCCATAATTCTTTTCCTGATTCAAATAATTTTTTTGCTTCTTCTGAAAACTCTAATTTTATGTTCTTATTTTTGTTTATTTTTCCAGAAATATAATTTGTCATAAAATTACTTTCAAATTTATCTTTTGCATTTACTTCATTCTCAGTAAATGGTATCCAATGGTTTGTGCCATATTTAATATCTATATTATTATTAAATAATGTAAAAGCCAAACAATCATTTTGAAATTCTTTGTCTTTTTTCCATTTTGCTTTTGGATATAAAAATTGCTCTCTGTCGTTGAGCCAAGTGGATTTTATACATTTTCTAACAGCAAAATAAATAGAAATATTGATAAAATTAGAAGAACTAATAATTGTATTTCTACCACCTGCTTTTTTACGTTTTTCTAAATTTTCAATAAATAAAGCATTTTGATTTTGAAAGTCATTTCCCGAAGAACTCATGTGTCCAATTGAAATTCCATTTGTTAATTTATTTTTCTTTTTTTCAATTAAAACACTTATTAATTTCTTATTATCATAAGAATAAATTTTTTTAATACCAATAAAATTGGATTTATCATCATAAATATCTGTATTGAAAGATTTGAACTTTTTTTCTTTAGAAGTGTTCCAAATCATAAAACCAATTGGGAAATTTCCTTTTACATTATCAAAAGTTTTCGCCGGAACAATAAACATTTTTTCAAGTTTTGCTTCAAAATTATTTCTAAAATTCGAAAAATTCGGAGCTTGTAAATGTTTTAATGTTGAAAATTGTGCAATTAAACACCCTTGCATTTCTTTATAAATTCTAATGAAAAATTGAGCAAATAATTCTCCACTGGCTTTTCCTAAATAATTTTTATATCTATCATGAACTTTACTCTTTTGAATATTTTTTCGTCCCCTACCAATTCTTGCATCTCCTTCGGCATAAGGCGGATTAATATAAATAATTAATTTTTCCCTTTTTTCAGGATTATTTATAATATCGCTTAAACTTTTAGGTAATTTAGAAAGATCGTCGTTCAAAAAATCAAATTTAAAAACATGACTTTCTAAAAGATTCGTTCCATTTTTTATTCTGTCTTTCATTATATCAACGTCCTGTTGGTCAATGGTAGAAGCCCAAATATTATATTTATTTGTCAAGCCATTTAGAAGATTTCCTGTTCCGGCGGCACAGTCCCAAATAAAGTATTCATCTTGCCAGTCTTCGCCAAAAACATCAGAAATATATTTTTGCGACATCTCCACCCAAATTTTCGGAGTGAAAAAACTTCCTTTTCTTTCTCTTACATCCTGAGGAACAAGTAAATCTCGACGTTTTATTATATAATCCCAGTATTCTTTTTTCGGAGGTCTTTGGTACTTTTTCCAGAATTCTAAATGTGTTTTTTGATTATCTTTAAAAAATGCTTTTTTGCTTTGAAACATTCCCATACCATCAAAAATTCTATCTAATTCGTAGTAGTTTTTTTTCAAAATGACATACAATTTTTCTTTTAAAGTTTGATTTTCTACAGATAATAAATCTGCAAGGAAAAAATCTGCATCAATAATTCCCGTTTGTTGTGCTATTTTCCAATTAATTACAATTGTATTTTTCACATTTTCCAACCATTTTAAATAAACGGTTAAAAAATTATTTTTATCAATTTGTATTTTGGAAAATTTCGTTTTCCCTTTTATAAAATTTAATTTAATAAAATTTTGTAAATCTTTTTCATCTTTATGAAAATAAAAAATCAAAGAATTTTTTTCTAAAATTGTTCTTATTTTTTTAAAAAGAAATTCAAATTCTTTAGTTTTATGGTTAGACGGAGCAACTTTCCAATTGAAATCATTTTGATAAAAAATCTCTTGAATTTCATTATAAGGAATAAAAGCGATTTTTTCTGCGTCGAAAGCACCAATAAATGGAGGCGGTAATTCTTTATCGAAAGTTCTTGCCTTTCCAATTGTCAAAATTAATTGTATAATGGATTTATAAATGTCAGATTTTCCTTTTTTTGCTTCTGCCCAGAACAAAGATATTGTTTCCTCTAGATGTTCATGATTTTTTAAAATGACACAAAAATCTATTTTTCCAATTATTTTCACAAAATCAAAATCACAAAAGTAATTTTGTCCAATTCTATTCTTTAATTCCTCTTCTAATATATTTTTAAATAACATTTTTTTATATAATTAAAATTTGTATATTATATATTTTTTTATTTTTTTACACAAATTAAAAATTTTAATTTAAAATTAAAAGAAATGTTTTTCGTTCGTCCACCATTTTTTATAAAAAAAATTTTCCCATCTTTAATTTGCAACTTTTCAAGAAAGTATAAAAAAATTTATCTGACTTTCGACGACGGAGTAAATGAAAAAACAACTCCATTTATTTTAGAAAATTTAAAAAAATTTGACGTAAAAGCAAGTTTTTTTCTAATTGCTGAAAATGTTTTAAAATATCCTTCTTTATTTGAAGAAATAAAAAAACAAGGGCATCAAATAGGAAACCACACTTTTGACCATTTAGATGCATGGAAAACTTCAAATTATATTTTTATAAAAAATATAGAAAAAGCAAATAAAATTTTAAAAACGAAATTATTTCGTCCTCCTTATGGACGATTAAAACCATCACAAATTAAACTTTTATCAAAAAAAAATTATAAAATTTTTTATTGGGATGTCCTAAGTGGAGATTATTCAAATAAATTAACAAAATTTAAGGTTCTTGAAAACGTAATAAATTACACAAAAAACGGCTCAATTATTGTTTTTCATGATAATTTAAAAGCAGAAAAAAATCTTAAATTTGTTTTACCAAAAGTATTAAAGTTTTTTAAAGAAAAAAAATTTTTATTTGGAACTTTAAAATAAAAATTATTTTTTATAAAAAAAATAAAAAAAATGAAAAAAAAATATTTATTTATAATAAGTCTAATTTTAATAGTTTTTAGTTGCACACGAACAAAAATTCTAACAAAAGAGGAAGTTGCAGAAGCGATAGAATATACATCTTTGGATACTGCTTTGCAACAAAATCATAAGGAAGTTTTTAGGCTAAATTTATCAGATAAAGAGCTTAGTAAACTTCCAGAAGAAGTTTTGAAATTCAAATATTTGCAAGTTCTTGTTTTAAAAAGAAATAATTTTGAAATTTTTCCTGAGAAGGTTTTGAAATTAAAAAACCTTCAAATTTTAGAATTAGGACAAAATAAATTAAAATCTATACCATCGAGCATAGAAAAATTAAAAAATTTAAAAGTTCTAACTATAGACATTAATAAAATTGAAAGTTTGCCTGAAGAAATTGGAAATTTAAAAAAAATGAAGTATATAAATATGGATGTAAATAAAATTTCTGAACTTCCTGAAAGTATGAAAAATTTTACTGATATGCGAACTTTTGTAATGCGAAGCAACAGGTTAAAAACTATTTACCATGTTATAAAACATATGCCAAAATTGGAATTGCTTTGGATTTATAATAACCCAATTAAAAATGAAGAACTTGATAGTATTATTAATTTTTGTTCTGACAGCACAAATATTGATATGAAAAAACAACCAGAATTTTTTAGACCAGAAGGAAAACCTATTTTAATTAATATGGATAAAAGTAAAAAGGAAGAAGATAAAAAATAATTTATAAAAACTTCCAAACTTTTTATAAAAAAAAACGTATTATATAAATAATAAAAAAATTTTTTATGAATTCAAAATTTTTCAAAATTTATATAAAAAAAAACGTATTATAAGTAATAAAAAAATTTAATATGAAAAAGCAAATTTTAATCTTAACGGTATTTTTATTTTTGTGTTTACTAACTTTTTCACAACCGAATCCTGGTGGTAACCCAGCAGATGACGGTCAAACTCCAATAGGTAGTGGTGTTCCTTTAGATGGAGGTTTGATAGCATTGTTTGTGGCTGGCGCTGCTTATGGTACAAAAAAGTTATACAAGAAAAGAAATGATAAAAAATAATTTATATATTAAATATTATAAATCAATAAAACCAATTTATAAATTTTTTATTAATGGTTTAATTTTATATTTAATTTGGTTGATTTTTTACGAGTTTTTTAAAAACTTACTTTTTATTTCTCATATTTATGAATATGGAACTGTCTTTTTTAGAGATTCCCTATTATATGGGACTTATTTTTTCTTGAAAATTATTAGTTTTGAATCTTATGTGGACACAACACGCGAAACTTTACATATTTTAGGAGCAAAAGCGGTTTGGGTTGGAAGAGGTTGTATGGGACGAAATTTGATGGGTTTATTTGCAGGTTTTATTGTAGCTTATCCGGGAAAATTAAAATCTAAATTATTTTTTATTCCAATAGGAATTTTTGTAATTTTTTTAATAAACATAGTAAGAATTGGCGGACTTGCAATTATTTTAAAATGCTGTCCAGAAAATTTGGATTTTAATCATCATATTCTTTTTAAATATACCGTTTATTTTTTTATCTTTTTAATGTGGGTTTTCTGGGTGAAAAATTATTCTCATAAAAAATAAATTAAAAATAAACATTTTTTTTTATAAAAATTTTTTCAAATTTTGAAAAAAAATTATTTTTAATAAGATTTTTATAAAAAAAATGTATTTTTGTAAAAAAAAATATTATGAAAATATTAAAAATAGAATTACAAAATATTAACTCATTAAAATCTAAAAAACCTATAGTTATTGATTTTGAAAATGACAAATTTAAAAATACAGGTTTATATGCAATTACCGGAACAACTGGTTCAGGAAAAACGACAATTTTAGATGCAATTACTGTCGCTTTGTATTATGAAATTCCGAGATTTAATAAATCAAAAGCAAAACTTACTGATTTTGTGAGCTATGGAGCAGATAAAGCTCTTTCAAGAATTACTTTTGAAAATAAAAATGAAAAATTCGAAGCACATTGGAGTATTCGTGTAAAAACAAAAAATGGAAAAAAAGAACTGAAAAAACCAATAGAAAAATGTGTATTAAAAAATATTAGCACAGGAAAAATAATTTCCAGTAAAAAAAACGAAACCAAAGCAAAAATAGAAGAAATAATTCAATTAAATTACAATCAATTTTTGCGTTCTGTAATGCTTGCACAAGGAGAATTTGCAGCTTTTCTTTCGGCAAATAATAATGATAAAAGTAAATTATTAGAACAAATTACAGGAAACGATGTTTATAAAAAAATTGGCGAAGAAACGCACAAAAGATTTGTTGAAGAACAAGTAAAACTTAATAAAATAAAAAATAAAATTGATAATAGTGATAATTTATTGTCTGAGGAAAAATTAAACAAAATAACAGAAGAACAAAAAATAATAAATAAAGATATTAAAAAATTAGAAAATGAAATTATAATTTCTGAAAAAATTATTTCTTGGCATAAAAAAGAAAATGAATTAAATGATAAAAAAATTGAAAATAAAAAAGATTTTCAAAACTTAGAATTTGAAAAAAATGATAAAAAATTTTTTATTGAAAAATTAAATACTAATGAAAAAGCAGAAGGATTTAAAGAATTAATTTTTGAAATTTCTAAAAATGAAAAAGAAATTTTACATAAAAATGCAAAAAATGAAATTATAAATGAAGAACTAATTTTCGTAAAAAATGAAAATTTAGAAAATGAAAATAAATTAGAAATAAGTGAAAAAGAATTTTCTAATAAAAAAATAGATTTTGAAAATTGGCTTCCAAAATTGGAAAAAGTTAATTATTTAGATTCCGAAATTGAAAATATTCAAAAAAATAAAAATAAAAATAATCTTAAAATTAATGAATTATCAGAAAATTTGAAAATTTTAGATGAAAAAATTATTGAAAATAAAAAAGATTTAAAAAATAAAAGATTTAAAAGAGAAAAAACAAACCGATTTTTAAGTAAAAATGAAAATTTAAAAGAGATTGAAAAAAATTTAATTTCCTGGAAAAATGAAATCTTATTTATTAAAAATAATTTAATAAAAATTTCTGCTAAAGAAAATTTTATTAATAATAAAAAAATAAATATTTCAAATAATGAAAAAAATATAGAAATTTACGAAAAAAAATTTTTTCAAAAAAACGATGAAATTTTTAAATTAAATGAAGAAATTTTAAAAATTATCCAAATTATTGAAAAAAATAATTTTGAAAATTTAATTTCTGAAAAAGATTTTCTAAATAAAAATAAAATTTCTTTAAATAAAATTTTAATTCTTTCTGAAAACTATAAAGAATTTTTATTAAAAAATAAAAATTTAAAAATTGAAAAAAATAAATTTTTAATAAAAAAGGACGAAATTTTTGAAGATTTAAAAAATTTTATTTTAAAAATAAAAGAATCTAAAAAATCTTTAGAAGACATTGAAAAAATTTTTGAGTTAGAATTAAAAATTAAAAATTTAGAAAAAGAAAGAAAAAATTTAAAAAAAGATGAAGCTTGTGTTTTATGTGGTTCAAAAATTCACCCTCTAATTGAGAAATATGAGAAAATTTCAATCTCAAAAACAGAAAAAGAATTAGAAAATAGAAAAATTATTTTAAATGATTTTCTAAAAAAGGAAAAAATTACAAATAAAAAATTTACAAAAATAGAAACGAAAATTTCCATAAATATTTCAAATTTAAAAGAAGTAAATGAAAATATTGAAAAAACAAAAAATGATTTTAAAAAATTTAATTACAATTTTGAAAATGAAAATCAAGAACTTATAGAAAATGAAATTTCTGAAATAAATGAGAAATTAAAAAATTCTCAGAAAATTATTAAAAAAATTCAAGAAGAACAAAAGGAAAAAGAAAAAAAAGAAAAAGTTTTAAAATTAAAAAATCAAGAAAAAAATGTCATTGAAAATGAAATTTCAAGGAAAAAAGAAAGAGATTTAAATTTAAAAAAAGACTTAGAAAATGAAAAAAATAATTTTGAAAATTTAAAAATAGAGACAAAAAAAATAAAGAAAAATTTAATTTTAGAACTTTCAAAATATAATTTTGAATTTCCTGAAAATGAAAAAATTTTCATAGAAGATTTAAAAAATAAAATTTCTAATTTTAATGAAGTAAGTGAAAAATTTGCGAAAATAGAAGATAAAATTTTAAAATTAAAATTTGAAATTAATAATGATGATAATTTATTTGTTTCGAAAACTTTAGATTTAGAAAATTATAAAAAGGAAAATGAAAGAGAAAATAAAAAATTAATAGAAAATATTGAAAAGCGAAATTTAATTTTGCCAAAAGAAATTACATTCAAAGAAAAAAGAGAAAGTTTAAAAAAATTGGAAGAAAATGCGAAAAAAATTTTTGATAAAATCTTAGAAAATTTTCAAAATACAAAAGCAGAAATTACAAAAAAAGAAAATGAATTAAAATATATTCAAGAGGAAAAAATTATTTTATTTGAAAAAATAAAAAATTTATTTTATAAATTAGAAAAAAAACTTTCTGAAAGTGATTTTACTTCAAAAGAAAATGTTAAGGAAAATTTATTAAATGGCTCAGATAAAAAAGAATTTTCTGATATTAAAAAAAGTTTAGAAAATAAAGAAATTGAATTAAAAAGTATTTCTAATAATTTGGAAAAAGAAATTCAAAATCATAAAAAAAAGAAAAATTTTGAAAAAAATTTATTCAATACAGAAAAAGAAAAATATGAAAAAGAAAAATTAAGAAAAGAAAAATTTGAGCGAAAAGGTGAAATAAAAACAAAATTGGAAATAGATAGAAAGATTAAAGAAAAAAATGAAAAAACGGCGAAAGAAATTTTAAAACAGGAAAAAGTTTTTGAAAATTGGCATATTTTGAAAAACTTACTTGGAAGAAATATTGATTCTTTCAATTCTTATGTTCAGCGTATAACTTTGAAAAATTTAATTATTCGTGCAAATATTCATATGTTCAAATTAAACGAAAGATATTCATTAGAAATGAATGAAAATTTCAAAGAAGGCGAAGAATTAAATTTTATGTTAATTGACCATTTTCAAGCAGATGAAAAAAGACTTGTTGATACTTCCAGCGGAGGAGAAAAATTTTTAATAAGTTTAGCATTAGCTCTTGGACTTTCTGATTTAGCAAGCAAAAACGTAAAAATAGACTCTTTATTTATTGACGAAGGTTTTGGAACTTTAGATAATAAAACCTTAGAAACCGTTATTTCTACCTTAGGAACTTTGCAAAAACAAGGAAAAATGATAGGAATAATATCTCACGTTGAAAATTTAAAAGAGAGAATTAATACACAAATTCAAGTTTTGAAAAAATCTAACGGTGTTAGCGAAATTAAAATAATTTAAAATTATTGAAATTTTGGACGAATTTTGAAAAAAATATTTTTATTTTCAAAATAAAAATATTGAAATTTTGAACGATTTTTGAAAAAATTTTTTTTATTTTGATTTGAAAAATATTAAAATTTTGGACGAATTATGAAAAAAAATTTTTTTTATTTAATTTAAAAAATATTAAAATTTTGGACGAATTTTGAAAAAAAAATTTTTTTGATTTAAAAAATATTAAAATTTTGGACGAATTATGAAAAAAAATTTTTTTTATTTTGATTTAAGAAATATTAAAATTTTGGACGATTTTTCGAAAAAAATTTTTTTTATTTTGAAACTAAAAAATGTTAAAATTTTTGACGAATTATAAAAAAAAAAATTTTAATTAAAAATTAATTAAAAAACATATTTTTTTTATTTGCAACCTTTTAAATTTATTTTTCGTCTTTTTTTTAAATGATTTAAAAAATAAAAAAAAAATGAAAATTATTAAAATTTTAATTTTTACTTTCTTAATTTCGAGTAATCTTTACTCACAAGAAAAAAATATTTTAAGTGCGACTTTCGAAAACGAAAATCACATTTTTGTTAAAAACGGTAAAAATGTAGTATTAAGTTTTTCTTTGAATGCAAATGAAATGGAGAAAAAACATATTTCTAAGTTTTTTGAAAATAATAATTATATTTTTAATTTGATTTCTGAGACTTCAGAAAACGAAAATACTAAATATAAAATTTCTTTTATTAATAAAAAGAAAGAAGGAAATCTGCAGATGCTGTATAAAATTTTTTCAAATTTGAATTTGAAAAAATTTGTATATAATAAAAAGAAATATCCAATTAGTGAATGTTTGAATGTTTTAAAGTAAAAAAATAAAGAAAATGAAAAAAATATATTTATCAATAATATTTATTCTAATAAATTTTTTTTTACATTCTCAGGAATGTCAAAGAATTAGTATAGATAATATAAATTCATCAGCTGGAAATGTTGTAATGCTTGAAACAGTTTCTTGTGAAGGACAAGAATTTACTTTATCTGCCGATATTTCTTTTCCCGAAAATAATACAACTTATGAACAAAGTATAGAAAATTGTACTTTTTTATGGGAATTTCCTGATGGAAGTTCGCAAAATGGAGAAATAGCAATCTGTAATTTTGAAAATGTTGGAGTTTATGATATTGTGCTTACTGTAACTGATCAAATGAATTGTTATAAAATTAGAACTATACAAGTTACTGTTGGTAATCAAGAACTTGATGTAGAAATAGAAACTAATATGCCGACAAGTCATGACACAATTTTTGCTTGTCCAGGTATTCCATTAGAAATGCAAATTTCTCCATCTTATCCATTTAATAACACTTGTTATTCCCAATCAAATTTTTCCACAGGTTTTACTTGGACTTATCCAGATGCAACCGAAGTAAATGTTCAATCAATATCGCCAATTTATAATACTCCGGGACTTAGGAATTTCCAATGGAGAGCAACAGATATACACGGAGTAAGTGAAGAAGGAAATATCACAGTAGTTGTTTATTTCACTCCGGAGTTTGGTATTAGTCAATTATTAGAAGATACAATTTGTTATGGAGATACCATTCACATTATAGGTGAAGTATTAATGGAATTACCTATTCCAGAAGCAGGAGTAACTTTTATTCCTGATGGAGGAGCAACTAATGAATGTTATTATTCTAATATCAGTTATGATGTTTTTGACCCAACAGCAATAATGGCAGATATTTCTTATTTAGAAAGTATATGTTTAAATATAGAGCATTCTTATATTGGTGATTTAGAAATCCGTATTACTTGTCCAGATGGTACTGAAGTTATAATGAAATCTTACCCTGGTGGTGGTGGAACTTATCTTGGAGAACCACTGGATGGTTCTCCATGGGATAATAATCCTATAGATGATCCAGATGTAAATCCTCCAGGTGTTGGTTGGGATTATTGTTTTTCACCAGATGCAAATGCAACTATGATGGACATTGTAAATGCCGGAGGTTTTGGTCCATCTTTACCTGCTGGTTCTTATGCTTCAGAAAATAATTTAGATGCACTTGAAGGATGTCCTATGAATGGAGATTGGACAATAACAATACAAGATAATCTCGGTATAGATAATGGTTATATTTTTAATTGGTCTATGAATTGGGATACTATTCCTATGGCACCAGTTCCGGTACTTTTTCCACACACGGACAGAACAATAATTTCTGACCAGCTTACTGGAAATATATTGCCAGATGATAATATTTTTGATAGTTTATACACTGCTATGCCTTCTGATTCTGGTTTACATACTTATAGATTTCTTACCAGAAGTAATCCTATGGGTTGTTATTATGATACTGCTTTTGCTGTTTATGTGACTCCACCTTTGCGTTTTGACGTTGTTGATTTTGATACGCTTTGCATAGGTGAAAATTTAGATTTAAGTGTTGAGCCACAATCTGGACTTGCTCCTTTTAATTATTTCTGGAACGGAAGAGAAATGGGAGAAATACTAAGTGTTAGTCCAATAACAGATAAATCTTTTACAATTTATATTTCTGACGACAGAGGATGTATGAGTGATACTCAGACGGTATTTGTTCCGGTTTTTCCTGAATTAGAAATAAATGTTAGTTCTGAAATAAAATCTTTATGTCCAGGAGATTCTATTCTTATCAGTGCGTCTTTATCCGGAGGAAGTAATCAAGGTTTTTCTTTCAAAGAAGATTTATTAGGTGAAGTTGGAAATTCTTTTTATGTTAGCCCTGCAGAAACACAAGTTTATACAATAATGGGAAAAGATGGCTGTTCTACTCCGGAGGTATTTGATTCTATAACTATTGTAGTAAATCCTTTTCCAGAAATTGAAATTCTCACTAATGTTTTAGAAGGTTGCTTACCATTAAATATTTTTTTTGATGAAGAAAATAAAGAGGAAAATTCTACATATTTTTGGGATTTTGGAGATGGAAATTATTCTACCATAAGAGAAACAAATCACTTTTTTAATGAAACAGGAAATTATAAAACTCGTTTAAAAGTTACATCTCCATTTTTTTGCATAACAGAAAAAGACATTAAAATTACTGTTCACGAAAAGCCAGAAGCAAAATTTTTTACTAATCCTCATGTAATAAGTACAGTAAATCCAAGAGTTTATTTTGAAGATGTTTCTGCATTTGGTTTTTATAGTTATTGGAATTTTGATTATGAAAATAAAGAAATTTTTAATTCTTATTCTGAAGACAGAAATCCAATTTTTGATTATCCCCAGAGAGCGGAAAATTATAAAGTACAGTTAATTAGCGAAACAGAACATAATTGTAAAGATACTGTTTATATGGATATAATTATTCAGGAGGAATTTACATTTTATGCACCAACAGCAATTAGTCTAAATAGTCCAATTGAAAAAAACAGATTTTTTAAACCATCTGGTGATGGTATTTCAAATGAAGATTATAATATGGTAATTTTTAACAGATACGGTGAGAAAATTTTCGAAACAAATAGTAAGGAAGTATTTTGGGATGGTAAAATTAACGGTGGAAAATATGTAGAAATTGGTGTTTATCCTTGGATAATTAATTACACAGACAATAAAGGTTCAAAACAGAGAAAAACCGGAGAGATAACTGTTTTAAAATAAAATATTATTAAAATAATTTATTTATAGAATTCCAAATTTATAAAAATTTGGAATTTTTTTTATTTTTAAAAAAAAATTTTTCAAAAAAAAACGAAAAATTTTAATAATTTTATAATTAAAAAAAAATCTTTTTTCAAAAAAACAACCGAATTTTATAAATTATAAATATAAATAAATTTCAAATTTATAAACAAAACTTCTATAGCGAAAAATATTTCCAATAAAATTTATTTATAATATAAATTCTACAAAAATAAAAAGAAATATTTTTATAAGAAAAATTTTTTTTATTTTTGCAATTTTTAATAAAAAAATTATAAATAAAATTTTATGAAAAAAATGAAATTAGTAATAATTTTTACTATTATTTTTTTGCAAATAAATTTAGGAAGTTTTTCACAAACTTGGAAATCTAAATTCGAGTTGGGAGGAAAAGCTTTCTGGGGAAATACAGATAAGTTTGATATTAATAGTTCCGGAGGCGTTTCACGTAAAGATAGTTTAATGGAATTCTCATTAAATTATAAAGTTAGATATGGCGAAATAAATCATGTCAAAACAAATGAAACTTATAATGGTGGTTTCAAATTTGATTGGTTACCACAAAATAGAGTTAGTCCATTCATTTTATTGACAGCCTACAAAAATGTCAATAAAGGTATTGAATTGAGATTAAGTAGTTTAGTCGGAGCAAAATGGATTTTTTATAAAACAAAAAAAAGTAATTTTTCGCTTAGTGCCGCTGTAACTTACGATATGGATAAATATACTGAAAAAAAGGAAGATACTGGGAAAGATAATGCACAAATTACTCGTTTATCTATACGTCCAAAGTTCAAACAGAAATTTGCAGATGGAAAATTTTCATTTCAATGGATGTGCTTTTATATTCCTAATTTAGAAAATTTTAAAGATGATTTTGTTTTAAATTCTGTTATGTCATTGACAACAGCAATAAATAAAAGAATATCTATAAAATTTGCTTATGAAATGGATTATGTAAACGAACCACCTATTAAGATTATAGGTGATAGAATAGTTCAAAAGAAAGATGATTATTTTATGACCTCTATTTTAATAAAATTCTAAATAAATTTTGCAATTTTGTTGAGAAATTTTTCACCAAAATTGCATTTTTTTTAATGATTTTATTTAAAAAAAAATTTTTTTCAAAATTGCGTTTTTTTTAATGTTTTCATTTAAAAAAAAATTTTTCACCAAAATTGCGTTTTTTTTAATGTTTTTATTTAAAAAAAATTTTTTTCAAAATTGCGTTTTTTTTAATGTTTTCATTTAAAAAAAAATTTTTCACCAAAATTGCGTTTTTTTTAATGTTTTTATTTAAAAAAAATTTTTTTCAAAATTGCGTTTTTATTAAAAATAAAAATTTATAAAAATGTTAAATTTTTAATATTAAAAAAAAAATATATAATTATGAAAAATTTTTCACATATATGAATAAAGATTATAAATTTAATTTTCAAGAAGGAGAGGTTTTATTGATAGATAAACCATTAAAATGGAGTTCTTTTGATATTGTCAAAAAAGTGCGCTATTTAATACGTTATAATTTTAAAATAAAAAAAATTAAAATTGGACACGCAGGAACTTTAGACCCATTAGCAACAGGTTTAATAATTTTATGTACAGGAAAATTCACTAAAAAAATATCTAATTTTCAAGATACAAAAAAAGAATATATTGCAACTATTCGCATAGGTTCTACAACTCCATCTTTTGATTTGGAAACAGAAATTACAAAAAATTTTCCAACAGAGCATATTACAAAAGATTTAATAAAAGAAAATTTAAAGAATTTTCTCGGAGAAATAAAACAATACCCGCCTATTTTTTCTGCAAAAAAAATAGACGGACAAAGGGCATACGTAAAAGCAAGAAAAGGTATTGCTTTGAAAATGCGTCCTTCTATGGTTAATATTTATGAATTAGAAATTTTATCTTTTTATTTTGATAATAAATTACCAACACTTGTTTTGAGAATTGTTTGCAGTAAAGGAACATATATTCGTTCATTTGCAAATGATTTTGGGATTTCTTTGGAAAGCGGAGCGCATCTTATTGCTTTAAAAAGAACAAAAATAGGAGACTATAATTTAGAAGATGCTATAAAAATAAAAGATATTGAAAATTATATTAATAATAATACAACATTATAAATGTTATTTACGTATTAAATAACGATTTTTTTACAAAATTTTTATATGAAGACAATTTCTACAAAATTATCGAAGTTTCGATATGTACTTCCGGAGGGTCTAATTGCCTCTAAACCTAAGAGAAATAGGGATGAATCTCGTTTGATGGTTATTCATAAAGACACAAAAAAAATAGAGCATAAAATATTTAAAGATGTCATAGATTATTTTGACGAAGATGATATGATGGTGTTTAATAACACAAGAGTTTTCCCTGCACTTTTGAAAGGTTTTAAAGAAAAAACTGGTGCAAGAATAGAAGTTATTTTGCTTAGGGAATTGAATGCTGAACAATGTCTTTGGGACGTTCTTGTTAATCCGGCTCGTAAAATTAGAATAGGAAATAAATTATTCTTTGGTGAAAGCGGAAGTTTAATTGCTGAGGTTATAGATAATACAACTTCTCGCGGACGAACTTTGCGTTTCTTGTATGATGGAAGCTATATAGAGTTAAAGAAAATATTATACAAATTAGGAGAAACGCTGCTTCCAAATACAATAAAAAGAGAAGCAGTGAATGAAGATATTGAACGTTATCAGACTGTTTATGCAAAAGAAACCGGAGCAGTTGCTGCACCAACAGCTGGTATGCATTTTAGTAAAATTTTATTAAAACGTCTGGAAATCAAAGGAGTAGAACGTGCAGAAGTAACTTTACATGCTGGTCTTGGAAATTTCCGAAGTGTAAATGTTGAAGATCTTAGTAAACATAAAATGGATTCTGAGCAAATTATAATCAGCAAAGAAAGTGCGGATCTAATTAATAAAGTTAAAAAGAACAAAAAAAGAGTTTGTGCTGTTGGAACAACAGTGATGAGAACTTTAGAAAGTTCTGTTACTACCATTGGTAATTTAAAAGAATTTGATGGATGGACGAATAAATTTATTTTTCCACCTTATAAATTTAAAATTGCAAATGCTATGATTTCTAATTTTCATATGCCTGCTTCCACTCTTTTAATGATGGTTTCTGCTTTTGCAGGATATGAATTTCTAAGAGAAACTTATGATTTAGCAATTCGTGAAAAATATCGCTTTGGAACTTATGGAGATGCAATATTAGTTTTATAAAAAAATTCAAATAAAAAATCAAGTTTTATAAAACTTGATTTTTTAAATTAAAATAATCATTAAATTTTCGGCTTTATTAAAAAAAAAATTTTTTTAATAAAGCCGAAAATTTTTCGTTTTTTGAATTTTTTTTTTTTTATAATTATAAAAAAAATTTTCAATTGAAAAAATCAATAAAAAATTGGCGTTTTTTTGAAAAAAAATTTTTTTAATCATAAAAAAAAATTTTAATTTAAAAAATCAATAAAAAATTGGCATTTTTTTGAAAAATTTTTTTTTAAATCAATAAAAAATTGGCGTTTTTTTGAAAAAAATTTTTTTAATTGAAATTAAAATATTTGAAATTTTGGACGATTTTTGAAAAAAATTTTTTTTAATTGTAAAATTATTAAAATTTAATTGATTTTTCATTAAAAAAATTTTTTTTATTAAAAAAAAATTTTATATAGAAATTTTAAATTTTTAATATGAAGTTTTCAAAATTTATTCTTGTTTTTATATTTTTTTTTATATTTATAAAAACTTATTCTCAATTAATTATTTCTGAAGTTGCAGACACAAAAGATAATACAAATGCCAGATTTGTAGAACTATATAACACAAGTGCTATTGACATTGATTTTTCTGAGATAGATTATTATTTAGTTAGACAAAGTGGAGGAGCAGGTTTTTCTCGAACTAAAATAGATAATAATATTTTAGCATCTGGAGAAACTTACGTAATTGCTAAAAATGATGATGAATTTTTTAGTGCTTATGGTTTTCATCCAGATGAAACTGCTTCAAATGTTCCCACAGGAAATGGAGATGATATGTATGCAATTTATAAAAATGGAAATGAAACAAATGGAGAATTAATAGATATTTATGGAGTTATTGACACAGATGGAACCGGAGAAAATTGGGAATATACAGACAGTAAAGCTGTAAGAAATAGCAATATTTTTTCACCAAATAATACTTGGACATTTTCAGAATGGACAATAACTAATGATCAAAATATTTCTGATATGTCTCCGGGTGTTCATAATGAAAATATTCCACAAATTTTAATTAGTGAAAGTTTACAAAATTTTGGTAATGTAATTTCTAATCAAAAATCATCTCCGCAGTTTTACAAAATTATAGGAAAAAATTTAATTCAAAATATTACAATTTCACCACCAGAACATTTTAAAATTTCATTGGATAATGTTGATTACACAAATTCAAATATTATTTTAAATCAAGTTGATGGAAATGTAGAATTAACAACTATTTATGTAAAATTTTGTCCAACAAATATAGGCGAAAAATCTGGAAATATTATTGTAACAAGCGAAAATGCAAATAACAGAAATATTTTTGTTATGGGAAATTCTGTAGATCTACCATTAAATTTAGAAACTTTTGAAAATTACAACCACGATGAAAGTTATTTAACGAGTGATTTTATTGGAAATAATAATATAACTTGGAATTATGTAATGTCAAAAAATGCTTTTGGAAACTTTGAAATTGATGCAGAAGGTTTAGTTATGAAAACAAATTCCGAAAATAGTGCTTGTTTTTCCGGAACTATTTCTGGCGGAATTGCAAATTTTTCTGTGCAATTTAGAAAGGCACACATTGGAACTGGTGAAAGACAAATTGAAGTTTTTATTAATGACATTTCAAAAGGTATGTCGCAGATTTTAAACGATGACGAAAATCTTGGAATTATAGAAAATTTTGAAATTGAAAATATAAATATTGAAGGTGATTTTACAATTAAAATTAAAAATATAAAAGAAGACCAAGTTACTATAGATAATATTTCTTGGACAAATTATCCTCCGGAAGCGAAGATTTCTTTATACGGAAATAATCAAAATATTGAATATAATTCAAATGAAATATCCACAGAAAATAATACAAATTTTGGCGAAATAAATGTTTTAAATGAAAATGTTATTAAAGAATTTACAATAAAAAATGTTGGAAATGAAAATCTTATTTTACAAGAAACACCGATTTTAATCGGTGGAGCAAGCTCTGATAATTTTCAAATAACAAGTTTACCAAGTTTAACAATTGCACCAAATGAAAGCAGTAATTTTTCTTTGAAATTTGACCCAATTGATGTTGGAACAACTGTTGCAAAAGTTGAAATTTTTAGTAGTGATAGCGAAAAAAATCCTTATATTTTTTATATAAAAGGAAAAAGTCTTGGGAATAATTCTTCTTCAAGCGATATTATTTCTTTGGGAAATGAAGAAGAAACAATTTCTTACAAAGAAAAAATTAGCGAAAATATTAATTCCATTAATGATGCACAAAAGGTTTTTTCTTTTCAAATTAGAGAAGGTGGAGAAAATGGAGATGATGATAATTTTAGCACGTTTTTAAACTCTTTAATTATAGAAAAAGCAGAAAATAATTCCTTAGAAAATTGGAAAAATACTATAAAAAAAGCAGCATTATTTCATAATGAAAATAAAATTTTAGAGACAGAAGTTTTAGAAGAAAAAATTATTTTTGCAAATTGTAATTTAGAAATTCTTGATGATGCTAATAAAAATTTTGATTTATATTTAACTTTTGAAACAGAAAATATTATTGATAATCAATTTTTTCAATTTAAAATAAGTGAAGAAAATATTTGCACAAATGCTGAAAATTCTGCTTTTGGGAATTTCAATATTTCAAGCGAAATAAATAAAAATAAAATAGTCGTTATTGCCGAAAAAATTGTGTTTTCTAATTTATATCCAGAGGATGAAATTTACACAAATTTGTCTTTTGAAGTTGAGGTTTTTGCTTATGACAATTTTAATAATTTAGATTTAGATGCAAATAATTCATTAATTTTATCAAAAAATTCTGGTTCAGGAAATTTGAGTTCTGAAATAGGTTTAACACAAAATTTACAAAATGGAACTTTCAAATGGAATGATGTAAAAATAGATGAACAAGGAATTTTAAAATTACAAATTACTGATAATCAAGGAATTTTAAATTCACAAATTAGTAGAGAAATTACTGTAAATTTTATAAGTGTTTCTATAGAAAGAAATGATTTAATATTTACAGAAATAAATAGTCATCAAAATCCCGGAGCAACTTATGTAGAAATTTATAATAATACTTCTTCAGAAATTTCTTTGGATAATTTGATTTTTGAACATTATAATAATGGAGCGGCTTCTACCACAGCGGTTGTAAATTTATCCGGAAATTTAGCATCTGATGAATTTATAATTATCACGAAAATAATTGACGATTTTTATGAAAATTATCCAGAAATAACACCGAATTATATTTTAAGTTCTCTGTTTCTTAATGGCGGAAAAGACAGATTGGTTTTGAAAAAAAGTGACGGAACAATAATAGATTTATTTAATATCGACGGCGAAAATGCTGAAGATATGTCTGATAATCATTTATATTATCGTAAAGGTTTTGATAATGAAGGTTCTAATCTTTCTGAAAATTGGTTAATTATGGGAGAAAATCAAATGGGTTCACCCCTAGAAAAAAATGATTTTTTTTGGAAAGGCGAAGTTTCTTCTGATTTTCATAATGAAAATAATTGGTATGAAAAACGTGTTCCGGAAAATGTAAGTTTAATTATTTTAAATGCTCCAAACTCTCCGGAAATTTCGGGAAATGTTATATGTAAAAATTTATTGATTAAAGAAAATATGAGTTTGACAATAAAAGAAAATGCTTATTTGACAGTAAATGGAATTTTAGAAAATCAATCTGGAATTTCTGGTTTGAAATTAAAATCTTCTGTGACAGGAGATGCAGGTTTATTACAAAATAATTCAAATATTTTAGCAGATGTAGATAAATATTTAAGTTCTGAACGTTGGCATTTTATTTCTTCGCCTTTGGTTTCCACTGTTGTTTTGACAGATATTTTTAATAGTGAAATTGATGTTTATGCAAATTTATACAATCCAGAAACAGCAAATTGGGATAATATGACCATAGGAAATAGTCTTAATTTAGACAAATTAAATGCTTGTAGTGTTTGGACAACAGAAAATCACATTGCAAATTTTCAGGGCGTTTTAAATAATGGAGAACAAAGTATTTCTGTAAAAAAAAATTCTGACAATGAAGGTTGGAATTTAATTGGAAATCCTTATACTTCTGCAATAAATTGGGATTTAGTAAATTTAAGTGCTTCAAATTTAAATAATGCTATTTATTTTTGGAATGGAATTAATTATTCTTCTTATGTAAGTGGAGCTGGAACAAATGGAGGCGTGAATATTATACCAAGTATGCAAGGTTTTTTTGTGCAATGTAATAATGATGAAGACGGGATTTTATCATTTGAAAATTCTTATAAATTAAGTTCTGCACAAAATAATTTTAAAAAAAACGGCAAAAAAGAGGAAAAAAATTTTTTAAGAATTTTTGCAAAAAATAAAGATTTCACAGATGAAATTATTGTGCGTTTTATGGAAAATGCCATTTCGAATTTTGATAAAGAATTTGATGCAAGGAAAAAATTTAATGAAAATAATAATGAAATTCCTCAAATTTTCACAAAAAGTAAAGACGATGAAAAACTTGTAATTAATAGTTTGCCTTTTTTTGAAAAAAAAGTTACTGTTGAAACTTCTGTTTTGATAGAAAATTTTGAAAATTTTGAGTTAAATTTTCAAAAAATAAATTTTGAAAAAGATATTTTTATTTATTTAGAAAATCTGCAAAACAATGAAATTTTAGATATAGAAAAAATAAATAATTATAAAATAAATAAAATTTCTGATAAAAAAGAATATAAATTTTTATTGCATTTTCTCAAAAAAAATGACGAAATTCAAGAAAAAGATTTTTTAATTTATTCTTATAAGAACAAAATTTATATAAAAAATAATTTTAAAAAAGGAATAAATGTAGAATTAGAAATTTTTGATATTTTAGGAAAAAGTGTTTTAAAAAAGAGTATTAAAAATTTATATTTTGAAGAATTTACATTACAGAAAAAAGGGATTTTTTTTTGTAAATTGAAATATTCTTTAGAAAATTCGGAAAAAGAAATTATCGAAAAAATTAAAATTTTTTATTAATTTTTTTTTCAAAAATCGTAAAAATTTTAACATTTTTTATTTTGAAATTAAAAAAAATTTTTTCCAAAATTCGTAAAAATTTTAATAATTTTTAATTTCAAAATAAAAAAAATTTTTTTCAAAAAAATGCCAAAATTTTAACATTTTTAATTTCAAATAAAAAAATTTTTTTCAAAATTCGTCCAAAATTTTAACATTTTTAAATTCTAAATAAATAATTTTTTCAAAAAAACGCACAAAATTTTAATATTTTTTAATTTCAAAATAAAAATTTTTTTTCAAAATTCGTCCAAAATTTTAACATTTTTAAATTCTAAATAAATAATT
>JAOZVH010000002.1:29376-30081 GCA_029938235.1 Bacteroidales bacterium
TTTTCAAAAAAACATCCAAAATTTTAATATTTTTTAATTTCAAATTAAAAATTTTTTTTTCAAAATTCGTCCAAAATTTTAACATTTTAAATAAATAAAAATTTTGAAATTTTTATTTATTTTTTTAAAAAAATGACGTAATTGTGAAAAATTTCTTTTAAAGAAATAGAAATATGAAAAAAAAAGAATATCTATCTTATTTTGCTGAAGCATTAAAAGCAAATTACGAAAATAATTATATAGTTGCAAAATATAATTTTGAAAAAACAATAGAGATTAATCCGAATTTTGCAGAAGCTTATTATAATTTAGCAAATCTTTTGATAAATGATCATTTTAAAAATTATAAAAAAGCAAAAGAATATTATGAAAAAGTAATAAAAATTAATCCTCATTTTGCAGGAGTTTATTATTATTTAGGTATTTTATTTTTTTATAAATTTAAAGAATATGAAAAAGCAAAATATCATTTTGAAAAAGCTATAAAAATTAATCCAGAACATTCAAGATATTATTATCATTTAGCAAATCTTTTGGTAAATGATCATTTTAAAAATTATGAAAAAGCAAAAGAATATTATGAAAAAGCAATAAAAATTAATCCAAATAATGCAGAAATTCATAATATTTTAGGTGTTTTATTTTTAGAAAAATTTAAAGAATATGAAAAAGCAAAATATCATTTTGAAAAAGCTATAAAAATTA
>JAOZVH010000002.1:30181-44952 GCA_029938235.1 Bacteroidales bacterium
AAATTTAAAGAATATGAAAAAGCAAAATATCATTTTGAAAAAGCTATAAAAATTAATCCGAATTTTCTTATTGTTTACAATAATTTATTAAATCTTTTACCTTATCTTATAGATAATAAAAAATCAATAGAAAGTATTGTTAATATATTATCGCAATTTCATAAAAAAATTCCTATAGAAACTCGTATTAAATTTTATTATATTTTTGCAAAATATTTTTTTAATTTGGGTCAAAATAAAAAATTAAAAAATAAAAAAGAAAATTATGAAAAAGCAAAAGAATATTATGAAAAAATAATAAAAATTAATCCAAATTCTGTAGAAGCTTATATTAATTTAGCAATTATTCTTACAGATGATCTTTTTAAAAATTATGAAAAAGCAAAAGATCATTTTGAAAAAACTATAAAAATTAATCCAAAACATTCAAAAGTTTATAGTAATTTAGCAAATCTTTTGGTAAATGATCATTTTAAAAATTACGAAAAAGCAAAAGAATATTACGAAAAAGCAATAAAGATTGATCCATATTTTGCAGAGATGTATAATGAGTTAGGTGATTTAAATTTTTATAAATTTAAAGAATATGAAAAAGCAAAAGAACATTATGAAAAAGCAATAAAAATTAATCCAAAATATGCAAAATATTATAATAATTTAGCAAATCTTTTGGTAAATGATCATTTTAAAAATTATGAGAAAGCAAAAGAATATTATGAAAAAGCAATAAAAATTAATCCAAATTATGCAAAAGCTCATTATAATTTAGCAAATCTTTTGATAAATAATCATTTTAAAAATTATGAAAAAGCAAAAGAATATTTTGAAAAAGCTATAAAAATTAATTCAAATTCTGCAGAAGCTCATTATAATTTAGGTTTTTTATTTTTTTATAAATTTAAAAAATATGAAAAAGCAAAAGAGCATTATGAAAAAGCAATAAAAATTAATCCAAATTATGCAAAAGCTCATTATAGTTTAGCTGTTTTATTAGCAGATAAATTTAAAGAATATGAAAAAGCAAAATATCATTTTGAAAAAGCTATAAAAATTAATCCAGAACATTCAAGATATTATTATCATTTAGCAAATCTTTTGGTAAATGATCATTTTAAAAATTATGAAAAAGCAAAAGAATATTATGAAAAAGCAATAAAAATTAATCCAAATAATGCAGAAATTCATAATATTTTAGGTGTTTTATTTTTAGAAAAATTTAAAGAATATGAAAAAGCAAAATATCATTTTGAAAAAGCTATAAAAATTAATCCGAATTTTCTTATTGTTTACAATAATTTATTAAATCTTTTACCTTATCTTATAGATAATAAAAAATCAATAGAAAGTATTGTTAATATATTATCGCAATTTCATAAAAAAATTCCTATAGAAACTCGTATTAAATTTTATTATATTTTTGCAAAATATTTTTTTAATTTGGGTCAAAATAAAAAATTAAAAAATAAAAAAGAAAATTATGAAAAAGCAAAAAAATATTATGAAAAAATAATAAAAATTAATCCAAATTCTGCAAGGTCTTATTATGGTTTAGCAATTTCATTTTATGAAATGAAAGAGTATAAAAAAGCAAGAGAATATTATGAAAAAGCATTAAAAATTAATCCGAATTTCATAAAAACAGCAGAAGTAAATTTAACAAAATTAGATTTACAAACATTCATTAGCAAAATAAAAATAAAAAATGTAAGACATCTTAAAGATATTTCTATTCTTATTGGTGAAAATGAAATGAAACATTTGATTTTTACCGGAGATAATGGAAGTGGAAAAACAAGTGTTTTGGAAGAAATTAGAGATTATATAAAACATATTACAGAGGAAGTTAGCAATGAAATGATTTTATCTAATAATTTACAAAATCCAATTGAACCATTAGATAGAAACATAGAAATAAATATTGAAAAAAAGGCTTTTGATTTACGTTTTAAATGGCAGACAGGTAATTTCGTTCTTGCTTATTTCGAAGCACATAGAAAATTTATAGGAAAAACTTTTACGCCAGATAATAAGGGAATAGAATTGCCACAAAATCCTGGAATAAATGAAAATTTAGCAGAAGAATATTTTATGCCTTTTACAGTTTTAAATAAATTTCAAGCTATGCTTCTAAGTGAAAAAGGTGATAATAAAGTTAATGAAAACTTTAAAATATGGTTTGCCAATTTAAAAAATATTCTAAGAGAAATTTTCGACGATGAAAATTTAGAAATTGAATTTCAAACCATTGTTCAAAAATTAGGAATAAATATGGAAATAAAAACAAAAGACCGTTCTAAATTTAATTTCGAGCAGCTGACTGACGGTTATGCTTCTATTTTGGAAATTGTTTTTGAGTTAATTTTGAGAATGTATAATAAAACTCAAAATTTATATATTATGGAAGGAATAGTTTTAATTGACGAACCAGAATCACATTTACATATCAAAATGCAAAAAAGATTAATGCCATTACTAACAAAAATTTTTCCAAAAATACAATTTATAATTGCAACACACTCGGCGTTTATTCTCAATTCTTTAGAAAATACAATAGTTTATGATTTGCAAAATAAAACTTTAGGCAAAAACTTTTCGGCTTACTCTTATAGCGGATTAGTGGAAACTCATTTTGAAAGTGATAAATATTCTGAAAAAATCAAACAAAAATTTGAAGGATATAAAACTTTAGTAGAACAAGAAAATTGGACAGAAGACGAAGAAATAGTTTTAGATGATTTAGAAGATTTTTTTGAAGAACTTCCAAGTTCTTTTGCATTAGAATTAAAAGTAGCATTTCAAGATTTACAACTTCAAAGAATAGCTAAAGAAAATGATTAATATTATTCGTAAAGAAAAAGAACCATCTTGTTTAGCAGAAGAAAAAAGAAAAGAAAAAACAGGAAAAAAGAAAAATGGAAATCATAGATGTGAAGAAGTTGATGAAAAATTAAATAAAGATTTTTTTAATAAATGTTATATCTGTGAAGAAAAGTGCAAAGCAAATTATCAGGTTGAACATTTTAAACCACATCAAAGTAAAAATATTGATTTAAAATTTGATTGGAATAATTTATTTATAGCTTGTTCTTATTGTAATGGAAAAAAAGGTGATAGATATAATACAAATGAAAATAATCAAATTTTAGATTGTACAGATGACATTCATGATGTAGAAAATTTTATAAAATATGAAAAAGAAAATTTCCCAAAATTAGAATTTAAAATTATAGCTTTAAAAGATGAAAAAATTGTAATTAATACAGTAAATTTTTTAAATGAAATTTATGGAAATAAAAAAACAGAACTTAAAACAGAATATTTAAAAAATTCTGTTGCCCGTGAATTATGTAAATTACAAAAGCTAATTAAAAAACATTCTCAAAATGAAAATGTAGAAAAAAAAATAAAGCGAATTTTAAGCAAAAGAAGTCCATTTACAGCTTTTAAACGCCAAATTATAAAAGACAATCCAGATTATAAAGAATTTGAAAAATATTTTGATTAAAATTTATATTTTTATGATTTTATAATTAAAAAAATTTTTTCAAAAATCGTCCAAAATTTTAATATTTTTTAATTTAAAATAAAATAAATTTTTTTCAAAAAACGTCCAAAATTTTAATATTTTTTATTCAAAATAAAAAAAAATTTTTTTTCAAAAACGTCCAAAATTTCAATATTTTTTAAATCAAAATTAAAAAAATTTTTTTCAAAATTCGTCCAAAATTTTAATATTTTTTAATGTCAATTAAATATTTTTTTATTTTAATTTATATAAAAAAAATAAAATTTTAATTATCTTTGCATAAAAAAAATAAAAATATGAGCAACAAGAATATTGAAAAAGCGGACAAATTTTTTGAAAAAGCTGAAAAAGCTTATCAAAAAAATGATTATAAAAAAGCAAAAGAATATTATGAAATAACAATAAAATTAAATCCAAATTATACAAAAGCTTATTATAATTTAGCTCTTCTTTTATCTAATGATTATTTTAAAGATTATGAAAAAGCAAAAGAATATTATGAAATAGCAATAAAATTAAATCCAAAATTAGCAGAAACTTATTATAATTTAGCTAATCTTTTATCTAATGATTATTTTAAAGATTATGAAAAAGCAAAAGAATATTTAGAAAAAGCTATAAGAATAAATCCAAATTATGCAGCTCCTTGTTATAATTTAGCTAATCTTTTAATAACTGATTATTTTAAAGAATATGAAAAAGCAAAAGAATATTATGAAAAAGCGATAGAATTAAATTCAAATTACGCAGAAGTGCATCATAATTTAGCTGTTCTTTTATTTGAATATTTAAAAGATACGGAAAAATCTCAATTTCATTTTTTAGAAGCGATAGATTTATTTAAAAAACAAGAAAATAATAATATTGAAATTAGTCGTTCAGGTTTAAAAGAAGCATCTAAAAGTTTAGCAAAAAATATTTTTATTTCAGAGTTTCAAATAAATAAAGTTCGTCATCTTGAAAATATAAATATTCCATTGAGTAAAGATCAATTAAAACATTTGATATTTACTGGAGATAATGGAAGCGGTAAAACCAGTGTTTTGGAAGAATGTAAAAATTATTTGCAAAAATTATTAGAATTACCAAAAAAAATACTTTTTTCAGAAGAAGGGAAAAAAATATTTTTAAAACAAAAAGATTCGCCGCTTCATTTTACTTTAAATGAAAATTTATTAACATTTCGTTTAAATTATGAAATAGGTAATTTTGTTTTAAAATATTTTCCAACACACAAAGAAAAATTTAGTTTAAAATCTGTTAAAAAAATACAAAAAAAAGAATTTAATTTAACTGGTAGTTTAGATGATAAAAATCGTCTAAATAAAGATTTTATGGTTTATGTTACTTACTTAGGTAAAAAAGCAAAAATAACAGAAGATAAAAAAGAAAAACAATTTATAAAAACATGGTTTGAAGATATTAAAAATATTTTCAAAAAAATAGATAATAGAATTGAAAATATGGAATTTAAACAAAATGAAAATGGTTATTTTCTGCAGTTTTTTCCTAAAACTCCTTTTAATCCGTTTACATTTGAACATCTTTCCGGAGGTTATGCTGCTGTTTTTGATATTGTTACAGAATTAATTTTAGAATGTGTTGCAAAATCATTAGCTTTTGAAGATTTACAAGGTATTGTTTTAATTGATGAGCCAGAAGTTCATTTACATATCAAAATGCAAAAAAGATTAATGCCATTATTAACAGATATCTTTCCAAAAATTCAATTTATCATCGCAAGTCATTCGGCTTTTATTCTCAATTCTTCAAAAAATTCTGTGATTTATGACTTGCAAACGAATATGAAAACTAAAAAATTATCTCAAATATCAGCAAATGAAATAAATGAAAATTATCTCACTTTAAATAAAAAAAAAGCAATTGAAATTGAAAAAGAAATTAATGAATTTTGTTTACTTGTAGAATTGATAGAAAAAGATAATATGACAGATAAGCAGGGCAATCGTCTTATAAAATTAGATTTAAAATTAAATAAAATTGCACCTTATATTTCTGATAATTTATTTGAAAAATTTAAGGATACACAAAAGAAACTTTATTAAAATGATTAAAATAGAAAAAACAGATATTTTAAAATATGAAAGATCCGGTAAAGAAAAAAAATTTAAAGAAGATGAAAAATTTTATACAAAAAAAATAATACGAGATGAAATAAAACCAATTATTTATAAAGATTTCTTTAACTTATGTTATTTGTGTGAAGCTAATATAAAAATAAGATTTGCTCATATAGAACATTTTTATGGAAAAGGAAAAGAGTTTTTTCCTGAAAAAATCAATGATTGGAATAATTTATTTTTATCTTGTTCTTTTTGTAATTCTACTAAACCTAAAAATATAAATAAAGAAAACGAAGAAATTTTAAATCCTTCTTATGATGATGTTGAAAATTTAATTATATTGAAATATGATAAAAAAGATAAATACATAAAAATTACGACGACTCCGAAAAAAAATAATCAAAAAATAGAAAATACAATTAAAATATTAGAAAGAATCTATAATGGAAAAGGAAGTAAAAGTTTAGGTTATTCGGATATTATAAAAGATATAAAAAACATAATAGAAGATTTTTGTGAACTTTTAAATAACTATAAAACTTATAAAAGCATATTTTTAAAAAATAAATGTAAACAACAAATTATTAATTTTATACAAAAAAAATATATTTTAAAAAGTAAAAATATTGATTGCAGTTTTATTTCTTTCAAACGCCAAATTATAAAAGACAATCCAGATTATAAAGAATTTGAAAAATATTTTGATTAAAATTTATATTTTTATGATTTTATAATTAAAAAAATTTTTTGAAAAAATCCAAAATTTTTATGTTTTTAAATTAAAAAAACGTAATTTAATTTTCAATAATTGAAATTTCTTCCTTTGTTAGCTCGTAAAGCTTATAAACCATTTTATCTATTTTTTTATCCGTTGCGTTTATTTTAATTTCTAATTGGTTTATTTTTTGTTTTGAAGTATTAAAATATTTTCGCCATTCATTATTTTCCTCTCCTAAACTTATTTTTACTTTTTTCTTACGCAATTCTTTTTTAAATTCCTCGTATTCCAAATTTTGAAAATTTTGTAATTTTTTGCTTAATTTTCCGATGCTCTTTTCCTCTTGCAAAGTCAAAAGAAAATTATTTTTCTCCTTTTGAAGCGATCTATTTAAAGAAAGCATTAAATCTGCTTTTTTTATAAATGGCTTTTGTTGTTTTATATTTATATGTTTATAAGGTAATTCTTTAACAAAAATAGTTTTAACTTGTGCAAAAATTCTTCCAGCTTCTTCTGTTAAAATAGAATAATAATAATTTAATAATTTACTGTTAAGTAAAATCATTACAAATTTTAAATCAATATCATTTTTAAATTCTTCTTGTTGAATAATTGAATGAACAGTTTTATCTGTATGATATCCTTGATAATCAATTGCTACAATTAAATTACTTGATGTTTGTCTATAAATAAGTTTAGGAACTTTTTCTAAAATTTCTTTTGTAAAACGAAATGTATCATTATCATTTAAAAAAGATTTATAATTGTGTTTTAAAAAATTTACAGCTTTTGAAAAAAAATATTTTTTAATTCGTGAACCTTTTAAATATGGAATATCTTTGTTATTTTTTTGTTCTCCTGAATAAAAAACCTTGTCGCCAATAGAACCAAAACCTCGTTTTTTTCCTCTGCCTTTTGTCCAGTAATTATAACCAATATCTTTCACAAGAAGATAATTATTCAAATTTTTAAATTTAGATAATTTTAAAAATATTCCATTTCTTGAGATAAAATTATTTGTATTTAATTTAACGTATCCTTTTTCTTTATCTAAATCACTCTTCATTATCCAACCTGTTGTTTGCTTTGTTTTTTGCAAACTAATAATTGCAGTAAATACATTAGCATCCTTAAAAATTATTTTATTAGCAAAATCAACAATTAAAATAATCTGAAATTTAATCAATTTATTTCTCAGTTCTTTGAAGTAATCACCCCTAATATAAGAATTTGGTGTAATAAAAGAAAAGTGTCCTTTGTTTTTTAACAATTGTAAACTTTTCTCAAAAAAAGCAACATACAAATCATTATTTCTTTTAAAAGTAGGATATATTGTTTCGAAATATTTTTTATATTCTGTTTCAAACACAATTCTATACGGTGGATTTCCAATAATGACATCAAAACCTCCATTATCCATAATTTCCTTAAATTCAATATTCCAATTGAAAGCTTTTTCATTAGCAAATTTAGGGTCATCAATTAGAGAATTTCCACATTTTATGTTATCATTTAAAATTGAAAGTGTGCGTCCTTTTTTTGCTGTTCTTAGCCAAAGAGAAAGTTTTGCAATTTCGACGCTTTCCTCATTAATATCTACACCAAACAGATTATTTTCAAGTATTGATTTATCTGTGTCGAATAAACCTATTTTATCTCCGGTTAAATCGGAAATTAAATTATCAATTAATTTATGCTCTTTTATTAAAAATTGCAATGCTTGGTTTAAAAATGCTCCGCTTCCACAAGCGGGGTCAAGTATTTTTAAAGATTTTAACCATATTTTATAATCATTTAATTTCTTAAAAAGTTCCTTTCCATTTTTGTTTAATCTGTTTTTAGTTTTAAAACTCGCATCAAATTCAATCTCATAGATGTGCATTTCTTTGCGTTTTTCTGTACAAAGTGTGCCGATGGTATTTTCTACAATATATTGAGTAATGTATTTTGGCGTATAAAAAACACCATCTTTTTTACGTTTGGAAATCTTCTTTTGAAACTTTGCCAAAGTTTGAGACTTTGGCAAAGTTAAATTAGAAGTTAAAGAGGCTTCCATTTCTTCAATTTCATTTAAAGAATGTTCAAAAATATGTCCCAAAATATTCACATCTACCTCAGTATTAAAATCATAAGAGGATAATTTTAAACAATCTCGTCTTAAAATTTTATCGTCGATTTTTAAATTGTAAAGAAATTCATCCGGAGCAAAAAGTCCTCCGTTGTATGCTGGAATATCATCCATAGATGTTTCTCCTTTTTTTCCGTCATTCATATATCCAAAATATTGTATATATATTTTGTAAAGCGGTTTATAAGCGTCGAGTTTTCTAAGTTGGTCGTATCTTTCTATTATTTTTGAAATGGAATTTGCAGGTAATATTCCGCAATCTTCGGCAAAAAATATAAAAATTAATCTATCCAGTAGTTTTTGCGATCCTTTGAATAATTTTAATTTATCAATTTTAGGATTTCTTTTTACAATATTTTCAAATAATCTTTTCTTGAAAGCCGAATAATCTTTGTAAAGTTGTTCGGAAATATTTTTTTCGTGAAATCTTGTTTCGTCTTTTAATTTTTGCGGTAAATCGCTGAAAATAGCATCTTTATTTAAAATTAAATACATTAATTCAAAATCTTTTTTTTCCAAATTGAAAAGATTAAATTCTTCGTATTCGTTTGAATAATCGATGTAAAAACGTAATTTTTGAAAATTTGAAGTTATTACATATTTACAACCGGGCTGATTATTTTTATAATTAAATGCCTGTTCTGTAACACTTGTTAAATCTTTTGTTTTTGTAGATTTCAATTCAATTACTGCAATTGCTTTTTCATATTTTAAAATTGCACCATCTACTTTTTTATTATTTGTTTGATTTTTAAATTCTCTAATAAGATTAAAATCATCATTTGGTTTCAAAGTATATCCCAAAACTTCCACAAATAAATCACGTAAAAATCCATCCTGGTATTCTTCTTCTTTTAATTTTTTTATCTGCTCTATTTTTTTCAATTTAAAAATTTCTTTAAATTTATCATAAGCAGTATTTAAAGAAACAGAATTTAATCCTTTCAGATGTTTTTTAACGACAGATTTTTGAAATATTGACATTTTTATCCTTTTTAAATTTTATTAAAAATAATAATTTATTATTTTTTAATAAAAAAAAATTTTTTTTCAAAAAACGCCAATTTTTTAATGATTTTAATTTATTAAAAAAAATTTTTTTTTCGTAAAAAATGCCAATTTTTTTACGAAAATTTTAAATTAAAAAAAAAATTTTTTTCAAAATTCGGCTAAAATTTTAACATTTTAAAAAATACAACATTTTCGAACAAACATTTGAGGTTAAAAAAGAAACCTCCAATGTTAAAAAAAAATTTTTTCAAAATTCGTCCAAAATATTAATGTTTTTATTATTTCAAAATAAAAAATTTTTTTTCAAAAATCGTCCAAAATTTTAACATTTTTTAATTTCAAAATAAAAATTTTTTTTTTCAAAATTCGTCCAAAACTTTAATATTTTTTAAATTTCAATTTAAAAAAAATTTTTTTCAAAATTCGTCCAAAATTTTAATGTTTTTATTATTTCAAAATAAAAAATTTTTTCCAAAAAACGCCAAAATTTTAACATTTTTTAATTTCCATAATAAATTAGAATATCAGAATTTTTTTTCTTAGAAGAATATCTGCCTTTTTATTTATTTTAATAAAATAAACTCCTTTTTCCAAATTAGAAATATCTATTTTAAAATCATTAAAAAAATGATTGTTTTTATGAAAAATTATTTTTCCTAATAAATCAACAATATAAATATCTGAATTATTTTTTAAATTTTTAAATTTTAAAATTTTATCTGCTGGATTTGGAAAAATTAAAATTTTATTTAAATTATTAATGTCTTCAATTGCATCTTCCTCACTTACTAATAGAAGTTCTTCTGACAAATTGTCATTTGCAAGTATTCTAAATCTTAAAGTACCATAGCTATTATTTGGATTATGAAAAACAATTTTTGCAAGTTCTGTTCCTTCCGGAAAAGGCATAGTAGCTGCAATTCCAATGGCATAATTATTATTATCCGGATTAAATTTTGTCAAAGCTTCATTTACATTAACTAATATTTCTGGTGCATCTATTATTGAACCATCTGCAGTATTTTTAATTAAATGTAAATTAAAAGCAATTAAATTTCCTGTTGAAATAAAAGTAGCTTCATTTTTATCAATTTCTTTTTGTATTATTACACCAGCTGTCTCATTGTTATTTTCGTTGTTTTCTATGGGAAATTCATTTATAAAACCCATTGCTTTTTTTAAAATATATGATGCATCATTTGCTGTAATATTTTCTAAGTTATCTACATCAGCAACAATTTGTCTCCATTCATCCCATGGAATTGGGTCTTCATCGCTTAAAGGATCTAGACCTAAAGAATATTCTAGTGCATATTTAGCATCTTCATCATCAATAATTCCGTCAGCATTTACATCTCCATAATCACATTCAACAGATTTGATTTGGTTATTTATAATATTTTTTGGCTCAACCAAATTATTAAATAAAAAATCAGAAATATTTAATTCAGAAATTCCTTCTTCTTTAATAAAAAAATTTAATTTTAAAAGTTCTCCTTCTCCGGTTAAATTATAAATTTTTGTATATTGAATAGTTAATTCATTTTGAATATTATCATTTATTTCTATTATTCCTTCTTCAGAAATTGTATTTTCTATACTTCCTCCCTTGTATTCTAATTTAGAATCATCGTAATTTAATTTAAAACTATATGATTTAAAATCATTATTTTCTATAATATTTGTCGTAAAAATAGGAATTTCTATTTCCATACCAACTATAGTTTCTATCATTTCGCTATTTATACTGTCTACAGAAATTGTAACATCAGAAATATCAAAATTACGTTCGAATACATGATTATTTGCAATAATTTTAAATTTTAGGTTTCCGTCAAATTCTACACCTTCATAAGAAACTCTTGCAATTTCCACACCTTCTGCTATAAACATCGGTGATGCAACTCCAAAAGAAAAATTGTTCACATCATTATTTTTAGAAACCAAAGGCATAGATGCTGTAACATTTATTTCATTTAAAATTGCATTTGTCGTATTTTCAATTAAAAAAACATTTAAAGCAAATAAATTTCCTTTTGATTTAAAAATAATTTCATTGTCAATTGTTTCTACTTCTATAGAAGAAGTATCATCTATTATAATTTCTCCATTTTCCACAGGAAATTCATAATCAGAAATGGCAATTTTTCTTAAAATATTTGCTGCGTCATTTGCCGAAATAATTGTATCGCCGTCTAAATTAGCAATACTGTCTCTCCATTCGTTCCAAACTAAATCACCTATATTTATAGAACGTTTTAAAATATGTTCCGCATCAGAATTAGTAATTTCATTATCAGCATTTACGTCTCCAAGATCAGCATAAATTGCACTTAGAGAAGTATTTATAATATTTTCTGGTTCTATTACGTCATTAAAAAAAAAATCTGTAATTTCTAAATCAGATGTTCCTTCTTCTATAATTTTAAATCTAATTTTCATTAGGTCTCCTTGTCCAGTTAAAACGCCGCTATAATAACAATAAATATCTAATTCATTTTCGTTTTCATTTGTTATTTCTATAGAACCTTCAGGGGAAATGGTATTATTTAAATTTGAAGATATGTATTCTAATTTTTCGCTGTCATAATGAAATTTAAAACGATATGAAAAATAATTATCATTTTCATACAAAACTCCTGTAACAGAAATAGGAATATCTATTTCCATACCAACCCCAGCACTATTTATATTTTCAATAATAATATTTTTTGGATTTATATTATTCTCGTACCATGCAATTTTATTATCTGAACTTGAAGCAGAAAGTAAATCTTCGTCTCCATCATTATCTATGTCTTTTGCAAAAACATAATAAGGGAAATTAACATTTTCTGTAATAATTTGCATATTTCCAAAATTTGTATTTCCAAAATTTTCGTACCAAGCAATTTTATCTCCATTATCCCTAAAAACAACCACAATATCATTATCTCCATCTTTATCAAAATCATTAGAATAAATAAACTTTGCTTTATCTAAACCTGTCATTGATATTAATTGTGCTGTACCAAAATTTGCGTCTCCATCATTTTCGAACCAAGAAATTCTACTGTCAAAAGTAGAAGCCCATAATAAATCCTTATCTCCATCTTGGTCTAAATCAGTTAAAAAAATTGATTTCATTTCAGAAGAAGAACTCTCTGTTATTACTGTTTCATTACTAAAATTTCCATTTCCATCATTTAAAAAATAAGATGTTTTACTGTTTCCGTAGGAAGAAAAAATTACATCATTATCATTATCGTTATCTAAATCTACAGAAGTTACAAAATACGGACTATTTACATTTGTTGTGATTATTTTTTGTGATGAAAAATTTCCTTGACCGTCATTTTCATACCACGCAACTTTATTGTCTAACATAGAAGCTGATAAAATATCATTATCGCCATCATTGTCTAAATCTATAGCGTAAACAGAACGAGGACTTTCTACATTATAATTAATAATTATTTCAGAGCTAAAATTACCATCGCCATCATTTTCATACCAAGCAATTTTATTATCAAGACGTGAAACAGAAATAATATCGTTATCTTCATCGCCATCTAAATCTATAGAATAAATAAATAAAATTCCATTAACATTTGTTGTAATAATTTGTTCTTCGCTAAAAACATTCTCTTCATTTTTATACCAAAATACTTTATTATCTTCCCAAGAAGCAGAAATAATATCATTGTCGCCATCACCATCTAAATCTATAGAAAAAACACATCTTGCTCCGTTTGCATTTTCAGAAATAATTTGTTGTTCTCCAAAATCCTGAGAAAATAATTTACTTATTAAAAGTAATAAAAGTAATAAAATAGATATTTTTTTTTTCATAATTTCTTTTTATAAAAAAAGGATATAAAATTAATTATATCCTTTTTTTAAATTTTGTGTAAATAATTTCTTATTAAAATTCAAATTTTAAATTTTAATATTTATCATCAATTGTTTTCATACTAGCTTTTCTATCTTCATTAATATTTTTCATCTCTGTTGAGATAATTTCCCATGTAACTTGATCTTCGTTTAATCTTTTATGCTTAGGCACTGTGTCATCTATTACATCATCTTCATCTTTATCACAAGAAGTAAAAGTAAGATTTACAGCTATAAAAGCAAAAATCAACAAGAAAGCCAATAATGAATTTTTTATTTTTTTCATAATTTTTTTATAATAAAAATTTATATTTTTAATAATAATAAATATTGTTTTTAAGGTCCAACAATAACAACACTGTCTGCAATATCTTTTGATATATCTCGTACAGAATTCCAATCGTCTACTACACTCAAAGTAGCAACATCAACATCAGCAGCTGTATTACTGAAATCTTCACCAAAACCATTTATATTATTTCCCATAGCAGCAACATCAGCAACATCAGCATATATATCAGCACTATGATCCATAGCTCTAAAAAGTGCAATTATAGATTGACTGAAAGATTGAATATTTGGAACTAAATTTTCTAGATATATTGCAAGTTTTAAAAACATAGTTCTTTTATCTTCTAATAAACTTTGCTTAGTTTTTGCTGCAGCTAGATCAACTATAGTAATCATATCATCTGGATTAAATATCAAAAAATTTTCTAAAGAATTTATTTCATCTTGATAAGCAGCAATTTCAACTTCTAATAATACAATAACTTCGTCATTTTCAACATCTATAGTTTCTATGTTATTAGCATGAATAACCATTTGTTCTGCTATTCCATCAGACATATTTGATATAGCTAAATAATCATTAGCAACTCCATCTAATTCAACAGAAATAGCTCCTAATGCATCTCCGATATTATCAATCCCAGAAAGATTTTCATCGAATTGCAAAAATCTATCTCTTGCATCCATAAGATGTGTATAAACATCCCAAGATGCATACGAACCAACAGCATCATTTATTACTAATATTCTTTCTTTCAAATTACTTAGCTTCCCTCTATAATCATAATCACTGGAAGACTCTTCTATACCTTTATTGTCAGCTTCTAAAATTGAGACAGAACTCAAGATAAAAATTGACAAAAGCATAAATACTTTCATTTTAATATTTTTCATAATTTTTTAAATTGTAAAAAAAAACAAAGATAATTTTTCTATTTTTTTTTTTTTTTTTTTTGACGAACATTTGATTTTTGATGACGAATGTATTGTTTTTTTACATTAAAATTTTTTTATATTTTGAAATTAAAAAATATTAAAATTTTAGGCGAATTTTGAGAAAAATTTTTTTAAAATTCCATTTTAAAAAACTTGGAATTTATTTTTTATAAATTTTCTATTTCTTTAACTTTTAAATTAGTA
>JAOZVH010000220.1 GCA_029938235.1 Bacteroidales bacterium
TCAAAAAAGAAACAAAATTTTCAATAAAAAAATGAAAAAAAATTTAAATATATTAAAAAAAAAATAAATTCTTTTAGAACGGTAACCCAATTTGCAAAAATAAAAAAATATCGTAATGAAGAAATTGCAAAAAATCAAAAAATATAAAACAAAATTATTACAAATTATTATCATATTGAAAAAAATAAAAAAAATATGTATTTAAAAATAAAAATTCGATATTTTATTAAATTTAAATCATTTTTATTGGAAAATAAATTGATGAATATAATTTATTTTATTTTGGATTCAAAAAACATATATTATCAATTTTAAAAAAATTTGCTACAATTATTTTTGTAAATATGAAATTAAAAATGAAAAAATCCTTAAAAAAATAATGATATATTATGGACGGTTTGAAAATATGTTCAAAATAAAAAAAATCCCAAAAAAATACATCAAAAATGTTATAAAATAACAAAATTAATGAATATTTTTGAATAAATTATTATTATATTCCAAATTATGCGATTAAAAAAGATCTTTATAAATTCTAGCAATTTTTAAAATAAAATGATAAATATTTGCATAAACAAAAAAAATAATGGCATGGATGGTAAATATGATAAATGAACGGTTTTTTATCATTTTGTAAATAAAAATGTGGAAAATGGTTAAAATATAATAAAATATTTTCAAAATGATTATAATGTCGATTTTTTCAAAAAAAAACCAAATATAATTTATATATTTTGTTTGTACTGTTGAAATTTTTTTTCAAAAAACGAAAAATTTTTAATATTTTTAATTATATTAAAAAAAAATGAAATTTTATAAAAAAAAAATTTTTTTTGATTTTAATTGTTTTTTATTAAAAATAAATTATATGAAAAAAATTAATACTTCAGTTTTGTTTGTTGAAGATGAAAAAATCGTAAGAAATGCAATTTCTGAGATGTTAAGAAGAAGAGTAGAAAACTTATTTGTTGCAGAAAATGGAAAAGAAGGTTTAGAATCTTTCAAAAAAAATAAAGCGGAAATTATTATAACAGACATAAATATGCCTATAATTGATGGATTAGAGATGTTAAAAAAAATAAAAATTATAAATCCAAAATCCAAGACAATCGTTATGTCGGCACATAGTGAAGTGAAATATTTTTTGAAAGCAATAGAAATCGGAGTAGATGGCTTTTTAATTAAGCCTATAAATCGTAGAAAATTATTTTCTGACATAAAAAAATATTCTGACATTCTAAACTTAGAAAAAAAAGCAGAAGAAAACGAACAATTATTTACAGGTTTATTTCAGTCAGAATTAGATGCAATTATGATTTATGATTCAAAAACTTTTAAATTTTTAAACACAAATCCATCTGCCACAGAACTTTATAAATATACGAAAGAGGAATTTCTTAATATAAAAATTACAGATATTTTCGCACAAAAAGAAGATATTTCAGAAAATAGAATGAAAATTGCAAAATCTTTACAAGGTAAAAATTATATTTTTTGGCATAAAAAAAAGAACGGTGAGATTTTTCCTGTTGATGCAAGTTTAAGTACTTATTCTATAAATGAGAAAAAAGTTATAAGTATAGTTGTCAGAGACAAAAGTAAAGAAATAAAATATCAACAAATTTTAATTAAATCTAAAAAAACGGCAGAAGATTCGGCAAAATCAAAAAGTGAATTTCTTGCAAATATGAGCCATGAAATTAGAACTCCTATGAATGGAATTATTGGAATGACTGATTTATTAAAAGAAACAAAATTAGATAAAAAACAAGACGAACTATTAGAAATTATTGATACTTCTGCAAGAAATTTATTGACAATTATTAATGATATTTTAGATTTTTCTAAAATAGAAGCAAGACAAATAGAGTTAGAAAAAATTGATTTTAATTTACAAAATGTTATTAGTGATACCGTTCAATTGTTAAAAATTAAAGCGAATAATAAAAATCTAAAATTAGATTTTAAAATAAATTCAGATGTTCCGGAATTTATAAATGGAGACCCAATTAGGTTAAAGCAAATTATTATTAACTTGACAAATAATGCAATTAAATTTACAGAAAAAGGTGGTGTAAATATATTTTTTAAAAAATTAAAAAACGAGAATAAGAAAATTACCTTTTTGTGTGAAGTAAAAGATACTGGAATTGGTATTTCTGAGGAAATAAAAAGTAAATTGTTTAAAGTTTTTTCTCAGGCGAATGCTTCCATTTCACGAAAACACGGTGGAACTGGTCTTGGTTTAGCAATTTCAAAGCAATTGACAGAATTAATGGATGGAGAAATCGGTGTAAATAGTAAAATTGGTAAAGGTTCTAATTTTTGGTTCACTTGTGTTTTAAATGAAAAAACAAATTCCGAAAAACCAAAAATTAAAAAGAAAATTGAAAATAATTTACAAAAAAACAAATTTAAAATTTTACTTGCTGAGGATAATATTATAAATCAAAAAGTTGCCATTTTGAATTTGAAAAAATTAGGACATGAAATAGAACTTGCAGAAAATGGAAAAATTGCAATAGAAAAGTTCAAAAAAAGTAAATATGATTTAGTTTTGATGGATATTCAAATGCCAGAAATGGACGGAATAGAAGCAACAAATAAAATAAGAAATTTTGAAAAAATAAATAAATTAGAAAAAACAAAAATTTTCGCAATGACAGCAAATGCTTTGAAAGGACATAGAGAATTTTTATTGTCTTGTGGAATGGACGATTATATAAGTAAACCTTTTAGATATACGGATCTAATAAAATTATTAAATTTTTAAAAATATTTTTTAAAAATATGATGAAATTTCAGTGGCATTTGACAAATAAATGCAATTTCAGATGTAAACATTGTTATCAAGATGATTATGTTGATGATGGTGTAGATTTTTCTATGCAAAAATTTTTCCTAGAAAAAATGAAGAAATTTACTGTCCATTTTAATAAAAAAAATAATGCTCACGCTCATATAAATTTTACCGGAGGCGAACCTTTTTTAAAAAAAGATTTTCTTCATTTGTTAAACGAAACAAATGAAAAAAGAATTTTTACTTATGGAATTCTTTCGAATGGTTATTTATTATCAGAAAAAAAACTTTTATTATTAAAAAAATTAAAACCAAAATTCATTCAAATTAGTCTGGAAGGAGGAAAGGAAATGAACGATTATATTCGTGGAAAAGGCAGTTTTGAAAAAATTACAAAAGCATTAAAAACATATTCAAAATTAAAAATCAATGTAATAATTTCATTTACAGCAAATTCGAATAATTATAAAGAATTTCCAGAAGTTGTAAGAATTGCAAGAAAATATAAAGTTTTAAATGTGTGGACAGACAGATATTTACCTCAGAATAAATCTGATAACTTAACTATGAACAACAAACAAACGAAAGAATTTTTTGAAATAATTTTGAAAGAGCAGAAGAAAATTAAATTTTATTTTTTTTCACATACCAAAGTTGTTTCAAATCGTGCTTTGCAATTTTTGGTTTGTGGAGGAATGCCTTACCGATGTTCTGCCGGAGATACATTAATGGCATTTATGCCGAATGGAGATATTTTTCCTTGCAGAAGATTGCCAATAAAAGTTGGAAATTTGAAAAAAGATAATTTGATAGAAGTTTATAAAAATAATATTTTCTTAAAAAAATTAAGAAATTATAAAAAATTCGCAGAGAACTGTGATAATTGTCATTATAAAATCACTTGTAACGGTGGATTAAGATGTCTTGCTTACGCTAAATATAAAAACATTGATAAAAAAGACCCAAATTGTTGGATATTTGAAAAATAAAAAAATATTAAAATTTTGGACGTTTTTTGAAAAAAATTTTTTTTAATTTAAATTTTAAAAATTTTAAAAATTTGGTCGTTTTTTTGAAAAAATTTTTTTCAATTTCGAAATAAAAAATATTAAAATTTTGGACGTTTTTTGAAAAAAATTTTTTTTTATTTTGAAATTGAATAATTGTGCGGTGAAAACACCGCACAGGCGCATGAAGACCCAAATTGTTGGATATTTGAAAAATAAAAAAATGTTGAAATTTTGGACGTTTTTTGAAAAAAATTTTTTTTAACATTGGAGGTTTTTTTTTTAACCTCCAATGTTTGGTGTCTAAACTATTGTTTAGACAAAACTTCCGCATTTAATTTTTCTTTTTTAGCTGTAATAATAGCATTTTTATATAGTTCTTCATCATGTAATCTAAATGCTTTTTTTAAGTTTTCAATAGATTTATCATAATTTTCTGTACACATTAAAGCTATTCCATAATTATAAAATGCTTTAGCTCTTATTTTTGAGTTTAGTCCAGATTGTTGTGTCATTCTTTCCATCTTAGAAAGTCCCTCAGACCATTCGCCTATTTGAAATAAATCCATAGCATTTTTTGTTTTTTTCAACTTTCTATGTTTTAAAAATTCAATAAATATTTTTTCTTCATAATTGCTAACTAATTGCATAAATTTTTTAGCAATTTCAGTAAGACAAAGTCTATATAAATGTTCAGTATCAATTTTTTCTGGTTTTGCACGATAACCACCTGAAGCTGTTTTAACTAAATAATATGATGAAGTAAGTGTTTCTGAAGCAAGAATTTTTGCAGTTTGGACATCAACAAATTTAATATTGACATTTAAAGTATATACACCTTTTCTTGTATGATTATATTGTTGTACACCATTAAGTACAAATAAACCTTGTTTATATGTTAATTTTTCGTCATAATCACCAGTTTGAATACGTCCAAATATCAAAACAGCAGAACCTATAAATTTTCCTAACTCAGCAGCAGTCGTTTCATCTAAATTCTGAATACGATGTTCTGCCATAATTGATTTTAGATGTTGTCTGTCAAGCACTGTAAAATCTTTATTATTAACTAACTTCGTTTCAATTTCATTAGAAATATCTAAAGAATTTTGAGTTAATCTATTTGAAGCATCAAGAATATCTCCTACCGCAATTTTTTCATATTCTTTTAAATCTAACTTGGCAGGTCTTTTTACACCTATTGAAAGTGCATCATACTTTCTTTGAGCAAAAGATAATATATTTAACAATAAAAATATATTAATTAAGTAAAAATATTTCATAACGAAAAGATTTGCTTTCAATCCCAAAAAGCTTTAAGTTTAAACATAAAAAAAGCGTGGAACTGTAACTTATTTGACTGTAAGGTTCTGGTAAAACCATGGTAACAAATAAGAACAACCCACGCAATAAGCGTGAGCATCCGCCTTATTTTTCTTGTTACCTAAAAATTTACCAGATTTCACAGTCAAGAAAATAAGCTAAACGCTTAATTTTAAAAATTTTCACAAAACTATATAAAAAAATTAAATAAAAAAAATATTTTCATTTTTTTTATTTAATTTTTTATTCTATTTCATCGCACATTATTAAATTGCGCCTGTGTGGTGTTTTCACCGCACATTATTAAATTTAAATTGTTAAAATTTTGGCAAATTATGTCGAAAATGTTGTTTTTTTTAAAACATTAAAATTTTGGGCAATTTTTGAAAAAAAATTTTTTTTATTTTGAAATTAAAAAATATTAAAATTTTGGA
>JAOZVH010000221.1 GCA_029938235.1 Bacteroidales bacterium
AAAAAAAAAAGAAAAAAAACTTTTTACCATACTAAATTGAGTGGATACCATTTTTATTTTGAAATTAAAAAAAAAATTTTTTTTAATTAAAATTCATAATTAACAGAAATATGTGATGAATAAGATAAAATTGGATGTTTAGAAAAAGCAATGTCAGTTTTAAATTTTTTGAAAACAAAGCCTATTCCATAAGAATAAAAATTCGGATTTGTGAAAATTCCCATTCTTAAAAAAATATTATTTTTATAATTGTATTCCATTCCAAATTTAAAATTTTGTTTATATTTAATATCTTTTTCTGCTTCTAAGCAAAAAATTATCATTTTTTGAATCTTATAAGATAAACCAAATTTAAGAATAGTAGATAAATTTTCATTTTCATAATTTTCTATTTTTGATTTTTGTGGTCTAAAAATATGACTACCAAAACTTAAATTTTCAGAAATTTTCATTAAAAAACCAAATTCAAAATTTATAACTCCTTGATTTTTAATATTATTTTCAATATAAGTGTTGAAATAATTTAGTTGTAAACCAAAAGAAAATTTCTCGGAAAAAGATTTTGCATAAGCAATTCCAATTTTACTTATATTATATTTCGAATAACCAAAATTATAATAGTTCAAACCAAAATTTCCCATATTAGTTGGATAAACAAAAAAAATAGATTTTAAACTATGCTCTTTTAATAAAAAATGATTTTCAAAATGAAATGCTAAACTTTTATGTTTTAAAAAAGCAATGCCAGCTTGGTTGTGCGACAAAGCCCAAATATCACAAAAAGTAACACTTGCATTTGCCATAGATGTAGATCTTGCTCCGGTTGGAAAATTTTCAGAATAAGAAAAAAAGTTAAAAAAAATCAATATTTTTATAAAAAAAATTTTTTTTATAAAAAATGTCATAATAAATTTTTATATATTTATAAAAAAACAATTTAAAAAAAATTGCTTTTTTATAAAAAAAATTATTTTTTTGAAAAATAACTTTCTAATTGTTGTTTAACAATCTTAGTAATATATTTTCCAATAATATCAAATTCCAAATTTACAACAGTTCCATTTTTGATTTCATGAAAATTTGTAATATCATAAGTATATGGTATTATTGCAACTTGAAAAGAATTATCTTTTGAATTAACAACCGTTAAACTCACTCCATTAACAGAAACCGAACCTTTTTCAACAGTAATATTTCCAAGACTTGTATCATACTCAAAAGTAAAATACCAACTTCCATCTGCAGTTTCTACCTTTTTACATACGGCAGTTTGGTCCACATGTCCTTGTACCATATGTCCATCTATCATTGCATTTAATTTCATGCTTCTTTCTAAATTTACTTTACTTCCAATTTTTAAAAGACCAAGATTTGACTTTTGCAAAGTTTCGTAAATGGCTGTAACCGTGAAGGTTTTATCTGTTATTTTAACAACAGTTAAGCAAACACCATTATGAGAAACACTCTGGTCAACTTTTAATTCGTTAACAAAAGTGCATTCCATAGTAATGTGTAAATTTTCATTTTCTTTTTCTAAGTTTACGACCTTAGCCGCTTCTTCTACTATTCCACAAAACATAATTAAATTTTTTTATTTGTTATCAACAAAATTTTGCAAATAACTATATTTTTTTGTTAATTTTCCATTTTTTGTAATACTTGCTCTGTCGATAATTCCATCTTTATCTCCGTCAAATAATGCAGGAATTACTTTTTCAAAAAATGTTTTTCCAAAATCTTTCGAAGCATTTCGAGGTAATTCTCCGGGCAAATTATCTATAGAAACAACAGTTACATTTTTTAAATCAAAAGGAATACTTTCTGAATCCCTTAAAATATTATAACCATAAAAAGGAATTTCAATACTAGAAGATCTAAGAGTAGAAGCGATAGGTTTTTTAATATCACAACTCACATCAGAAATAATAGAAATATTAAAACCTTTTTCTCTCATAATTTCATTTGTCAGCATTAGAGGAGATTTTGGGTCCCAAAAATGACAAGGAATAAAAACATCAGTAACTTTGCTATATTTTGAAAAATTATTCTCATAAAGCGATGGATTTTTTATAAAATCTTGAAAATCAAAATCATTATCATATATACTTTTTGTGTAATCTTCTGGTCCTATTTGACAAAAAACTGCTTTCTCAAATTTTTTATTTAAAAAATCATAAGAACTAACTTTTTTTAAATTCAAATCATTCATTACTTTTACAGCACCTGAAGCAACTCTTCCACCACCAGTAATTAAAATTTTTATAGGTGGTAATTTAGCCTTTTTAACTTCTTTTTCTAATTCTTTTTTATCAAAACATTCATAAGCTCTTCTTATTTGATAAAGTCCAGTACGTTTTCCATAAGCAAGTATTCCATTATAAGCACCAACAATTCCAGCCCAATATCCAAAAGCTACTACACGTTCTCCATTTTTATAAGTTAAATATTCATGATCTATTAAATGAATATTTTTTTTTAAAATTTCCTGTAATAAAGTCTTATTATACTCTTGTTTTTTTGCTGTATGTGAAAAAAAGAAATAAGTTTTATTTTCAATTAAAGAAGGTATTTTTACTTCTTTTATTCCAATAAGAATATCACAATCATTTAAATTCTCTTGTAAAACAATTCCAAGTTTTTCATATTCTTCATCTTTAAATGATCTAATTTTACTATTTTGAACGACGATTTCAACATTTGGAAATTGTTTATAAAATTCTAAAATTTGATTAGGAGTGAAAATAACTCGTTTATCCGGAGGATTTTTTGTTTCTTTTAAAACTCCTATTTTAATCTTTTTCATATGAAAATAATATTTTTTTATTTTTTAATAATAATTTTTTACAAAAATAAAAATATTTTTATAAAAAAACATTTTTATTTTTATTTTTTTTAAACAAAAAGCGATTTTTTTATTATAAAAAATCGCTTTAAAAAATATTAAAATAAAAGATTTTTTTATTAAATATTAATAAGGTATAACAAAAAAATTATAGACAAAAATAAAATAGTCTTTTTTTTATTTAAAAACATTAAATAAAAAAAATTATTTTTTTTTTGTTTATGTATTTTATTTTTTATAAAATATCTATTTTTCATAATTAAAAATTTTAATCTGTTATACTTATTGCTTCTTTTATTTCGTGTATTTGTTCACCACTTCTATTGAATGCAACAATAAAAGCATCTTTTACACCGTTTATAAGAACCTGTTTTTTCTTAAATTCATTTGCTTTTTTATAAGTATAAAACTCACCAACAGAATATTTGAATAATCTATCACTAGATTCTCTGTCTCTTACTAAGCATTTTGCATATAATTTTTGCTGATTTTCTTTAGAAATTGGATTAGAAAGTGCAACAATTTGAACTCTATAAGTTATCCCATTTATATTTTTTTTTGCGTCATCACATTCTGGAATAAAATTATAAGTGGCAAGATAAGATTTTTCTTTATCAGATGCAGAATATTTAACATTATATTTTTTCTTATCTGTTGTTTTATTTTCTTCTGTGTAATCTTCTTCTAAACTATATTTTTCTGATTTATCATCATCAAATTTTTCGTCTGATTGATTAATTTCAATCTCTTCTTCATCAGAATAACTTTGCATCTCTGCTTGCAATTTTATATCTAATACTTCTTCCTCGTGTTTTTTCTCATCTTCCAGACAAATTTTTATCGCAAGTATTTCTTTATTTAAAGAAGTTACATAAGATTTTTTGAAAGCATCAAAATCATTTAATAATCTTTTATAATTTAGTTCGTCAAAACTTTTTTTCTTTTGAGAACTCCAATTTTCTTTATCCAGAAGAACGATTCCATTAGAAATTTTAATAAATTTCAAATATTTTTCTATCCTTTTTTTTCCACGTGAGAAATTTTTATCAGCAGATTTTTTTAATTTCTCAATTTCTTTTTTATTTTCTTCATTATAAATTTCAAATTTATCTATTTCACTTAAAAATAAATCATCTAAAAGAAAATAAGCAGTATCGTGATAAGAAAAAGACATAAGAATTTCTTCCTTAGTTTCTATCTCTAATTCATTTATTCGTTTTTTATACTTTCTCTTTTTTCCAAAATTGATAAATTTTAAATTTCCTAATTTTACAATTAACAAATTTCTATTATCATTAGACCTAATGGACTTATCATATTTTTCAACTCCTTCTTTCACTAATTTTTCTGCATTATCGAATGCCTTAGAAAAATGAGGAAAATCTATAACAAAACTATCTAAAACATGAAGATCCTTTTTTAGTGTTGGAAATTTATCGTCCTGAGCAAAAGCAGAACCATAAATAAAACAAAAAATAAATAGATATATTTTAAACTTTTTCATAATTTTATTTTTCAAAATTTTATTTTTTTATGATAATCAAAAATAATACCTTTTTAAAAAAAAAAAAATTATTTTTTATTTAAATTGTATTTTTTCTTAAAAAAAGAAGAATTAAATATTTCTGTTTTTTGAAACCCTTTATAATTAAAAAATATTAAGTTTTTCTGGTCTTTGAAAAAATCTGTCATAATGGTATTTTTTATTGTAACAGATTTGAATTTTTCATCAAAATCTAAAGAAAAATAAAACCAACTGGAATCATCTTTATAATTTTTTCTTTGAAAAATTATATCTTTTTGTTTTATTTTTTTTACGTCAAAAAAAATAGAAAAATTTTCATTTATATATTTTTGAATGTAAAATTTAGAATTTTTAATTTCATTTTCTTTATTTAATTTGAGTTCTTTTTTATATTTTTTTAAAATAATTAACTCAAAATCTTTCGTAAAAACTTTAAAAACAATATCAAATTTTTTTTTTTCAATATTATATTCTATGTTATTCATTGCTATATGCGCAGGATGAAAATTAAAAAATAATAAATTTGCAATAAAAATATTTATAAAAAATATGTTCATGGATTAAATTTTAAAAAGGTAAACTATCAAATTTTTCTTGCAAATTAAATTTTTTTTTCTTTTTTTTTTCATTTTCATTTTTTTCTAAAATATTTTTTCCCAGAGTAATTTTATCTCCAATAATTTCTGTAATTATTATTTGCTTACCATGTTTGTCTGTTTTTGTAATATAATTAATTTTCCCTTCCACATACAATAACATTCCTTTTTTTATATATTTTTCAGCTAGTACGGCAAGTTTTTTCCAAAGAACTATTTTATGCCACAATGTATTTTTTATTTTTTTACCTTCAGAGTTTTTATATGTTTCGTTTGTTGCCATATAAAATCTCGCAACGCAATTTTTTTCACTAAAATAATTTATTTCGGGATTTTCACCCACATAACCAAGAAGAATTACTTTGTTAATTTGCATTAAAAAAATTTAAAAATATTTATTAATAAATATTTCCCAAAAAAAACAAATTTTTTTAATTATAAAAAATCATTAAAATTTGGTCGTTTTTTTCAAAAAAATTTTTTTTAAAATTATAAAAAATCATTAAAATTTGGTCGTTTTTTTCAAAAAAATTTTTTTAATTATAAAAAATCATTAAAATTTGGTCGTTTTTTTCAAAAAAAT
>JAOZVH010000222.1 GCA_029938235.1 Bacteroidales bacterium
GAAAAAGATAATACAATATTAAATATTGCAAAATTTATGAAAAAATCTGGAATTGACATTGAAGAAATTTCAAAATCAACAAAACTTTCAATAGAAGAAATTAAAAAAATTTAAAAAAATTTTTTTCAAAAAATTGCCCAAAATTTCGAATTTTCATTTTAAAAAATTTTTTTCAAAAAATGATGAATTTTTTATAATTTTGTAAAAATTTTTAAATTTCATTTTATGAAAATAAATATTTTATTAGTTATCTTTTTGTTTTTTTTATTTTCTTGTGGTAAGAAGAATATTTTTCATGAAGAAATGGAATTTCCAAATGAAACTTGGGAAATAAATAACAAAATAATATTTGATTCTGAAATTATAGATACAACAAAATTTTATAATGTTTTTATAGAAATTTCTAATTCTGATGAATATTATTATTCTAATTTATGGCTTTTTGTTGATATTTTTTATGAAAATAAAACTTTTATCTCGAGAGATACTTTTGAAATTTTTTTATCAAACAACAAAGGCAAATGGTTAGGAAGTTCATTTTTTAATGATGAATTTACAAGAACAAAAATCTTTAAAAAAAATATCCGTTTTCTAAAAAGTGGAAAATATAATTTTAAATTTCAACAGGCAATGCGAGAAGAAAAATTAATTTCAATAAAAAAAGTTGCTTTAAAAATAGACGAGAAATGAGGAATTAGGAATGAGAAATACTTTAATTTTTTTTCATTCACATTAAAAATTCCTCATTATTTATTATAAGTTTATGATATTTTTTAATAAAATATTAAAATTTTGGCGTTTTTTGAAAAAAATTTTTTTTTAATAAAATATTAAAATTTTGGCATTTTTTGAAAAAAATTTTTTTTAAATAAAAATTGGATAATACAGCCAGAAATCTAAATTATTAATAATTTTTAATTTTTTTTCATAAAAAAACGTAAATTTATTTAAAATAAATATTTTGATAATAAATTTTGCATAGAATTTTGTAATTCTTTTGCTTTTTCTCTCGCTATTTTTGAAAAATTTTTCGTATTATCAGCAAAAATAATTCCTCTTGACGAATTTACCAGCAAAGAACATTCTTTATTCATTCCAAATTTTGCCACTTCTTCCAGACTTCCTCCTTGTTTGCCAACGCCGGGAACAAGTAAAAAATGATTTGGAATAATTTTCCTTATTTTTTCAAGGTTTTTAGATTTCGTTGCTCCAACGACATACATTAAATTATTTTCATCACCCCAATTTTTGGAAGTTTTTAAAACTTTTTCGAATAATTTTTCTTTTTTTTCATTCTCAAAAAATTGAAAATCAAAAGCTCCGGAATTAGAAGTTAGTGCCAAAATAATAAGCCATTTATTTTTCACAAAAAACGGCTTTACGCTATCTTCTCCCATATATGGATTTACAGTAATTGCATCAAAATTCATATTTTCAAAAAATGCTTTTGCATACATTTTTGATGTATTTCCTATGTCGCCACGTTTTGCGTCAGCAATAACAAAAATATTTGGAAAAAATTTTTTTATATAATTTACAGTTTTTTTTAAACTTTCAAAACCTTTTAAACCATAAGCTTCATAAAAAGCAATATTTGGTTTGTAAGCAACAGTAAAATCACTTGTTGCGTCTATAATTTCTTTATTAAATTCGAAAATTGGGTCTTTTTTATCCAAAAGAAATTTAGGTATTTTTTCTAAATCTGTGTCTAAACCAACACATAAAAAAGATTTTTTTTTCAAAATTTCTGCAAATAGTTCTTTTTTATTCATAATTCTTTACTGATTTGCTGTAATTGCAACTAAATTTACAATATCACTCACTGAACAACCTCTGGATAAATCATTAATTGGTGCAGCCATACCTTGCAAAATTGGTCCAATGGCTTCTGCTTTTGCCAGACGTTGAACTAATTTATAAGCAATATTTCCTGCTTCCAAATTTGGAAATATCAAAACATTACAATTTCCAGCGATTTTACTTTTGGGAGCTTTCTTTTTTCCTATACTTTCAATAATTGCCGCATCTGCTTGAATTTCTCCTTCTATTAATAAGGAATTATCCATTTTTTTCGCAATTTCTGTTGCTTCTTTAACTTTATCAACCATATAATGATTTGCACTTCCATCAGTTGAAAAACTTAACATAGCAATTTTCGGCTCAAAACCAGCAATTTTACGTGTCATTTGTCCGGTTGAAACAGCAATCTCTGCCAATTGTTTTGCGGTTGGATCCGGATGAACAGCACAATCAGCAAAAACCATTAAACCATTTTCGCCGAATTTTTTATCTTTCAATATCATAATAAAAGCACCAGAAACAACACTAATACCTTTTTTCGTTTTTACATATTGAAATGCAGGACGTAAAACATCGCTGGTAGAATTTTCTGCTCCGGCAACTTCTCCATCAGCATCACCATTCTTTACCATCAAAGTTGCAAGATATAAAGGATTTTCAATCAATTCTAAAGCTTTTTCTCTTGTTAATCCTTTTTTTGCCCTAATTTTAAGCATTAAATTCACATAAAATTCTTTTTTACTGTAATTTACAGGATTTACAATAATTGCATTTTTTATGTTTTTCAAAGAAAGTTCTTTTGCTCTATTATTTATTTTAACTGGATCACCAATTAAAATAATTTGAGAAATTTTTTCTTCAATCAAAATATCAGCCGCTTTTAAAGTGCGTTCTTCTAAACTTTCTGGTAATACAATTTTTTTATTTAATTTCTTTGCATTACATTTTATTCTTTCTAATAGATTCATAATTTTAAATATTTTTAAAAAATTAAAAATATTTTATTAAAAAAAGCACCATTTTTTGGAAAAATTTTTTTAATAAAATATCTTAAAAAAAATTATATTCTTAACCTCCAACAGCAGATTTTAAATCATTAATTTGTTGTTCCCACAAATCTATTGCATCTTCTTGTTCGTCGATTTCTGCAAAATCAGTTAAAATTAACGCAATGCCCTTAGTAATTTCGTCTACACTTATACGAAATTCGAAAAAAGTATCTTCTTCTTCATCATCCAACCAGTGAAATCTTACATAGCTATTAAATTTTTTTGCAATTAATTCTGCTTTTTGTTCGCTTCCTTCCCAAAAAAATGTGTAAATATTTTTACTAATATTTACATCGTCAGCAAACCATTCAGACAAACCAGCCGGAGTATACAACCTATTGTATAAAATTCTCGGAGAAGATTTTATTAAAAATTCTAAGTTAAACTTTTCTTTCATAAAAAAATTATTTTTAATTAAAACTTAAAATAAATAATTTTTTTATTAAATTCAAAAAAAAATAACATTTTTACAAAAAAATTTTTTTTTGAATAAAATTAAAAAAATTTATAATGAATTTTATTCAATTTATAAGAGTAATTTTAGACCATAAATTTTTAATTCTTTCTGTTGGTTTCATTATGTCCATTACTATTTATTATGGAACGAGAAACGAGAAAAAAGAATATTCTTCTTCTGCTGTTGTTTATACTGGACTTGCTACAGGTTACAATATAGAAAGCGGTAGTAAACAGCGTTTTGATTTATTTGCTACTCGTGTCGCATTTGACAATTTTATTAACATTATAAAAAGTGCTGATACTCACGAAGAAGTTTGTTTACGTCTTCTTTCGAGACATCTTGTTTATGATGCTCAGGATATTATAGATTATTCTCATCTAAGAAAAATTTTTCCAGACAGCATAAAATATGATTTTCTTGATGTTTTTTCTATAAAAAATACAAAAGAAAATTTAATAAATTATATGCAAAAAAGCGATGTAAATAAAGTCTATAAATTATTAAGAAGTACTCATAAATTTTATGGAATGAATAAAATTTCATCTATAAAAGTTCAGCGTGTTCAAAGTAGTGATCTGTTGGAATTAAGTTATACAACTGAGCATCCGAGAATTTGCCAAGAAACTCTTGAAGTTTTGATAGATGTTTTTCGCGAAAAATATCGTTCTATACAATCCAATAGAACAAGCTCTGTGGTTCAATATTTTGAAGATAGGGTTCTCAAAGCTGGAATAAGATTAGATAATGCAGAAAAAAGCCTGTTGAAATTTAGAACTGACAACCAAATAATTAACTATTACGAACAAACAAAATCTATAGCCGAACAAAAAGAAAACTTAGACCACGAACATAAAACAGAAACTATGGAATTAGCTTCTGCCCAAGCGGCTTTAAATCATTTAAAAAGTACATTAGGAAAAAAGGTTAATCTCGGTTTACAAAGTAAAATTATTTTAGATATAAGAGAAGAATTAAATGAAATAAGTACAAAAATAGCAATTTTAGAAATAGAAGACCCAGACACACCAGAACTTTTAAAAAAGAAAAGAAAAGCAAAAAAATTAAAATTAAATTTAGAAAAAGAAGTCGGCAAATTATATGAAGCCGGAAGAAGTGTTTCTGGTGTTCCGGTAAAAAATTTGTTAAAAGAATGGTTAGATAATGTTATCGCAGTGGAAGAGCGTAAAGCAAGAGTGGAAATTATTTTAAAAACCAGATTAGATTTTGAAGGTAAATATAACACATTTGCTCCATTGGGGTCAGAATTAAAAAAAATAGAAAGAGAAATAAAAATATCAGAAGACGAATATATGAGTTTTTTGAAAAGCTGGAACGAAGCAAAATTAAGACAACAAAATATTGATATGCAATCAAGTTCCAATAGTATAAAAATTTTAGACGAGCCGTTTTACCCTTTGGAAGCAAAAAAATCTAAACGTATGTTTCTTGTTGTTGTAGGTTTTCTTGCTGGTACTATTTTTACCATTGCCATTTTGATTTTTTTTGAATTTATAGACAGTTCCATAAATAATATAGAAAGAGCTGAGGAATTAACAAAATTAAAATCCTTAGGGGTTTTCCCAAATTTAAATAAAAAAAAAACAAATTTAGATTATGATTACGTTGCCGATAGAGTTATAGAAATTATGATACAAAAAATAAAATTAATTGTTTTATCTTCGGTAAAAAAAGAAAAAAAACCTTATTTAATTATTTTGACAAGTACTCTAAGAAATGAAGGTCTTAATTTTTTATCTGATTTATTCTCTGATAAATTAAAAAGTGTTGGAAATAATGTTATGATTTTATCACCTAATTCTAAGGAGGAAAATGCTAAAAAAAATAAAAATTTTGGCAATTATTTTAAATTATTTTATGATATAAAAGATAATTTTTTTGATGTGAAAAATATCAAAGATTTATTTAAAGAAAAAGAAGATTTATTTTTTGCGTCTTATGACTACATTTTTTTGATTTTACCTTCTCTTCTTCATAATGAATTTCCAACAAATATAGTGAAAAATGCTGATTTAAGTTTATTAATTTGCCAATCAAATAGAGTGTGGAAAAAAGCAGATACACAAGTTTTAGATCTGTATAAAAAAGCAATAAATTATGATTTTTTCGTTATTTTGAACGGAGTTAGAATAGAATATTTGGAAGATATTATTGGTGAAATTCCAAAAAAAAGAAGTAGAATAAGAAAAATTATAAAAAATTTAATTTC
>JAOZVH010000223.1 GCA_029938235.1 Bacteroidales bacterium
AAAAAAAAAAAAGAAAAAAAACTTTTTACCATACTAAATTGAGTGGATACAAAAATTGTCCAAAATTTTAATATTTTTTATTTGAAATTTTCAAATAAAATTTTTTTGAAAAAAACGGCAATTTTTATGAATTTCAAAAAAATGATAAAATTTTTAATTAAAAAAAATTAAATTTACTGACAATTTGACTTTTTTTTTAATTTATATGACTTTTTAACAATTTTTTATTTTTGGAATATTTTATGTTATAATAAATTGTAAAAATTTTTTTAAATATATATTTTTTTTAATATTGCAAATATTTAAAATTGAAAATTATGAATTCTAAATTATCAAAATCAATAAAAGAAATATTAGCTTATAGCATGGAAGAAGCAAAAAGACTTGGTAATGAATTTGTTGGCACTGAGCATTTGTTTCTTGGAATGTTAAAAAAAGGTAATGGAAATGCTATAAAAAAATTGACTGAATTAGGTGTAAATTTAGACGAAATAGCAAAACGTTTAGAATTTAAAATTCAAAGTGAAAATAAAAAAAATTTCTTCTCAAAAAATAAAAATATACCCCTTTTAAAATCTACAGAAAAAGCTTTAAAATGGATATTTTTAGAAGCAAAATCTTTAAAAAGCAAAGAAGTAAATACAGAGCATTTGCTTTTGGCGATTTTAAAAGACAATAAAAGTGAAGCAACAAGGCTTTTAAATAATAAAAATATTAATTACGATATGATGAGAAAGCATTTAAATAAAGAAATAACTTCAAAAACAGATTCTCAAGATAAAGAAAATAAAAAAGATAATTCTGTAAAATCTAAATCTAAGAAAAAATCAACAACACCAGTTTTAGATGCTTTTGGAACAGATTTGAATTATCTTGCCGAACAAAAAAAACTCGACCCAATAGTTGGGCGACATACTGAAATAGAAAGGTTAGTACAAGTATTGAGCAGAAGAAAGAAAAACAATCCTGTTTTAATTGGACATCCCGGAGTTGGAAAATCTGCCATAGTTGAAGGTCTTGCTACAAGAATTATAGAAAAAAAAGTTTCCAGAGTTCTTTTTGGAAAACGTATAGTTTCCTTAGATTTAGCTTCTATAGTTGCCGGAACAAAATACAGAGGTCAATTTGAAGAGAGAATGAAATCTATTTTGAACGAATTAGAAAATACTGATGAAGTAATTTTATTCATAGATGAAATTCATACTCTTGTTGGAGCAGGAGGTGCTGCTGGTTCTTTAGATGCTGCGAATATGTTAAAACCGGCATTGGCACGGGGAGAAATTCAATGTATAGGTGCAACAACTCTGGACGAATACAGACAGCAAATAGAAAAAGACGGTGCTTTGGAGCGTAGGTTTCAAAAAATTATGGTTGACCCAACAACAGTAAAAGAAAGCATAGAAATTTTGAAAAACATAAAAAAGTATTATGAAAAACATCATAATGTTTTTTACACTTCGGAGGCAATAAATTCTTGTGTTTTCCTTTCAGAAAGATATATTACTGATAGAAATTTACCTGATAAATCTATAGATGTTTTAGATGAAGTTGGTTCGCATATACATATTGCAAATATAAAAGTTCCGCTATTAATTGACGAAATAGAAAAAGACATAGAAAGAACTCGCATAAAAAAGATGGAATCTGTTAAAGAACAAAATTTTGAAAAAGCAGCGGATTTAAGGGATAATGAAAAAAAATTATTAGTAAAATTAGAAGAAGAAAAAATTAACTGGGAGAAAAAATTAGAAGAAACTAAAGATAAAGTTTTTGAAAGTGATGTAGAAAATGTTGTTGCTATGATGACAGGAATACCTGTTCAAAAGATAGCAAGAGATGAAATTTCCAGTTTGGTAAAAATGGGAGATAAAATCAAAGAAAGAATCATCGGACAAAATGAAGCAGTAGAAAAAATTGTGAAAGCAATACGAAGAAGTAGAGTTGGTTTAAAAGACCCAAATAAACCCATAGGAACTTTTGTTTTTATGGGACAAACAGGAGTTGGAAAAACACAACTGGCAAAAGTACTTGCTGATTATTTATTCGAAGGAAAGGATTCTTTGATAAGAATGGATATGAGTGAATATATGGAAAAATTTTCCATCTCCAGATTAATAGGTTCGCCTCCGGGTTATGTTGGATATGGAGAAGGTGGACAATTAACAGAAAAAGTTAGACGTAAACCTTATTCAGTCATATTACTTGACGAAATTGAAAAAGCACATCCAGATGTATTTAATATTTTATTGCAAGTTTTAGATGATGGACAATTAACTGACAGTCTTGGTAATAAAGTTGATTTTAGAAATACCATTTTAATTATGACCTCAAATGTTGGAACTCGTGAAACTAGCAATCACAGTTCAGGAGTTGGTTTTGCTACTTCGTCATCTGTAAGTCTTGATAAATATAACGAAGAAAAAATTAAGAAAGCTTTGAAAAAAACTTTTGCTCCGGAATTTTTAAATCGCATAGATGATATTGTTTCTTTTAATTCGCTGGATAAGAAAGACATTTTCAAAATTATGGACATAGAATTAATTGGTTTATTCGAAAGAGTAAATAAATTAAATTATCAATTAGAAATTTCGCAGGAAGCAAAAAATTATGTTGTTGAAAAAGGTTTTGAAAAAAAATTCGGTGCGAGACCAATAAAAAGAGCAATCCAAAGATATTTCGAAGACGAAATTTCCGAGAAAATTATTTCTACCAATATAAAAGAAAATGATATTATCAAAGTTGATTTTGATAAAGAAAATAAAAAAATTGAAGTTGGGATTTTAATAAAAAAGATTAAAAAAAATGCCAAAAAATAGAAAAATAATTTTTGAAGATCTTGATTTAATTGATTATAAAAAGTCTTGGGAATATCAAGAAAAAATTTTTGATAAAATCATAAATCAAAAGTTAGAAAACAGAGAAAATAATCAAGACAAAGCAACAGAAAATCACTTATTATTTTGTCAGCATCCTCATGTTTATACTATGGGGAAAAGTGGTTCTACAAATAATTTGCTTTTCGACGATAATTTTTTAAAAAAAATTAATGCACGTTTTTATAAAATAAATAGAGGCGGCGATGTAACTTATCACGGTGAAGGTCAATTGGTTGCGTATCCAATTATTGACCTTGAAAATTTTGATTTTACGATAAAAAATTATATAAGAAATTTAGAAGAAGTAATTATTCTTACCCTAGCAGAGTATAAAATAAAAGGAAGTCGTTTGGAAAATTCTACCGGAGTTTGGTTGGATGTTGAAAATCCATTTAAAGTTAGAAAAATTTGTGCCATTGGAGTTAGAGCAAGTAGGTATGTTAGTATGCATGGTTTTGCTTTGAATATAAACACAAATTTGGATTATTTTAACCATATAATTCCTTGCGGAATAGGAAATAAAGGTGTTACTTCCATGAAAAATGAAATCGGAAAAGAAATAAATTTTAAAGAAGTTCAAGATAAAGTTTATAAAAATTTTTTGAAAGTTTTTTGTTTATAAAAATTTTTATAGATGGCAAATTTTAAAACACACACAACTTTAGGAATAATTGTAGGATTTTTTTTTAGTGCTGTGTGTTTACTTTTTTCTACAATAACAAATATCTGGATAGCATTTTTAATTGTTTTCGGTTGTTTTGTTGGTTCTTTTTTACCGGATATAGACAGCAATTCGGGAAAACCAATAAAAATATTTTCAGTGTTTTTTTCTTTTTTATTTGCAATAATTGGATTATATTTTTTTTACAAAGAAAATTATAAAATAGAAATATTAATTTCTGCTCCGATAATAATTTTTTTAATAATTTGGTTTCCCGGAACATATCTTGTCAAAAAATTAACAAAACATAGAGGAATATTTCATTCTATACCTATGTCTTTTTTATCATTTTTAATGCTTTTATTTTTTTTAGATTTTTTTAAAATTCCATTGAAAGATAAATTTATAATTTCTTTATCTATTATGATTGGATATTTAAGTCATTTAATTTTAGATGAAATTTACTCTTTAAAATTATCAAAAAAAAAATTATTAGAAAAAAAAAAATCTTTTGGAACAGCTTTGAAATTTTATTCTAAGCATAAAAAAACGAGCATTTTTGTTTATATTTTAATATTGATATTTTTGTTTTTAAATAAAAATTTTTTTGAAAAAATGGATATTTTTTTATAATTTATTTTTAATTTAAATTTAAAAAAATTATTATGAGATTTAAAAAAAATTTTTTTTTGAAAAATATAGAAATTTTTAAGGAAAATTTATTTTTCTGGGCAAATGAGAATTTCTCAAAATTTGTTTATTTAGATAGCAATGATTTTAAGGATTTTTCACCTAATTTTTCTTTTGAAAAAATATTTGCTCTTGGAATTTCCGATGAATTAAAAATTCAAAAAGAAGATAATTTTTCAAATTTAAAAAAATTTTATGAAGAAAAAAAAGATTGGTTATTTGGGTTTTTTACTTACGATTTAAAAAACGAATTGGAAGATTTAAAATCTGAAAACATTGATAATGTATTTTTCCCAAAAATTCATTTTTTTTGTCCACAAATTATTTTCTTTTTTAAAAAAAACAAATTAGAAATTGAATTTTTAAATGATTTTTTTAATGAAAATCAAATTATAGAGATTGTAGAAAATCTTTCGAAAAAAAATTTTTTCAAAAAAACGCCAATTTTTTTTAAAAAAAAAATTCAAAGGAGGTTTACAAAAAAAGAATATTTTGAAATTCTCAAAAAATTAAAAAATCACATAAAAATTGGTGATATTTATGAAATAAATTTTTGCCAAGAATTTTTTTCCGAAGAAACAGAAATCAATTCCATTAGAACATTTTTTGATTTAAAAGAAATTTCGCCGACACCGTTTTCGTGTTTTTATAAGTTGGAAGATAAATTTTTATTATCTGCAAGTCCAGAAAGGTTTTTAAAAAAAGTTGGAAATAAAATTATTTCTCAGCCAATAAAAGGAACTATAAAGCGTGGAAAAAATAAATTAGAAGATGAAACTTTAAAAAAACAACTAAAAAATGACGAAAAAGAACGTGCCGAAAATATTATGATAGTTGATTTGGTTAGAAATGATTTATCTCGCACAGCAAAAAACGCAAGTGTAAAAGTAGAAGAACTTTGTAAAATTTATACTTATCCACAAGTTCACCAATTAATTTCCACAGTTTCTTCCGAATTAGATGAAAATTTTCATTTTATTGACGCAATAAAATATTCTTTTCCTATGGGGTCAATGACCGGAGCACCCAAAATTAAAGCTATGGAATTGATAGAAAAATATGAAAAAACAAAACGTGGTTTATATTCTGGAAGTGTTGGTTATATTTCGCCAGATGGAAATTTTGATTTTAATGTAATTATTCGCAGTATTTTATATAATTCAAAAAAAAAATATCTTTCTTTTACTGTTGGCGGTGCAATTACAGATAAATCAATTTTAGAAAATGAATATGAAGAATGTTTATTAAAAGCAAAGGCAATTTTTAAAATTTT
>JAOZVH010000224.1 GCA_029938235.1 Bacteroidales bacterium
TTTTTTAATTTCAAATTAAAAAATATTAAAATTTTGGACGAATTTTGAAAAAAAATTTTTTTTTAAATTTATTAAAAAATCTTAAAATTTTGGACGTTTTTGAAAAAAAAATTTTTTTTAAATTTATTAAAAATTATTAAAATTTTGGACGTTTTTGAAAAAAAAATTTTTTTTTTAATTTAACCATATGCTTCATCGTCCACGATGATTTCTGAGCATATTCGTTAATATTTGTTCTAAATTGTAAATATTTACGTGTCAAGCGTGGACGATGACACATAATTAGTTTTTTTGAAAAAAATTTTTTTTAAATTTAAATTTTAAAAATGTTAAAATTTTGGACGTTTTTTGAAAAAAAAATTTTTTTTAAATTTATTAAAATTTATTAAAATTTTGGACGAATTTGAAAAAAATTTTTTTTCAATACAAATCTTTATCTTCTTTTAATTTATCTTCTATATTATCTTTTTTATTATAGTTTTTTGAATTTCCAAAAACCAAATTAAAGCCAAAACGCATTCCAACATTTCTTGTTTGTTTATAAGAAATTGCCAAAATATTATCTGTTATAAAATAAAATTGAAATACTGAAGCTCTAATTCCCATTCCAATTCCAAAATTAGTGTAATTATAATTCATCAAAGAATAGCTTGTTGAAAAGCTTAAAAATTTCGCAAATAACATATTTGCTGATAAACTTAGCGAAGTTCTAAAATGTTGTTTTTCTATTTTTGTGCGAGTTAATACACCAAGATCTATATTTGCATTATTTTCATTTACAAGATTATAAGTTGCACCTAAATAAATTTTTGGAGACAAAAAAGCAAGATAAGAATTATTTGTTTCTTTAATTTCTGAAATACTTTCTAAGGTGTCTAAAAATTCCTGAAAAGCATCTGTATTTACACTTGTATTTATTTCATTGCTCAAATTTACACCCTTAATTTCAAAATTATTTTTAATTTCAAAATTAGAAACTCCAGTACTCCAATTAATAAAACCAAAATCTATTAAACTTGCAGATAATAAAATATCATCTTTAATTTGATAACTTGCTCCGAGATCAATGGCAAAACCTAAATTATCTGTTGCTTTGAAATCTCCTCCTTCTATATTATTAAAAGTCTCTGAATTATCGCCACCTCTATTTCCATATTCGTCCTCTTCTACAGTAAGAGGTTTTATTGTGGAAGTATTTACAAGAATATCTGTTTCTAAATTCCAGAATGAAGTTCTTTCATCTGTTTTAAAAGCTATTTCTGATTTTTTTGTTTCTATATTAAATATCCCAAATAAAATTTTTGCTTTACCACCAATTTTCAAATTTCTTCCATATATATCTATAGAATCCTTAGAAAAACCAAAAGCTAATTCATTATAAACATTTACGTCAAAACCAAAATTATCTAAATTCAAATTTCTATTATTTTGATTTCCTTCCCACACAAACTTTCCAAAATCTCCGGGATAAGAAATCTGAATACTATTTTTTAAATTCAAATCCATAGAAAAATACATATCTTTAACTCTAAAACCAAAATTAATTAATCCAATTTCTAAATCAGTATCGAAAAAATTTAACTCGTGTAAACTTTCTATTGGACTTGCATCATTCAATAAATTATTAAAAGAAAAACCTGAATTGTCAGCATTAAAATAAATTGAATTTAAAACAGGAAAGCCAATAAAAATATTGTAATTTCTTTCTGCGGTTGGATTAACTGACATACTTTGCGGCATGTCTTTCATAAAATATAGAGTGTTATTTCTTTGTGCAAAACTTTCTGCAAAGCAAAAAAACAATAAAGAAATTATAGCGATTTTATATATATTTTGTTTCATTTTTTTTAAATTATTTTTATAATTAAAATTTTATTTTACTCGGCTGCTGGACTTAACCAAACATTTGTAGATAAATAAAAACTTATACTTTGTTCTCCAAAAACTTCTTTCAAAATATGACCTCCTTCATTATCTAATTTTTCAAACTCTGAAGTTTGCACAGAAGCAACAAAAATTGCTCTTTTAACATTTTTCAATTTATCAATTCTATTAGATTTATAACTTATTTTTATTATACTTTCCTCAATATCATTTGTAATTTTCATAGGAATATCAAAAATAGAATCAACCAATTCAATAACATTTCCTTTTTCTTCAATAAAATAAGTTTGAAAACTTAAATCAATTGGAAACTCATTATCAACAATGATTTGTAAAATTACCGAATCTATTTTTCCTAAATCATCTTCATCTATACCTGCAAAATCGACATCTATGGTATCTTTCATTGTAAATTTTGCTGCAAAAGCAAGTGGTAAATCTACATTCAAATCTACTTTTATTCTAGTATTTTCAGAGAAAAAATTTGTTGTTGTATTTGGGTCAGAATTTGCATTTATGGATGCTTTTGCATTCAAATCTAAATATTTTGGAAATCTTCCTATTGCATCGAATAAATCTGGATATGGTGCATCTCCTAATAAATTTATTGTCATTTCTATACTATCATTCATATTTTCAGGAGCTTCTAAATCTAAAGGAAAAGCCTCAGGTAAATTTATTCTTAAAATTTCTGTATTATTTTCATTTTCAATAACTGCATCTAATTTTGGAATTAAAACTTGAATTGGAACTCCTAAATTACTATTTACTTTAAAATTTGCAATTGGGTCTATAAAAAGTTCACCGTTGCTAACTAATTTACCCATATCCAAATTTACAATTTCATTCCTTGCAATTTCTTTTTTCCCAAAAAAACCTCGTACAAAAGAAAATTCAATATCTTCCATATTTACTACTAAATTAATTTTATCTCCGGCAAAAATTACATCTCCGCTTTCTTTCTTAAAACGTAAATTATAAAAAATTTCCATAGCATTTTGATTAGAATTATCATTTGTCAAATCTAAACGATAACTACTTAAATCAACTTCTTCGTGAACTTCTTCTGCACCATCAACAAGAAGTACATAAGGTTCATTATTTTCATTTTTCAAAGCTGCGATTGTAATATCCATAGCCAAATTTATAGGCGAAGATAAATCCGGAACAACAGAAATTTTCATCGTTCCAGACTTAAATACTATTTCGTCTATTTTTTGCTCTATCTGTTGTTCAGAATTAAAAGTATAATTATAAGGCTTATTCATAATTTGAACTTCACTATTTTCAGGAGTTGCTCCGAAAACATTCACGTTGTTTTCTGTAATTTCATAATCATCTTGAAAATTTTGATTTATTAATTCAATAAAATCTTTTGCTTCCAATTCTAAAATTCTATCTTCATAAGTCAAATGCAAAAGTCCATTTTCGTCTGTGTAAAGAGCTTGATTGATTTTTTCGTCATTTGGCATTAAATCTTCCATTTTTAAAGAAGCATAAGCAAGTGGAATGGAATAAGCAGGTTTCCATTTATCTTTTAAATCCTCTAATTCGCAGGACTGCCAAACTATTCCTGTCATTAAAAACAGAAAAATAAATAAATAATAAAAAGTGTTTTTTTTCATAAAAAAAATTTTTACAAATTAAGTTTTATTTTTTTTAAAAAAAATTTTTTGAATAAAAATTAATGTTTTTTTTGGAAAATTTTCCATAACACAAAGCAAAATATATAAAATTATATTTGTGTTATTTTGCTCAAAATCAATATTTTTTCATAAAAAATATTTTTATCGTATAAATTAATTTTTTATAAAAAAAAAAATTTAAAAAACGTCAAAATTTTCAATGTTTTTTAAAAATTTTTTTTTTTATTTTATTTAAATAAAAATCTATTTTTGCGATAAATTTTTTTTATGAAAAATAAAAGTTTAGTATCTATTACTGATTTTTCCCTTGAAGAAATATTAAAAGTTTTAGATAGAGCAAAAGAGTTTGAGAAAAATACAAATCAAAATATTTTAAATAATAAAGTTATCGCAACTTTATTTTTCGAACCTTCCACAAGAACAAGGCTAAGTTTTGAAAGTGCAATTAATAGATTAGGTGGCAAAGTTATTGGTTTTACAGATCCGAGTTCTTCCAGTGTAACAAAAGGCGAGACTTTAAAAGATACAATTAAAACCGTTAGTAATTATAGCGATTTAATTGTTATGAGACATCCTTTGGAAGGAAGTGCAAAATATGCAAGTGAAGTGTCAAGTGTTCCGATAATAAATGCCGGAGATGGAGCAAATCAACATCCTACACAGACATTATTAGATCTGTATTCCATAAGAAAAACTCAGGGGAAATTAGAAAATTTAAATATTTTTTTTGTTGGAGATTTGAAATATGGACGAACAGTTCATTCTTTGTTAATGGCAATGTCTCATTTCAAACCTGTATTTAATTTTATTTCGCCAGAACGTCTGAAAATTCCTAAGGAATATAAAATGTTTCTTAATTCTTTGAAAATTAAATATTTTGAACATGAAAGTTTTACAGATATTATTTCTGAGGCAGATATTATTTATATGACAAGAGTTCAAAAAGAAAGATTTTCTGACCTCATAGATTATGAAAGAACAAAAAATATCTACATTTTGAAAAATGAAATGTTAAAAAATACTAAGGATAATTTGAAAATTTTACATCCTCTTCCAAGAGTAAATGAAATAGATATTGATTTAGATGAAAATCCAAAATCATATTATTTTACTCAGGCTTTAAATGGAGTTTTTACTCGTCAGGCAATAATTTCTTTAATAATGGGACTTTAAATTGAAAAAATAAAATTATGGAAAAGTTAAAAAAAATGAAAGTTAGTGCCATAAAAAACGGCACAGTAATAGACCATATTTCTGCTAAGGATCTATTTAAAATAGTAGAAATTTTAAATCTGGAAAAAGTTGATAATCCTATTACTTTTGGTACTAATTTAGAGAGTAAAAAACTTGGTAAAAAAGGAGTTATAAAAATTTCAGACAAATTTTTTCTTGATAAAGAAATTGATAAAATAGCAATTATTTCACCAAAAGCGAGGTTGAATTTAATAAGAGATTATAAGGTTTTTGGAAAAAAAGACTTAAAAATTCCAAATGAAATTCATGGAATTGTAAAATGTGTAAATCCAAAATGTATTACTAATTTTGAAAAAATTACACAAAAATTTGAAGTTTTAAAAGAAAGTGAAAAAGTATCTTTGAAATGTAAATATTGTGGTAAAATTACAGGTAAAAAAAATATTGTTCTTACATAAAAAAATTTACAAGAATTATATTAAATAAATATTTCCATATTAATTTTATGGAAAGGAAATTTTAATTTGAAAAATTTTTATTAATTTCTTTTCCATAAAAACTTTAAAATTATTAAAATTTTTGACGATTTTTTGAAAAAAATTTCAACCTGTACAAACCTAAAATTTTTCAAAAAAATGACAATTTTTTGGGTTTGTATATTGAAAAAATTTATTGAAAAAAAATTTTTCCAAAAAACGCCGAAATTTTACGAATTTACAAAAAAAATTTTTCCAAAAAACGCCGAAATTTTACGAATTTACAAAAAAATTTTTC
>JAOZVH010000044.1:0-4588 GCA_029938235.1 Bacteroidales bacterium
ATTAACATTTTTTAATTTCAAAATAAAAAAAAATTTTTTTCAAATTTGACCAAAATTTTAACATTTTAAATTTCGAAATAAAAAAAATTTTTTTTCAAAAAACGCACAAAATTTTAATATTTTTGTGAAAATCATAAAACAAACATTGATGTTTTAAAAAAAACAATGTTTAAAACCAGTTTTATAATTTTAAAAAAAATTCTTTCAAAAAATCGGCAATTTTTTAATAATTAAAAAATATTAAAATTTTGGACGAATTTGATTTTTTTTTTTATAATTTAAATTTAATAATTGCGATGAAAATACCGCATCGCAGGTTTCTTCGATAGTTAAAATCTATCATATTTTAGATACAAGAAAATAAGATAGAACTTTTTATTTTAATATTTTTATTTTTTTTACATAAGCCAGTTATCAATTTTTAAGTTAAAAAATTCCTTAATTTTTATATAATGTTTTGTATTATTTGTAACAATTGACAAATCGTTTTCAATTGCAGTTGTTGCAATAAGTAAATCAAACTCTCCTGTTGGAAAACCTGTTTTACGTAATTTTACATAAATTTCACTTGCTTTGTTATAAATATTTTTTGTAAGTGGTATAACTTCAATCATTTCAATAAGTTTTAAAAAAAGTTCTAATTTTTTTTTTGATTTATTATTTTTATATCCACGCAAACATTCATAATATGTTAATTCGAAATTTTAAGCTGTCCGAATTCTTGTTGATATTCTTTACTCCTTTCTATTACATTCTTATTATTTTTAAGAAGAAATATTAGTATATCAGTATCAATCAAAGATAAATTTCCTTGTATTTTGTTGTTCTCTGTCATTTAAAATAGTATTAATATTTAATTCAGGTTCTTCAATAGAAGAGTATTTATTAATTAATTTGTAAAAATTTAAAGTGTTGGCAATTTTTTCTTCTTTTTCTGGTATGAATAAAATTACTTCTACTTTTGTATTATACAAATTTCGCATAATTTTAGGAATATTTATTTTTCCCAAATCATTAATATGTGTAGTAAATCTGTAAGCTAATTGATTATTTAAATTATGTTCCATCTTAATATATTTTTTTGCAAATTTTTCTGTTATTTAATAATGCAAATTTATTAAATTTATTATTCATTTTGCAATTTTTTTTTCTTTTTTTTTCAAAATTTCATAAAAAAAATATAAAATTTTTGATGTAAAAGAACAAATTTCTTCAAAAAAAACAATTATTTTAATGATTATTTTATAATAAAAAAAATTTCTTCAAAAAAAACAATTATTTTAATGATTTTTATAATTAAAAAACATTAAAATTTTGGACGATTTTTGAAAATTTTTTTATTTCACTTCAAAAACTATTTTTTGATTTTCAATTTTTAAAAAATATTTTCCTTCTGGAATGTAAAATTTTCCATTGTCAGATTTTTTTATGAAAAAATTTTTTTTGTCTTTTTTTAAGTTTTTTTTAAATTTTTCCATTATCGTTAAATCATAATTTACATAATTTAAACCTTTTTTAAAATCAAAATTAATTTCATTTAAAATTAAATTATCTTCTGTTTCTATCTTTATTTTTGCATTTCCATCTTTATTCGCATAAAAAACAAACTCTTGTTTCGGCTCAAAAAAACCTAACCATTTAGACCATTCTTTATTTCCCCAGTTTCCTTGTTTTTTTATTTCTGGAATTTCGAAAATAAAAATTTCTTTTTTTATAATTTCATTAGTTATTTTTTGCAAATGCTCAACGTTCGCAATGTAAATTGAACGTCCATGAGTTCCAACTATTAAATCATTATCTCTCGGATGAATTACTAAATCGTGAACAGCTGCCGCAGGCAAATTATTATTCATTAACATAAAATCTTCTCCATTATTTATACTCACATATAAAGCATGGTCAGTTCCAACATATAAAATATTTTCATTTTTCGGATCTTCTTTTATAACATTAATACTTTCTGCTGGTAAATCAGAACTCAAACTTTTCCAAGTTTTTCCGAAATCATTCGAAACAAATAAATAAGAATTAAAATCGTCATTACGATAGCCATTCAAACTGACAAAAACTTTTTTCTTGTCGTATTTTGAAGCAATGACACGACTCACCCATAAATTTTTTGGTAAATTATTTGTAATATTTTCCCAATCATAACCACCATTTTTAGAAACCTGTATTAAACCATCATCGCTTCCAACATAAATTAATCCAAAACGCAAAGGAGATTCGCTAATTGTAGTTAAAGTTCCATAAGAAACATTACCCTTTTTTTCGCCTTGTGTTAAATCTTTAGATAAAGTTTCAAAATTCTCGCATTTATCCATAGAACGATGAAATTTATTAGAGCCAAAATAAATAATATCTTGATTATGCTGAGAAATTTTTATCGGACTTTGCCAATTAAAACGAAGCGGTTTTTCTCCGAGCTTATGCTTTGGATGAATATATTTTAAATATTCTCCCGTTTTTCTATTGACTTTATAATAATGTCCAAATTGATAACCTGTATAAACAGTAGTATTATCTCGTGTATCAACCGCAATTTGCATACCGTCGCCTTCCATAATTTCCTTATAATGATAATGTCCAGAATTTTGCCAAGACTTACCTTTTTTATAAACATGAGAAGCACACCAAACACCATTATCTTGAAGTCCGCCGTAAATATTATAAGGTTCGTCCATATCGTAATTTACAGAATAAAGTTGTCCAACAGCAGGAGAATTTGCTTTAAACCAATTTTTTCCCATATCATAACTTATATTTACACCACCATCATTTCCGCAAATTATGTGTTTATCGTCTTTTGGATTTACCCAAATGGATTGAAAATCTACGTGAACATTATCATGATTTATTGCATAAAAATTTTTTCCACCGTCCTCAGAAATTAAAAACGGAACACCTGCAAAATAAATTTTATCTGGATTTTCATTTGAAATTTCTATTTCTCCAAAATAATAACCATAAGTATAAATTACATCGTCTAAAAAATCTTCATGAGTTTTTTTCCAAGTTTTTCCAGAATCGTCAGAACGATAAATCTCTGCTCCAATTATTGGAGTGTCAAAAAGCTGATCATTAGAATCTATCAAATATTCATATAAAGAAATTGGTTTTAAAATATTATTTTTAACTTTTTCTTTGATAATTTTAGAATTATATTTTTCTGGAAAATTATTTTTTTTCAAAAAAACATCTATTTTTTTATCTTCTAATTTTAAAAAATCTTCCTTAGAAATTGTTTGAAACAACTCTTTTTTTAAATCTTCAGAAATTTCTTTATTTTTTTCGGTTCTTTTTTTTCTATTTTGATTATCAAGAAAAGCATATAAAATTTTTGGATCTTTTGGAAAAATTGTTAAACCTATTCTTCCTATACCGTTTCCCTGTGGAAAACCACTTTCTTTTCCAGAAATTTTAAACCAATTTTCACCTCCGTCCTTAGTTTTATAAATTCCAGAAGTCTCTCCGCTTTCGGTAAAATTCCAAGATCTACGCTCTCTTTTCCAAACAGAAACAAATAATTCATCAGCATTTTTTGGATTAATTATCATATCAATTGCACCAGTATTTTCGTCAATAAATAAAACTTTTTTCCAAGTTTTTCCACCGTCGGTAGTTTTAAAAACTCCTCTTTCTTTATTTGCAGAATATAAATGTCCAATGGCAGCAACCCAAACAATATTTTTATCATTTGGATGTAAAATTATACTTCCAATATGATGAGTTTCAGAAAGTCCAAGATGTTGCCAAGTTTTGCCTTTGTCTTCACTTTTGTAAATTCCAACTCCGGCATAAGAAGAACGACTTGAATTATTTTCGCCAGTTCCTATCCAAATTGTTTCTCCATTTTTCCAATCAACCGCAATATCGCCTATGGTCATAACTGCTTCATTATCAAATAACGGTTTAAAAGTTATTCCGTTATTTTCTGTTTTCCAAAGTCCACCAGAAGCATAAGAAACATAAAAAATTTTCGGGTCATTTTCATAAACTTCTAAATCAGTAACTCTAGCACTCATAACTGTCGGTCCAACACTTTCAAAAGATAAATTTTTGAAAAGAGATTTTTTATATAATTCTTTTCTTTTTTTTAAAGCTTTTAAACTTCCGTCAGAATTTTCCACTCTAAATTGAGCATAAATAGGAATTATACAAAAAAAAGCAAAAATTAGGATTAAATTTTTTTTCATAATATTTATTTTTAATAATTTTATCAAAAATAAGAAAATTAAAAAAAAAATTATTTTTTTTATGAAAAAATTTGTTTTTATAAAAAATGTAATTACTTTTGTGCTGTTTTTAATTGTAAAAAATATTTTTACCTGGTGGTGTAATTGGCAACACGTCTGGTTTTGGTCCAGAAGAGTTCAGGTTCGAAACCTGACCAGGTAACAAAAAAAATTAAGATTTTATTAAATCTTAATTTTTTTTTCAAGCTATACAAACCTAAAATTTTTGAAAAAAATGCCAATTTTTTTGGTCTGTATATTGAAAAAACGTCGAAATTTTACGAATTTCCCAAAAAACGGCAATTTTTTTTTATGATTTTAAAATTCGTAAAAAATTGCCGTTTTTTTCAAAA
>JAOZVH010000044.1:4688-18979 GCA_029938235.1 Bacteroidales bacterium
AATTTTTTTTTTTATGATTTTAAAATTCGTAAAAAATTGCCGTTTTTTTGAAAAAATTTTTTTTTTTATGATTTTAAAATTCGTAAAAAATTGCCGTTTTTTTGAAAAATATTTTTTATGATTTTAAAAATATTAAAATTTTGGCATTTTTTTGAAAAAATTTTTTTTTTAATGATTTAAAAAATGCCATTTTTTTTACGATTTTTCAAAAATATGAATATTTTTATTTCAAATTAATTTCTCCAACAGTTTTTAACATTTCTGTTTCTGCATCTATTAAATTGTAAGATGCTTGCAATTTATTAAAAGCAGAATTCAAATAAATTACTTGTATATCTCTGTAATTAAAAGAATTTATTGCTCCGGACTTATATTTTTCATTAGAAATTTGAAGATTTAATTTAGCCGTTTCAAAACTTTCATTAGAAACTTTATATAAATCTTTTCTTAAATTATAATTTGAAAGCAAATTTGATAAAGCATTTTTTAAAGTATGACGTAATTCTAAATTTTCTAAATTCATAATATCCTGTTGAATTTTTGTATTTTGAATTGCGCGTTCTGTGTTTCCACCATTAAAAATATTTATATTTACAGATAATGTAATATAAAAATCATGTGTTTTATTTTTTATATTATTCAGAAATTTACTTTCTGGATTTACATTAGAACTGTTAAAATCAAAACCTGAATTTAACGAAACTGTTGGATAATATCTACTTTTTTGAAAATCTAACTCAAGCGTTTGAATGTTAATGGAAAGTAATTGATTTTTTAAAGATTTATTTTGATTAAATAATTTTTTCAACAAAATATCAAAATCGTAATTAAGTAGATTAATTTCTAAACCTTCTGTGAAATTATAATTAATTTTTCTACCCTCTCCAATTAATAATTTTAAATTTTTTATTGAATTTTCATAATTTATTTTTTGCAATAAAAAATTACTACTGTCAGATAAAAAGGAATTTTTTGCTTGTAAAACATCATAAGTTACCGATGCACCAAATTCTTTTTTGGATTTAATATAATTATACCTATCTTTCGAAAGACTTTTAACTTCTTCAACAACTTTCAATTTTTCTTTTTCCAAAATACATCTGTAATAAGATAAAATTATATTTTCTATGGTATTTTCTATAATAATATCTACATTTCCTTTGGAAATAATCTCCAAGTTTTCTAATTTTTTCTTATTAATTTGCATACCAAAACCATCGAAAAGCAACCAACTCATGGAAATTCTCGAAGAAAAAGCATTTGTTTGTGAAGAAGTAGTATCTTGATAATCCCATCTCGCTGTCTCGCTTAAACTGGCATCTATTTTCGGTAAAAAACCAACTGCTCCCCATGAATTATTATTTTCCGAAACTTCTAAGTTTCTTTTGGAAATAGAAATTTGATAATTATTTTCTAAGCCTATTTTCATAGCTTCTTCTAAACTTAAATTTTCCTGCGAAAACAACAAAGTTTCTGAGATAAAAATCAATAATAAAATTTTAAGTATTTTTTTCATAATTTTAAAAAAGTCCTTTTCTATTAAAAAGAATATAACCAAAATTAAATAAAATATATAATTTTTTATCTAATTTCTCATAATTATTTAAAGATAAACTTGCATTTCCAAAAGGTGTATGATAAACAAAAGAAACACTTTCTATAAAAGATTGTTCTTTTAAAACTTTACCAAAATATGCCTTTTTTTCTGCATTTTGAAATATCGCCCTATAAGGTTTAAAAATATAAACTTCAAAACGAAAATCAAAATTTCGCAAAATATTATAAATATTTCTTAAACCAAAACCAAAATAATTATATGAACGATATTTTTTTAAAAATAATGTTTTGCTGTGGGGAATTGGACTGAAACCAGAAGCAGAAAATATAGTAGAAGTATAATTTTGAAAAAATTTCTTATTAGAAATTAATAATTCGTTGTAAAACGAAATATTATATTTCGGAAAAATTTTTATATGTTTATCATAAATTACTTTTATTTGAAAAAAATTGTGCCTTTTCTCTAAAATTTCTTTTTCATAAGCATTAGAACCGGGAATAAGTTTTTCATTTCCATACACAAATTGTCCTAAAATCCCAAAATAAACTCCTGAATTTGCAAATTGACTATAATTTAAAGTGTTTTTTTCCATTAAAAAATGTACGTTTACAGATTTTAATTTTGTATTATCAGAAGTGTCTGCTTGCAAAAAAACATTATTTTGATAATAATAATATCTGTCATAAGAAAAAGCTGCACCGACAGTAAATTTCCCATTTATTTTTATTGGCATACTAAAATTAGTAACAAAATTTGTTTCATTTTGAATTAAATATGACGGTCTTACATCTTCAAAAAATAAATCACTATAACTCCTAAAAAAATCCCACCTATTAAAAGTTAAACTTAAATCTATAAAAAATGGTAATTTTGTTGGATAATCTATTTTCCCCATAATTTGTGCGGAAGTATAAAAACGACCAAAATATGTATTTGCCATTAAATTAATAGAATTTTTACCAAGAAATTTATATTCTAGGCCAACAAAACCTTGATTAATAGAACTGGAAGAAATATTACCGCCGAACTTTATGTCAAAATATCTCTCTTTTCTAACATTTAAAAATAAATCAAAATAAGAGGTTTTTTTATTAAATTTTGCTTTTGGGTAAATAGACGAAATTTTATCGTCAGCAAGCAATTTAAAATATGTCGCTCTCAATTGTTCTATTGAAAAAATTTTTTGCTTTTGTAATATACTCTTTTTTAAATATTTTCTTTGAACACTATTTACTCCTTCTATATATATATTCTGAAATAATAATTTTTTTTGTTTTTCCTTAAAAATTTTACGTTTTTCTTCTATAATTTTCTTTTTACGTCTTGTTTTTATTAGATTATTTATTTCATTTAATTTTTCCAAAGTGGCTTCATAACCTTTTTCTATAGTTCCATTTATGTCTCTTAAATCCATTAAACCAACATGATTAACAACTGGATTTATTAAAACGCCATTTTTTTTTGATAGTGAAAAATTTGTTTTATCTATCAACATATTTTCTAATTGTAATAAAATATCATCAACATCCGGAGGAAGAGAATTAGAACTAACATTAGAACCTATAATTATATCCGGATTGAAATCTTCTTTCATAAGTTCAATAGGAAAATTATTATATAAACCACCGTCGAAAAGTAATTTTTCATTTATTTTTATTGGTTTCACAATAAACGGATAAGTCATAGATGCTCTAATGGAAGACGCAAGATCTCCATTTTTCATTACATAAGATTTTTTTTCATAAACATCAGAAGCAACACAAGCATAAGGAATAAATAAACTATCAAAATTATTATTTGAAATTGTCGAAGCACCAGCCATAATTTCCATAAAATCAAAATCCATTTGATGTGTGGATAAAATATTACTTGGCAGTTGAATTTTCAAAAGAGAATCTTTGCAGAATAATTTTAACTTAACAAAAACAGCATTTAATTCATTTTTTTTGAAATAATAAATATATTTTTCATCAATATCTCCATAGGACCATTTTTTCAAATGGTCTGAGTTTACAAATTTTTCAATTTCCTCTGGCGAATAAGAAATTGCATATAAACCGCCAATTAAAGCTCCAACAGAAGTCCCATAAATATAATCTATCGGAATATTATATTCTTCCAAAGCCTTAATTACTCCTATGTGAGCAAAACCTTTTGCGCCTCCACCACTAAGTACCAAACCAACTTTTTGAGATTTTGCATTGGAAAAATTTAATAAAAAATAGATAATTAAAAAATAAATATTTATTCCTTTTTTGTAATAATTTATTTTCATTAAAAAAAAATTTTTTTCAAAAAAACGCCAAAATTTTTATGATTTTTTATAATCAAAAAAAAATTTTCAAAATTCGTCCAAAATTTTAATGTTTTTTGGGATAAAAAATTTTTTTTCAAAATTCGTCCAAAATTTTAATGTTTTTTGGGATAAAAATTTTTTTCAAAATTCGTCCAAAATTTTAATGTTTTTTTATTTGAGATTAATTTTTTTTTTTCAAAAAACGATAATTTTTTATAAATTTATTTTGATAAAAAAAATTTTTTCAAAAAAACGCCAAAAATTTTAACATCTTTCAAAAATTTTCTTATTCTGGAATTTTTTAAATTTTAATACCAACAATCAAAATATCGTCTAATTGTTTATTATCCATCATCCAACTTTCTATGGTCAAATTTAATATCTTTTTTTGTTCTTGCATCTCTTTCTTATGTATTTTTAAAAACAGTTCTTTTAATCTTTTTATCATGAATTTTCTATTTTTTTCACCACCGAATTGGTCTTGATAACCATCAGAAAAAACATATAAGACAGTGTCTTTTTCTAATTTCATTTCATGCCTTTTAAATATACGTTCTTTTTCTTTTTGCCTTCCTCCTATTGAACGTTTGTCTCCTTTTATTTGTACAAGTTTATCATTATGAATATAAATTAAAGGATTTTTTGCTCCGGAAAATTCTACTTTTCTTTCTTTTTTATCTATTACACAAAGTGCCATATCCATACCATCTCGATTTTTTGTCTCTTCTTGATTCAAAGATTTTCTAATTCCATTATGTAATTCACTTAGAATTTTATCAGCATTTTTAATTTTTTTATCATTAACAATTTGATATAAAAGAGAATCGCCTATCATGGACATAAAAGCTCCGGGAACACCATGACCTGTACAATCTACTGCGGCGATAATAATTTTACCTTCAATTTCATTAAACCAATAAAAATCGCCACTAACAATATCTTTTGGTTTATATAAAATAAATAAATTCGGTAAAGACTTTTTTATTTCTATTTCCGGAACAAGTATAGAATTTTGTATCCTTCTTGCATAAGTAATACTTTCTATAATTTGTTTATTTTTCTTCTTAATTTCTTTATTTGTGGTTCTTAATTCTTCGGATTGTTCTTCGATTTCTTTTTTTTGTTTTGAAAGAATTTTATTTGCTTCTTTCTTTTTTTTGTAAACATTAAACAAAAGAATAGAAAAAATTATAATTATTATAGAAAATAAAGTGAAAATATATATTATATTTTTTTGCTCTTCAACTGTTTCGTCTTTATCTTTAATAATAATACCTTGCTTTTTTGTCTCTTTATTTAGTTCTTCTATTGCTATTGCTTTTTCGAGTGAATCTAATTTTAAGTTAAATTTTTCTTCTTCAATTTCTTGTTTTTTTGTTTCTGTTTCTTTTAATTCTTTTTTAATTTTTTTTATAATTTTTTCTTTTTCTTGCAAAACTTTTTTTTTATTTTCAATATTTATTTTCAATTCTTTCTTTAAAATATTTATTTCTTTATATTTTTTTATATTAAAATTAGAATTTCTTATCTCTATATAATTTCTATAAAAAATCAAAGCTTCTTCAAAATCTTTTTTTTCAGAATATTCTTTATAAAGAATAAAACAGTTGTTCATAATTGCATCTTTTAAATTAAGCTCTTTTGCAATTTTTAAACTTTTCAAATGAAATTCTATTGCCTTTCTTAATTTTCCAAGCTTTTTATAAGTAGACGCAATATTATAATTTGCAAACATTATCTCTTCTAAAGAAGCAGTTTTCTCTAAAACTTCTAAGTCTTTTTTATAATATTTTATACTTTTTCTATAATTTTTTTTATAAAAATATGCTTCTCCCATCAAATTATAAATACTTGGAATTTCATTTTTATAAGATTTTTTATCAGCAATTTTTATATAAGATTTTGCATATTTTATACTTTCATCTGGTAAACTATCTGCATAAATTTTTGCTATTTCATATAAAATTTTCATTTTATCTTCTTCAACAACAACAATTTTCAGTTGTTTTTTTAGACTATCAATTAAAACATCTTCTGATTTTGATATAATAAAACATATAATAAAAAATAAGGTAATAATAAAATTTTTCATAATTTTTGTTTTTTTAAATTTTTATTCAAAAGTTGTAAAATCATTATTTCTAACAGCTTCTTCAAATATATTATTTTCTAAACTATTTATAAAATTTATTTTTCTTTTATTTAAAATAATAGTTTTTACTTCTTGTTTAACTTGAAAAAGCGGTTTATTATCTCCCTTTAAAAGAAAATCATTTATTTTAACAAAATAAAAAAAATCTTTATCTTTAGTTTCTATTGTAGAATAATTTTCTAAGAAATGCTCTTGATTTTTAATTTTTTTCGGAACAACTGATAATAAATCATCAAAAAAAATCCAATCATCTGAATAAAGAGTATGAGTTTCTGCATATTTAAAACAATAATCTTTTAATTCTTCCCAGTGTTCCAAACCATATTCTTTGTACCACTTTTTTACAGATGAAATATTTGGAGCATTTTTTGGCACTTTCAAATAAAACGGAAAAATAATATTTTTTTCTAATGTAAATTCATTAGAATGATCATCATAATAAAGTTCAATTTCTTCTTCATTAACAAAAGTGTCTAACTTTTGAGATAATAATTTTTGTTCATATTTAAAAACTATCAGAGAAGAACGATAATTTACAAGTAATTCGCTAACATTTTTTTCATCATTTGTTAAATTTAATTCTGCTTTTGCTATTAAAAGTTGTTTTTTAATCCATTTTTTTACATAATTTTTCACAAAATCTATACTATCATCTTCCATAATTTTTTCTGGAATTACATTTTCTATGTCTTCCAAATACAAATATTTTTCACCAACTTTGGCAAGTGGTTTATGTTTTTTTTCATCTTCGGAGCAAGAAGAAAAAAAACAAATAAAAATAGAAATTATTATAAATTTTTGCATAATTTTTTTAAAAATTTTTAAAAATTTTTTAAAAAAAATTGGATTTAAAAAAATCCAATTTTTAAATTTTAATTTTTTATTTTTGATAATAGACTTTTATTTATTGTAATTTTATATTTTTCTCTCAGGTCTGTTATCCATTTTTTTTCTAAAAAATTTTGATAATTTGCTGTAACTGTTCCTTTTACTTCTGCGAATTTTTTTGGTTTTTCCGGAATAAATTTTTTCACTTCTATTATTGTTTTATCATCTTTTTTTTGAAAAAAATTATCTTTCCATTTCATTTTATCTAGAAAATTATCATCTCCTCTTTTATAAACTTTCTCTTCAATTTTTAAATTTTCTTTATTTTTTTTATTTATTTTATAAAGAATATCTTCTGTTGAAAAATTTTTTTTTGATTTTTTTGACAATAATTTTAATGTTTTTTGAAGAACTTTTTCATTTAAACAAGAATAAATATTTATTTCAACTTTTTCTTCTGATAGAAAATTCTCCTTATTATCGGAATAATATTTTTTCAAACCCACAGTATCTTTTGATGCTTTTGTCCAGATTTTTTTATCTGTTAAATCAAATAAAAGCATACCATCATGATATTCTTTCATTAAATATTTAAATTCATCATACTTATTTTCTAAGTTTGCTTCTTCATATTCAATGACTTTTTTATCTGTAAAAATTTTAAATTTTTTATCTATAAAAATTGAAACTGGTATTTTTTTAAGATTTTTACTCTGAGTTTCGAATAAAAATTTTGAAAAATCTTTCTGTGAAAAATTCTTATCAGCAAAAGAAAATAAATTCCCATCTAATTTTTCTGCTTTATCAATTTTCCAATCTCCATTAAAAATAGAAGTATCTAAAACTTCATTAAATTCTTTCAATTTTTTTTCGTCAAATTTAAAAGAATATTCTTTTTTTAATTTCTTCAGAATAAATTTTCTACTTTTTGTAGCTCTAATATCTCTTGAAACTTTTCTTTTTAATTCTGGTTTTAAAACTTCATATTCCTCTATATTTTTTTTCTTTATTCTTTTTATGATGTGCCAACCAAAATTTGTTTCTATTGGTTCAGAAATATCACCGTCTTTTTTTAAAGAAAAAGCAGCATCTTCAAATTCTTTTACCATACGTCCCACACCAAAAAATTGCAGTTCACCACCTTTTTTTGCAGAACCTTTATCATTGGAATATTTTTCCGCCAATTTTGAAAAATCACCACCTTTTTTTAAACGAGAATGAATATCAAAAACTAAAGCTTTGGTACTGTCAATTTCTTTTTTTGTAGCTTTGCTTTTTAATCCCAACATAATATGTGCGACTTTTACTTTTCCTCTTGCTTTCTTTTTTTTGTGCAATTTTATAAGATGATAGCCAAATTTTGTTCTGACAGGATAAGAAACTTCATTTTCAGACAAATTATATGCAACTTTTTCAAAATCATAAATCATTTGAAATGCAGTAAAAAAACCAAGATTTCCACCGTTCTTTTTTGCTGATGGGTCTTCAGAAATTATTCTCGCAAGTTTTGCAAAATCTTCTCCTTTTAAAACACGTTTTCGTATTTTCATTAGCTTTTTATAAGCTTTTAAAGTATCTTTATAATCAGCCATTTCATCAATTTTTATCAAAATATGACTTGCATTGACATCATATTTCATATGCTCATAAGCCTCTTTTAATAATTTTTCGTCAAGATTTTTATCAGAGAGATAAGGTTTTGAAAGCTGTCGCCTGTAACCAGCAAGCTCTTTTTTAAATTTGGATAGAGTATCCAAATACATTTCCTCTGCTTCAGTAACTTTTAATTTGAAATTAATAAATAATTCCAAATATTCTTCCAGAGTTTTTACGTCTTCAATTTTATCTTTGTCATTATTTTTTTTATAAATTCGCTCAAACTCAGACTTAGAAATTTCTTTTTTTACGTTTTCTGATTCTATAATAATAAGTGTTTCTTTTTTTTGAGAGAAAATAGAAAAACTTATAAAAAAAATTAATGATAGTAATAAATATTTTTTCATTTTAAATTTATTTTAAAAAACAAAAGTAATTTTTAATTTTTTGAAAAAAAAAATTTTTTTTCAAAAAATGATGTTTTTTTTATATTTTTATTTTTTTTGAAAAAAAAATTATGAAATTAATAGAAAGGAAAAAAGCATTTATTATTTTAGGAAAACATTTGAAAAATTTAACTTTAGACGAAATTTTTTTAGAAAAAGTTTTTTTCAAAAATAGATGGTTTATAAAAAAGTTTGTAAAATCTTCATTGAAAAATATTGCAAATATTTTAAATGAGGAAAATATAAATAAATTTTTAGAACCATATATTCACATGGAAAAGAATAAAATTTCAAAAACTGCTGCACTTGTTTTGGCGGGAAATATTCCTATGGTTGGTTTTCACGATTTATTTACTGTATTAATTTCTGGCAATAAAGTTAATTTGAAATTGTCATCTAAAGATGATATTTTAATTAAAAAAGTTATTGATATTTTAATAGAAATTCAACCGGGATTTAAAAATTATATTAAAATTGAAAACTCACATTTAAAAAATTTTGATGGAATAATTGCAACAGGAAGCAATAATACAGCACGATATTTTGAAAGTTATTTTAGAAAATATAAAAATATTATTAGGAAAAATAGAATTTCTTTTGCAATTTTGAATGGAATGGAAAGTGCAGAAGAGATACAAAATTTAGGAAAAGATATTTTCACTTATTTTGGTTTAGGTTGTAGGAATGTTTCGAAAATTTTCATTCCACGAAATTTTAATTTTTCTTTTTTATTGGAAAATTTTAAAAATTTTGAATTTGTAAAAAATCATAATAAATATAAGAATAATTATGATTATAATAAAGCAATTTTTTTATTAAATAATATTTCACATTTTGATAATGGTTTTGTTTTATTAAAAGAGGATAAAAGTTTTTTTTCTCCAATTTCAACAATTTTTTATGAATTTTATGATAATTTAGAAAAATTAGAATTTAATTTGCAATTTAAAAAAGAAGCAATCCAATGTGTTGTTGGAAGTTCTTTGAAATTAAAAAATGTAAATTTTGGAGAAACGCAAAAACCAAATTTATGGGATTTTGCAGATAATATTGATACTTTAGAATGGAATTATAAATTATAATTTTTATGGAAACTAATGAACTTTTAAAAAAAGTAAGACGAATTGAGATTAAAACTAAAGGACTTTCGAGGCAAATTTTTGCGGGCGAATATCATTCTGCTTTCAAAGGAAAAGGGATGTCTTTTAGCGAAGTTAGAGAATATCAATTCGGCGATGATATTCGTTCCATAGATTGGAATGTAACAGCGAGATTTAATCATCCGTATATAAAAATTTTCGAAGAAGAACGAGAGCTGACTGTTATGCTTTTGATAGATATTAGCGGTTCAAGAAATTTCGGAACACAAAAGCAATTTAAAAAAGATTTAATTACAGAAATTTCTGCAGTAATTGCTTTTTCAAGTATTCAAAATAACGATAAAATAGGAGTTATTTTTTTTTCAAATAAAATAGAAAAATTTATTCCACCAAAAAAGGGTAAAAGTCATGTTTTGAGAATTATTAGAGAACTAATAAATTTTGAAGCTGAGAACAAATTAACTGATATTTCTGAAGCTTTGCGTTATTTTACAAATGTAATTAAAAAACGTTGCACAGCTTTTTTGATTTCCGATTTTATAAGCGAACAAAAAAAAGAATTTCAAAATGCTCTCAGAATAGCAAATCATAAACACGATTTAATAGCTTTTCGTATTTTTGATAAAAGAGAAATTAAAATTCCAAAAATTGGTTTTATAAAAATAAAAGATGCAGAAACTGACGAATCAATTTGGATAGATACTTCTTCCAAAAGAACAAGAAAACTGTATCAAGAATGGAATGAAAAATCTTATAGAAACTTAAATGTAATTTTAAAAAAGAGTGGAATAGACTTTGTGAATTTGGAAACTGGAAAGGATTATGTAAAACCAATAATCAATTTATTTAAAAGAAGATGAGAATAAAATCTTTCTCAGGATTATAATAAAAAATTACCTGTTTTTTTATTATAATCCTGAGAAAGATTTTTATAATTTATTGATTTTCATCAATGAAAGTTTTTTTAATTTTTTAATTTCCTTAATATTAATTCCGTTTTTTTTCATAATTCTTGCAATATTTAAGATCTCATTCTCTAATTTCTTATTTATTTCTTTAATTTTTAAATCTTTATTATATTTAATTTCTTTAATTTTTAAATCTTTTTCTTTCAAACGCTTTTTATTTTCTTCAATAATTTCATTATTTTTTTCAATAATTTCATATTTTTTTCAATAATTTCATATTTCCTTTTATTTCCTCTAGTAATTCATTTATAATTCGTTGGTTATTTTTGCACAAAATCATTTGTTTCTGATATAACATTTCATGAGCAAGAAAATAATTTTTAATCTCCTTTAAATCTTTTTCCGGAGCAAATTTTGAAATTAATGTGCATTATTTCCAAAAGCTTAATTTCTGTTATTTTAATATCAAGAAAATCCTCCAGAAATTTTTTTGATATTTCTGTATCAGAAAATAATTTTTAAAATATTATCGTAATTTAATGTAAAATCTCCATTATTATTTTTTTTTAATAAAAAAAAATAATAATTTAAAAATTTTCAAATTAAAAAAAATAAAAATTTTCACGAATTTATAAAAATTTTTCAAGCTTATTAACCAAAAAAAATTACCTGTTTTAGAAAAATTTTTATAAATTATAAAATTCGTAAAAAATTGACGTTTTTTTAGAAAAATTTTTTTTTATAAATTCGTAAAATTTCGGCGTTTTTTGAAAATATTTATTTTCAATAAATATTTTCAATATATAAACCCAAAAAATTGGCATTTTTTTGTAAGCTTGAATTTTTTAAATTTATTAAGGTAAATTCATAGCATCTAAAACTTTCATAGTTTTTCTTACTGATTCTACAGATGTATTTAATAATTTTTTTTCCTCTTCATTTAAATCTACTTCAATAATTTCTTCTATTCCATGTCTGCCAAGTTTTACTGGAACTCCAAGATAAATATCACTTAAACCATATTCACCTTGTAAGTAAGTGCAAACAGGGAATATTCTTTTTTGGTCTCTAACTATTGCTTTTACCATTTGCGCAGCAGCAGCACCTGGTGAATACCAAGCAGAAGTACCCATTAACTTAACAAGTTCACCTCCTCCAGCTTTAGTTCTTTCCATAATAGCATTTAATGTTTTTTCGTCAATTAGCTGAGTAATAGGAATACCAGAAATAGTTGTATAACGAGGCATAGGAACCATAGTATCACCGTGTCCTCCAAGCAATAATGCTTGTATGTCTTTTGGAGAAGTGTTTAAATGTTCAGCTATAAATGACTTAAATCTTGCAGTATCTAAAATTCCCGCCATTCCAAAAACATTTTTACTTCTTCTGTTTAAAGCCTTATATGCAGCATAAGTCATTATATCAAGCGGATTTGAAACTATAATAAAAATAGCATTCGGAGAATACATCACAGATTTTCTCGCAACATCTTTTACAATCTTTGCATTAATTTTAATTAAATCATCACGAGACATTCCTTTTCGTCTTGGCATACCAGCAGTAATAACTACAATATCAGAATTTTCTGTCATTTTATAGTCATTTGTAACACCTATAACCCGAGTATCAAAATGATTAATGGCAGCAGTTTGCCACATATCTAAACTTTTACCCTCAGCAACACCTTCTTTTATATCTAACAAAATAACTTCATTTGCAAGCTCTTTTTGTGCTATTACTTCTGCACAAGTTGCTCCAACATTACCAGCTCCTATTACTGTAATTTTTATTCTATGCATAATATTTTTTTTAAACCGCAAATTTATAAAAAAAATATAAATAATTAATTTATTTTTTTTTATAAAAAAAAAACTAAAATTGTAATTTTAAAATTAAAAATTTTTATTTTATGTCAAAAAAAAATGTAATTATTATTGGTGCAGCCGGAAGAGATTTCCATAATTTCAACACCTATTATAGGGGAAATAAGGATTATAATGTTGTTGCATTTACTGCAGCTCAGATTCCAGATATTGATGGAAGAAAATATCCTAATGAATTAGCAGGAGATTTGTATCCGGAAGGAATACCTATTTTTGCAGAAGAAGAACTACCAAGATTAGTTAAAGAATTGAAAGTAAATGATTGTATATTTTCATACAGTGATGTTACTTATAAAAAAGTAATGTCAGTAAGTGCTTTGGTTAATTCTCTGGGTGCGAACTTTGTTTTGCTTGGAACAAATGACACGAAAATAAAAAGTACAAAACCAGTAATTTCTGTTGGTGCAGTTCGTACAGGTTGTGGTAAAAGTCAAACTTCCAGAAAGGTCATTGAATTATTGATGGAAAAGAACTTAAAAGTAGTTGCAATTCGTCATCCTATGCCTTATGGTGATTTAGTTTTACAAAAAGTACAGCGTTTTTCAAAGATAGAAGATCTTGAAAAACACAAATGTACAGTAGAAGAAATGGAAGAATATGAACCGCATATTGTCAGAGGAAATGTAATTTATGCCGGAGTAGATTATGAAGCAATTTTAAGGGAAGCAGAAAAAGACCCTGATGGTTGTGATGTAATTCTTTGGGATGGTGGAAATAATGATTTTCCTTTTTATAAAGCTGATTTAGATATTACTGTTGTTGATCCTCATAGACCTGGACACGAATTAAATTATTATCCGGGTGAAGTTACTTTACGTGATGCTGATGTTGTTGTTATCAATAAAATGGACAGTGCTTGTGCTGATAATATACAAATTGTTAGAGATAATATAGAAAAAGTTGCTCCTAATGCTATCGTTGTCGATGGAGCTTCACCTATTGCTGTAGATGATGCGTCTGTTATTAAAGGAAAATCTGTTCTTGTTGTGGAAGATGGACCAACTTTAACTCACGGAGAAATGAAAATAGGAGCTGGAACCGTTGCAGCAAAAAAATACGGTGCAGCAAAACTTGTTGACCCACGTCCTTATACCAAAGGAAAACTTAGCGAAACTTTCAAAATTTATCCAAACATAGGAACTCTATTACCAGCAATGGGATATAGCAAAGAACAATTGAAAGATTTAGAAGATACTATTAACGAAACAGTATGTGATTCTGTTGTGATAGGAACACCTATAGATTTAAACAGAATTATTAACATAAAAAAACCAAATACAAGAGTTTATTATGATTTACAAGAAATTGGAAATCCTAATTTAGGAGAAGTTATGAATGATTTTGTAAAAAAACATAATTTATAAAAGTTTTTTTAATTAAAAAAAATGATGTTTTTTAAAAAACATCATTTTTTTTTAATAAAAATTTTGGACGATTTTTGGAAAAAAGTTTTTTTTAATTTTAAATTCTTAAAAAAATGTCGTTTTTGGAGAAAAATTTTTTTAATTTTAAATTATTAAAAAA
>JAOZVH010000225.1 GCA_029938235.1 Bacteroidales bacterium
AAATTCGTCCAAAATTTTAATATTTTTTAATTTCAAAATAAAAAAAATTTTTTTTTGAAAAATCGTCCAAAATTTTAATATTTTTAAAATTTAAATTAAAAAAAAAATTTTTTTTGAAAAATCGTCCAAAATTTGATGTCGAAACATTGGTGTTAAAAAGAAAGACCAATGTTAAAAAATTTTTAATAAAAAATCGCCCAAAATTTTAATATTTTTGAATTTCAAAATAAAAAAATTTTTTCAAAAAAACGCCCAAAATTTTAACATTTTAAAAAATACAACATTGGAGGTTTCTTTTTTAACCTCAAATGTTTGGTCGAAAAATGTTAAAAAAATTTTTTTTTCAAAATTTGCCCAAAATTTTAATATTTTTTGATTTCAAAATAAAAAAAATTTTTTCAAAAAAACGTCCAAAATTTTAATATTTTTTAATTTTAAAATAAAAAAAAAATTTTTTTAATAAAATGCCGAATTTTAATGTTTTTTATTTAATTTATTTACTTTTGTGAAGTATTTTATACTTGAAAAATAAATATTTATATATGAGAATATATTAGAATGCTTTATGTAATTGAGCTATACAAAGCAAACCAATATCTAACTTAAATATAAGCAAAATTAATATAAAAAATGATTAAAAAATTAAGAATTAAAAACTACAAAGGATTTGATGATTTAAAAATAAATAAATTATCAAATATTAACTTAATCGGAGGTGAAAATAATATTGGGAAAACATCTATTCTTGAAGCTATTTTTACTTTTTATGACAGAATAAATCCTCAAGTTATATTAAAACCTTTATCATGGAGGGGAATACCAATTTCATTAAAAAATAATACACCACATGAAATATGGTCGCCAGCCTTCAAAAATTATAATATTGAAAAACATATTGAATTTCAATTTGATTACAAAGATAATGTAAAACATAATGTAATAATAAGCATTGAACGTTATGCCATTTCTGCAATTGACCCTGAGAAAATATCTAAATTTGATAATAGAAATTTCCAACAGGAAAAAATTTCGGAATATTCTCTGCATGTTAAAAGTTTTATTGATGAAGAGAAAAAGCAAGATATTATTTATTTTTTTATGAATGATAATATTGCAACGAAAATTAATTTTATGCAAGGAAATAATATTAAGCAAGCAATTTTTGTTTCACCTTCTGTCAGAAGTACAACAAGAGATGCTTTAATATTTAGCGAAATTTATAGAGAAGGTCTTGAAGAAGAAGTATTAGAAGCATTAAAAATAATTGATAACAGAATAAAATCAATCATACCTCTTGCAATTAGTGAACAGAAAAGTATAATTCATGTAGATATAGGTATTGGAAAAAAAATCCCAATATATTACATGGGAGACGGTATTGTTAGATTATTACATTATGTTTTAGCTATTATAAACACAAAAAATGGTATTGTTTTAATTGATGAAATTGAAAATGGTTTACATACTTCAAAACAGAAAGATATTTGGAAATTATTGTTTACTCTTGCAGACAAATATAATGTTCAAGTTTTTGCAACAACACATAGTAAAGAAATGACAGAAGCCTTTGTTGAATTTGCTATTCAAAATAATCTTGAAGAAAAATCAAATTACATAGAGTTTTTTAAAAATTATAAATCAGAAAAAATTTCTGCAAATATCATTGATATTGAGACACTTCAATATAAAATATTAAATAGTAAAAATTTCAGAGGAGACTAAAAATGAATATATTAATTATTGAAAGTAAAAACGACAAAATATTTGTTCAGGCTCTAATTAAAGCTATGAATATTAAAAATACAGATGTTGAGAACATTCAAATAGATGACGATAATTTTTTGTCTTTAAACGGTGTTGACCCAAATCCAAAAAAGCCTACAAACTTAATACGTAAGTTAAATGACGTTAAAACTGACATTCTAAAAAAAGGAATAGAAAAAATCGGAATTCTTTTAGATATAGATAAAAATAAACTTGATTATAGATTGCTACTTATTAATACCGCAATTAAACAAGCATTCGGAGAAAGTACATTTAAAGAAATCAATGATGTAAATCAAGCTGTTTCTGTTCAGATTGATGATGAAATAATTGAAATATTTTGTTATTTTACAAATATTGATGAAACTGGTGATTTAGAAACAGTTTTACGAAAAATTGCAATTATTGAGGATGCAAATTATGCTGATTGCTTAGATAGTTGGCGAAATTGTTTAGAAACAAAAAAAATTAAAATTTCAGATAAAGATTTTGACAAACTTTGGATTAATAATTATATCAGATTTGATGCATGTTCCAAAAAAGAAAAAAAACATGCGAAAGAATATTGTAGTATGCAAGCATTTAAGTATGTTATGCAAAAAAGTGATATTTTTAATTTATCTCACGAAGTTCTTGACGGAATGAAAAAGTTTCTCATGCAATTTAAAAGTTCTAATAAATAATAAGAATAGCCATATCATTTGTTTGAAGTAATTTTATCCTGCACCTTGCATTTTTTCAAAAAAATGTAAAGATTTTACGAATTTAATAATTAAAAAAATGAAAAAACGACAATTTTTTAATGGATTTTTATAATTAAATTTTTTTCAAAAAACGTCCAAAATTTTAATATTTTTTAATTTCAAAATAAAAAAAATTTTTTTTCAAAAATCGTAAAAATTTTAATATTTTTTAATTTCAAAATAAAAAAATTTTTTTTGAAAAAACCCCAAATTTTTTAAACTTTTTTTTATCTTTGAAAAATCTATTTTTTAAAAAAATATTATATGAAAAAAGCAAATTTGTTTTTAAACTTCTTAATAATTTTTTCATTTTTTATAAATGGAAATTTATTATCACAAACAGAAGAAGCACCAGCAAATGGAGATGGAACAGAAGCATCTCCTTATGAGATTGCAAATTTGAATAATCTTTATTGGCTTTCTCAACACTCAGAACACTGGGATAAACATTACATACAAACAGAAGACATAAATGCAACAGATACTGAAAATTGGGATAATGCAGCTGGTTTTTCTCCAATTGGAGAAGATCCTTTCATTTATAATAATGATTACGCAATAGCTTTCACAGGTGTTTATAATGGAGACGGTAAAACCATTTCTAATTTAAAAATATATCGTCCTGAAACAAATAATATAGGTTTGTTTCATTATGTACTTGGAGAAATCAAAAACCTTGGTTTAATAGATGTAAACATTACAGGAAGTGGTAACGTAGGTGCTCTTGTTGTAATGAATTTTAGTGGAACTGTCAGCAATTCTTATAGCACAGGGGAAATAAATGGAAATAATTATGTCGGTGGTCTTGTTGGAATTTCGTCTTATGGAGAAATCAGCAATTCTTATAGCACAGTGGAAATAAATGGAAATGATTATGTCGGCGGTCTTGTTGGAATTTCGTCTTATGGAGAAATCAGTAATTCTTATAGCACAGGAGAGATAAATGGAAATAATTATGTCGGCGGTCTTGTTGGAATATCGTCTGATGGAGAAATCAGTAATTCTTATAGAACAGGAGAGATAAATGGAAATAATGATGTCGGCGGTCTTGTTGGAATACTTTATGGAGAAATGAGTAATTCTTATAGCACAGGAGAGATAAATGGAAATAATAGTGTCGGCGGTCTTGTTGGATCGTCTATTGGAGAAATGAGTAATTCTTATAGCACAGGAAAGATAAATGGAAATAATTGTGTCGGCGGTCTTGTTGGAGCGTATAATGGAGAAATCAGTAATTCTTATAGCACAGGAGAGATAAATGGAAATAATGATGTCGGCGGTCTTGTTGGAGCGTATAATGGAGAAATCATCAATTCTTTTTGGAATACAGAAACATCTGGACAAAATACGGGTGTAGGCTCTGGAATAAATGAAGGAGCAATAGGCAAAACAACTGCCGAAATGAAATTACAATTTACTTATGTTGATTGGGATTTTACAGGCACTTGGAAAATGGAAGCTGATAATTATCCTGTTTTACAATGGCAAGCAGAAAGCAATGAAGCATTTATTGTCACAAGCGATAATAACATAAAAATTTATCCTAATCCGGCGAAAGATAAATTATTCATCAAAGGAAATACGGAAAATACTAATGTAAAAATTTACAATTTGCAAGGTCAATTAGTTTTGGAAAAAGTTTTAAATGATAAATTTATAGATATTTCTCAATTACCCACTGGACTTTATACTTTGAAAATTCAAAATAAAAATAATGTTTTCATTGAAAAACTCATAAAAGAATAAAAAAAATTTCCTCAAAAATTCCAAAAATTTTAATGATTTTTGGAATTTTTTTTTTGAAAAAAACAAATATTTTAATATTTTTTAATTTGAAATTAAAAAAAATTTTTTTCAAAAATCGTCCAAAATTTTAATATTTTTTAATTTCTTAATATTTATAATGTCCCTTACAGGAATATATAATTATACTATTTTTTACCATTTGATATACCAATCTATCATTTTCGTAATTCTGCGAGACAAAAATCCTGTTTTTTTATATTTTAACATTTCTGGATTACCACTTCCTTCAAATGGTGTTCGCAAAATTTCTTTAATTAAAAGGTTTAATTTTTTAAATATTTTTTTATCTTTATAAGCAAAATCCATATAATCATTGAATGCTTTATGGTGAAAAGATATTTTAATCTCCATATTTTTTATTATTTATGGTTTTTTAAAACATTAATTTTTTCTTTATTCAAAATTTTCGAATTTAATTCGTCAAATTCATTAATATTAAATGTTAATAATTCTTCACCTTTTTCAACAGATTTTATACGATTTAATAGTTCTGTTTTCAATTTATATTTTGGCTTAATTGTAATTTCAACATTACCAAATGACAAAATAATTTCTTCTAATATTTTTTTTATCGTATTAATATTTATCTCAGAAATATTATTTATTTTTATTGTTGTTTCCATTTTTTAATTTTTTACAAAATTAATATTTTTTTGCAATTTTTTTTATGCTCAAAATTTTAATAATTTTTTTAATTTCAAAATTAAAAAAATTTTTTTCAAAATTCGTAAAATTTTAATATTTTTTATTTTAAAATAAAAAAAAATTTTTTCAAAAATCATCCAAAATTTTAACATTTTTTAATTTCAAAATAAAAAAAATATTTTTCAAAAATCGCCCAAAATTTTAATATTTTTTTTATTTCAAAATAAAAAAAATTTTTTTTCAAAAATCGCCCAAAATTTGATGTCGAAACATTGGTGTTAAAAAAGAAACCTCCAATGTTAAAAAATTTTTAATAAAAAATCGCCCAAAATTTTAATATTTTTGAATTTCAAAATAAAAAAATTTTTTCAAAAAAACGCCCAAAATTTTAACATTTTAAAAAATACAACATTTGTTTGGTCGAAAAATGTTAAAAAAAATTTTTTCAAAAAATCGTCCAAAATTTTAATATTTTTTAATTTCAAAATAAAAAAAAATTTTTTTCAAAAAACG
>JAOZVH010000045.1 GCA_029938235.1 Bacteroidales bacterium
TTTTTTTAATTTTAAATTATTAAAAAAATGTCGTTTTTGGAGAAAAATTTTTTTAATTTTAAATTATTAAAAAATCGGCATTTTATTGAAAAAATTTTTTTTAATTTTAAAAAATCTTAAAATTTTTCGTTTTTTGGAAAAAATTTTTGGCTATTAGAACATTTTGTGATAGGAAATTTTTTGCACATAAAAAATGTGAAAAATTTGTATTTTTTTCAAAATATTTTTTCAAAATTTTTATTTCAAATTTTTATTAAAACATTAATAATCAATAATTTATAGTGTATGCAACGAAATCATCGTGGACGATGAAGCATTTTATTTTTATTTTTGATAAAAAAAATATTACATTTCACAAAAAGGTTCGAAGAACCATAATTATTTTTAATAATAAAAAAATTATATTTCACAAAATGTTCGAAGAGCCAATTTTTTTTAATAAAATCATTAAAATAATTGCTTTTTTTTGAAAAAAAATTTAGGTTATCGAACATTTTGTGATAGGAAATTTTTCGCACATAAAAAATGTGAAAAGATTATGATTCATCGTCCACGATGATTTTGTGTATATTAAATGAAAACATTTAAAGTATTGATTTTTAATGTTTTAAAAAAACAGAATCATGGAAGTTACGAAATCATCGTGGACGATGAATCATAATACCTTATTTTTAATAAAAAAAATTTATATTTCACAAAAAGGTTCTATAGCCAAAATTTATTTTTATTCAAAATAAGAAAACAAATATTAAATTTTTAAAAAAACAAATTAATTGAACAACGAAAAAAGAAATAGAAATAAATAATACTAATTAAAATGAGTATAAAATTTTCAAAAGTTCTAATGTAATTTTAACCAAATTGATTATCTGCTTGTTAATTGGTGTGAAAATTTAAAAATTATAAAACATTTTGTAAAAACTTTATTTTTTTAATTTGTTTTCACAAAATGTTTCAAAAAAAAGAATTTTTATTCTTCTTTTGCTTCTAGATCAGTTGCTTCCTGAGACTTTGCATTTTTCTTTGCAATTTTTTGCAAACGAATTTCTTTGACTTTTATTTCTGATTTTAAAGAGGCAGCTTTTTTATCTTTTTTCTCGATATCTAATTTTTCTATCTTATTATTTATTTTGCTTTCTTTTTCGTTCAACCATATTTGGAATCTTCTTTCTGCTTCTACTTCGGAGAAAGCACCTTTTTTAACTCCTCGCATAAGATGTTTTTTCATTAAAACCCCTTTATAAGACAAAATTGCACGTGCAGTGTCTGTAGGTTGTGCACCATTTTCTAGCCATTCTAATGCTTTATCAAGATTTAAATCGATAGTTGCTGGATTAGTCATAGGATTGTACGAACCTATCCTTTCTATAAACTTACCATCTCGTGGTGCTCTGCCGTCCGCTACTACTATATGATAGAATGGACGAGCTTTTCTTCCGTGTCTTGCTAATCTAATTTTTACTGGCATAATTATTTTTAATAAATAAAAAATTTCTGCAAAGATAGATACTTTTTTTATAAAAAAAAATATTTGTCAAAATATCAAATATTTTTTATAAATTTAAAATTAAATTTTTTTTTGTAAAAAAATGCCAAAATTTTATTAAAAAAATCTTTTTCAAAAAAACGCCAATTTTTTATGAATTTAAAAAAAAATTCTTTTTTTTTTAAAATTATATTAATTTTGCAAATAATTATTTTTATTTAAAATAAAATGGAAAAGAAAATATTTGTAACTCAACCATCTTTACCTCCATTGAAGGAGTTTGTTAAATCTTTAGAAAAGATTTGGGATAATAAATGGCTTACAAATAATGGAAAATTTCATCAAGAATTAGAAAAAAAGCTTTCTGATTATCTTGGGGTTAAATATATTTCTCTTTTTTCTAATGGAACATTAGCATTAATAACTGCTTTACAAACTTTGCGAATTACAGGCGAAGTTATCACAACTCCTTATAGTTTTGTAGCAACTACTCATGCTTTACATTGGAATGGTATCAAACCAGTATTTTGCGATATAGAAGCAAAAACAATGAACATCAATGCAGAAAAAATAGAGGCTTTAATTACTCCAAAAACAACAGCAATTTTACCAGTCCATGTTTATGGCAATCCTTGTGATGTAAAAAAAATAGAGGAAATTGCAGATATTTATGGTTTAAAAGTTATTTATGATGCGGCACATGCTTTTAATGTAAAATTAGAAGATGAAAGTATTTTGAATTTTGGAGATTTATCTATTTTAAGTTTTCATGCTACTAAAGTTTTTAATACTATTGAAGGAGGAGCAATTATTTCTCCCGACGCAAAAACAAAAAAAAGAATTGATTTTTTAAAAAACTTTGGTTTTGCAGATGAAACTACTGTTATTGCACCGGGAATTAATGCAAAAATGAACGAAGTTCAATCTGCTTTTGGCTTATTGCAATTAAAATATGTAGATGAACAAATTAAAAAAAGACAAGAAGTTGCTTATCATTATAGAAAAAATTTAGAAAATATAAATGGACTTAATTTTTTAGAAGATTTAGAAAATATAAAACATAATTATGCTTATTTTCCTATTTTTATAGATTATAAGAAATATGGAAAATCAAGAGATGAAGTATATGAAATATTAAAAAAAGAAAACATAAATGGCAGAAGATACTTTTATCCTTTGATTTCTAATTTTCCAACTTATAAGGGTTTACCGTCTGCGAATAAATCTAACTTACCTATAGCAAATAAAATAGCACAAGAAGTAATTTGTTTGCCTATGTATGCTGACTTAGAAAAAAATATTATTGAAAAAATAGCCAAAATTTTAAAAAATAATTAATGTCAAGCGACTTAAAACAAAAAGCAATAACAGGTGTATTTTGGAGTGCTATAGAACGTTTTGGTGTTACAGGTATGCAATTTATCATGGGCATTATTTTAGCACGCTTATTAAGTCCTGCTGATTTTGGTTTGATAGGAATGCTTATGATATTTATTGCCATTGCTCAAAGTTTTATTGATAGTGGATTTACAACAGCTTTAATTCAAAAAAAAAATACTACAAGCAATGATTATTCTACTGTTTTTTGGTATAATTTATTAATGGCTGTTGTTTTTTACTTTATACTGTTTTTTTCAGCAGGTTTAATTGCTGATTTTTATAATGAAATAAAATTAATATCGTTAACTAAAATTATTTCTTTGAGTTTTGTAATTAATGCTTTAGGAGCTATTCAAAGAACTATTTTAGTGAAAAACTTAGATTTTAAAACACAATCAAAAATTACCATTTTTTCAGTTTTAATTGGTGGATTAACAGGTATTTATTTTGCTTATGTTGGTTATGGAGTTTGGGCATTAGTTATACAAAATTTAACAAGAACAGTTTTAGAGAATTTAGGTTTGTGGTTTTTCGGAAGTCAATGGCGACCATTGTTTTTATTTTCTAAAAAATCTTTCACAACATTATTTAGTTTTGGCTCTAAATTATTATTGTCTGGTTTATTAGATACTATTTTTAGAAATTTATACACCTTAGTGATAGGAAAATTATTTTCTGCTGACAGTTTAGGTTTTTATAGTCAGGCTGAAAAAATTAAAAAATTACCAACAACTACTTTTTATGGATTAATTAGAAATGTAACTTTTCCTGTATTAAGCCAATTACAAGATGATGATATAAAATTAAAAAATGCTTATAGAAAATTTATTAAAATGACAACATTTTTAATTTTTCCTTTAATGACAATATTGGGAGTCTTAGCAAAACCACTTATTCTTATATTATTAAAAGAAGAATGGTTAGCTGTTGTTCCATTATTACAAATTATGTGTGTGGCTGGAGCTACTTATCATTTACATTCTATTAATTTGAATATATTAAATGTAAAAGGTCGTTCTGATTTATTTCTAAAATTAGAAATTCTGAAAAAAATATTAATTGCTGTTGCTATATTTATTTTCTATAGATGGGGAGTGATAGGTTTAGTTTGGGGGCAATTATTTATATCTATCATTGCTCTATATTTGAATACTTATTATACTAAACAAATTATAGGCTATAGTTTTTTAGACCAATTAAAAGATATATTTCCTTTTTTATTTATGTCTGTATTTATTGGAATTTGTATGAAAATTTTTATTTATTTTGTTAATAATATTTATTTATCTTTATTTGTCGGAAGTTTTATAGGACTAAGTTTATATATTTTATTATCTTTTCTATTAAATTTGGATGAAAAAAAAGAAATTTTATTAATTATAAAAAATTTAAAGAAAAAATTATGAAAATAGCTATAATGCAACCTTATTTTATGCCATATATTGGATATTTCCAACTAATAAATGCTGTGGATAAGTTTGTGATATATGATAATATAGAATACAGTAAAAAAGCTTGGTTTAATAGAAATAAATTTCTAATGAATGGAAAAGAAAAATTATTTACTATTCCATTAAAAAAAGATTCTGACTTTTTGAATGTTGATAAGAGATTTTTAAGTGAAAATTCTTTAAAAGAAAGAAAAAAAATTATATTACAAATACAAAATTCTTATAAAAAAGCACCATTTTTTAAAAAAATATTTTCAATTTTAGAAAATATTTTTCTAAAAGAAGAATCTAATTTATTTGATTTTATATATAATTCTGTTATAGAATTAAACAAAGAATTAAATATAAAAACGGAAATTATAAAATCATCAAATTTAAATATAAATCATAGTTTAAAAAATGTTGAAAAAGTATTAGAAATTAATAAATTTTTTAAAGCGAAAGTATATATTAATTCTATTGGAGGTAAAGTACTATACAAGAAAAATGTTTTTGAACAGAAATATATTAATTTATTTTTTTTAAAAACCAATATAATAGAATATAAGCAATTTAATAATACTTTTGTTCCTTATTTATCTATCATTGATATAATGATGTTTAATTCGTCAGAAAAGATAAATGAAATGTTAAATAATTTTGAATTATTATGAAAAACACAAATATGAATATACTATTAATAGGTCAAACAACATTGCATTGGGGAAGAATGGAATATGGTAATATTGGTAATTATTATATAATAGAACCTTTTATACGAGAGCTCCATAATGTTTTTTCTAAAGCAATTATTAAAACCACCTTACAAATGACAGATGATTTTTGTCAAAGAGAAAGAGTTGTTAGATTACCGATGGAATTGTATTACTCATGGGATGATAATCAATATCTTGATAAATGTATAAAAGAATTAGGTATTGCTAATTTATTTAATAAAACGAATAAAATTTTATCTATGACACCATACATAAAAGAAGTTTTAAATGCTGATCTTGTAATTGATTTTAGTGGTGATATTTGGGGAGATAATGCTGATTTTTTGGGTAGTAATAGATTTTTAATAGGTTTAATAAAAAATAGGGTTGCACAGCTATTAAGAAAAAAAACAGCAATGCTTGCAGGTTCTCCGGGTCCTTTTAAAAATCATCTTAATGATTTTACAAAAGAGGTATTTGAGAATTTTGATATTGTTACTAATAGGGAAAATATAAGTTCTAAATTACTTTCAGAAGATGGATTTAATACAAAAAATGTTATTAATTTAGTATGTCCAGCATTTTTATTTGAGCCAGAAAAAGAAGAAAATATGTTAGATATTTATCATCAAATTGGTTTGGATGATGATAATATTAAAAAAATAGGTTTTATTATTTGTGGTTGGAATTTAAAAGAAGGTCCTTTTGATAAAAAGGATATAAAAGATAAAGAATTATTAAATTTTGTTGAAACAATAGAATTTATTTTGCAGACAGATAAAACAAAAATTTTTTTAATGTCGCATTCTAATGGTTTTGAATTACCTCCTAATTTTAAACTTATCAAAGGTAGAGATTTTCCTTTTGCTCAACAGCTGTATAATATTTTAGAAAAAAGAAATGTTGTTAACATTAAAAATGTTGTTTTATTAGATGGACTATATAACCCTTGGGAAACAAAAGCAATTATTGGTAAATTAAATATATTAATAAGCGGAAGAATTCATGCGGCAGTAGCTGCACTTTCTCAAAGTATTCCAACAGTTATTATTGATTATGGACATGAACCTAAAGCTCATAAATTAGAAGGATTTGCAAATGTTATGCAAGTAATAGACTATGTAAGTGATCCAAATAATTTACAAGATATCTTAGATAAAGTAAAAAAATGTTTAAATAATGAAGCGGAAATCAAAAAACATTTAACAAATAGAATTAAAAAAGTAAAAGAATATGCAAAAAAAAATTTTTTAATACTAAAAGATTTTTATAAAAATAATAATAAATAGTTATGAAGTCTAATAGTATTCTTTATAGGATAAATATTGCCACTGAAAAAAATATAGAAGAACATCTCAATAAATGTTCAGATTTGTTTATTCCAAAATTATCTTCTTATGTAAATATACATCAATATTCTAAAAAAATAAGAGAATATGCAATAACATTTGAAGCATGGAATAATCATGACAATTTAGTTGGATTAATAGCTTGTTATTTAAATGATGATATAACATTAAATGGACATATTACTAGTGTTAGTGTAGATAGAGAATTTTCAAAAAGAGGTATAGCAAATAAATTAATAAAAAATACAATTAATTATGCTTTGAAAGAAAATTTTAAAACAATTAGTCTTGAAGTATCTCATCAAAATAAGATAGCAATAAATATATATAAAAAATATAATTTTTATATATATAAAAAAAAATATGATATATATAAAATGTTGAAGTATTTGAATATTAATAACAAAAATCAAATTAAATAATTCATATTGAAAGATATAAAATAAAATGATTTTACATATATTTCGTAATGATAAAAAATTCGTAAATACTATTATTTCTAATTTTGAAAAACAGAATTATAAGAGAAAAAATATTTTTTATATAGAAACCAAAGAAAAAAAATTAGATTATATTAAAAATATTAAAAATATTTTTCTTATTAAGCCTAATGAATTAGTAAAAAATAATTTTATTAAAAAATTAAATAATTTTAGTTTAATAGTTCTTCATTATTTTACTAAGCATAAAGCTATAATGCTTAGTAAAGCTGATATTAAAGTTCCTGTTGTTTGGTGTGTTTGGGGTGGTGATCTTTATCAGTCTCATCCTAAATTAAATGAACAATTATTTTTATCTAAAACAAATAAGTTAAGAAATAAACAATCTAAAAACACAAAAGAGTGGATTAAATATATTTTAACAAAATTTGGTATTATAAAAAATAAATATCATTTTCAACAAAAAGCTATAGATAAAATTACTCATATTGCACCTATTATAGAAAATGAATTTAATATTATTAAAAGATATTATAATGCTCCTCACTTAAAGTATATTAATTTTATTTATGGAGAAATGCAAGATGGATTAAATGTTAATCCAAAAAATGTTATAAAAAATAAAAATATAATGATTGGTAATTCAGCTACTTTTACAAGTAATCATATAGAAATCATAGATATTTTAGGTAAAATAAATATTGAAAATAGAAAAATTATCGTTCCTTTAAGTTATGGTGATAAAAAATATGCTAATTATATTGCTAATTATGGAAATAAAAAATTAAGAAATAATTTTGAGCCTTTACTAAAATTTATAGAAAAAAAAGAATATAATAAATTAATGTCTTCTTTTGGTTATTTAATTATGAATCATAAAAGACAACAAGGTATGTATATTGTATATGTGGGTTTACAAATAGGATATAAAATTTTTTTTAATAAAAATAATCCAACCTACTCTTTCCTTAAAAGTTTAGGCTATGAAATATTTACTATAGATGAAATTATAGAAAAAAAAGAAAAAGCATTTTTTCCTTTATCTGTAAAACAGATAGAAAAAAATAGGGCTATTTTAAAAAAGAATAAAGGTAAATCTGTTGTTGATGCACTTTATAAAAAGTTGCTTAATTTATCAGAAAAAAAGATATAAAATTTTTCAATGAAAAAGCAAAAAATTATATATATATTGCTATTAATTATAATATCTGTATTGCATTTTACCTTATTATTAAATTATTTTAGAGGAAAAGATATTGATTTTTTAATTAGTAACGATAAAATTAATCAATTTTCTAAAATTTTAAATAATAGTATAATAGATTATAATAAGATAAAAAATTTAATTTCCTATAATAAAGCTTTCCATATTGATGTTTCTTTATCCAAAGACACTGCTTTTTTTAAATTTAGTGAAAAATTATTTTATAAAACTTCTTTAGAAAATAAAGATTTTGAATTTGTTTTTGATAACAACTCACACACAGCTGCGACATTAACTTTAACAGGATTTAATAATTATTTAGATTCTATTTTCTTAGGTAAATTAGATGAGAAAAAATTAAATTTTATCAATAATTATATTTCTTCTCTTATTAAGAAATCTAATTATATTTTTAATTCAAATGTTCATTTTGTAGGTGATCACGCTTTTGCAGATAGATTGGTTTTTTTGTTAAAATATAAATCAGCTATTAAGAATTATAATTTATCAACGAATGAAATAGATAAACATATTTATCAATTAATAAATGTTGTATCTAATGATGATTTTTTTAACTATCGTACAAATCATGGTTTAATGCAAATTAAATCTATTTTGATTTTTTTGAATTCAGTAGCAAAAACAGATGATAATGAAAAATATTTTTCAATTATATCAGAAAGAATAAGAGGTTTAATAGATTATTATTTAGCAGAAGATGGAAGCGTTTTAGAAGCTGCAAGTGGATACCACATTTTTATTTATAAAACATTAAGTGATATTTACTTATTATTAAATAAATTAAAAAAAGACAATGATCTTACTAAAATATTAAAAAATAGATTAGATAAAACAAAAAAATATTTTAAAATAATATCTTTAAAAAATGGTTTTAGACAAGGTTTAGGAGATTCTTATAATGGATATTTAGTAGATAGTTTAACTGATAATAAAAGTTACATTTTTAATTTCATTAATAATATAGCAGGTATCAAATCTTATAATGATACAACTGGCAATAATTTTTTTAATTTACTATTTGTTTCTTTATATAATTCTCCAAATGTTCATAAACTACCTGAAGACTTATCTGTCTATATTAATATGAATAATTACCCTTTATTTATTAATACTGGTCCTTATAATTATGACCATTCTGATAAATTTAGAAAATATTTTTTATCAAGTAAGTCTCAAAATGGTTTTCATTTTCTTGATATTCCTAAAACAGATTCTTCAGAAGTTAATTTAATAAATGACAAAACATTAGTTTTTCAAGGAACTAATTATTACAAAAATTTTAAATTAAACAGAAGTATAAGTTTTGATAAAAATACAATCATAATTAATGATAGTTCAAATAATTATAATAAATCAGTTTCTCGATTTTTATTAAATAAAGAAATTGAAATAATTTCTTATAATAAAAAGCAAATTAAATTATTACTTGGATCTATGCCTATTGAGATTAATAGTAACAAAAATATTTCAATAGATTCTTCTTTTGTTGCAGATTCATTTAATTCCAAATATAAAGTTTGTAAATTAGAAATATTTGAACATCCAGCTAATATTAATATTGTTTTACCATTTGATATTGAATTAAATAATTATAATAAAATAATTAATAAAACATATAGTAAGAGGAATAGCTTATATGAAAATTATTTAAAAAAATATATTACTGCTCATGTATTTTATAAAAGAATATATTATTTATCAATAATTATTTTAATTTCAATATTAATATTTAGTTTTGTTTTTTATATTGTAGATGATAAATTTAATTTACTAAAATTTATAATAATATCTATTATTGTTTTATATCTTATAGATATAATAATAGATTTTAAAATAATTTTTAATTTAATATCTACATTATATTTTTTTATAAAAAGTATAATTTAATATATTTAAAAATGAGCAATAAAAAACATATTTTAGTTATTAGTTTTTCATATCAACCTTTTAATGCAATAAGTGCTGTTAGAGTATCTAATTTTGTTAAATATATGCAAAATAAGGATTATATTGTGCACGTAATTACAGCCAAGCGTTATATGAATTTAAATTTATCTATAGCAAAAAATATTAATACTCATTATGTCTGGTTTCCAAATGCAGATAAATTATTAGATTTAAGTCAGAAACATAATAACAATAAAGTTCTAATATTCTTTGCTAAAGCTTTTAATAAAATTTTTATAAGGTCTGTAAGTAATTTGCCAGAAGGAATAGGTATTAATATTTGGCGTTATTTAGCTTTTAAGAGAGCTAAAAAAATTATAAAAAATAATAAAATTGAATTAATTTATACATCATCAGGTCCAGCTTCTTCTGCAATTATAGGTAGCAAGTTATCAGAAAAATATAATACTTCTTGGATACCAGAATTTAGAGATTTATGGTCTAATCCTTATTATCCTGAAAATGAAAAAAAATTTGCCGAAAATATAAATATAGAAAAGAAAACTTTAAAGTATGCATCTCGTATTGTAACGACTACATATTATATGCAAAAAATATTAAAAGATACCCATAAAAAAATGACAGATGTTATTTACAATGGATATGATTATTTTAATAAAGATGAGCAAAAACATAATAATAAATTAATTATTTCTTATTTAGGAGGTATTATTCCTAAAAGAAGAGACCCGTCTGTTTTATTTCAAGCAATTGAAGAATTGAAAAACGAAAAATTAGTTTCAGAAAATGATATTTCAATTAATTTCTATGGGAAAACAGTTAGTAAAATAAATTATCTTGCTAAAAAATTTAATGTTGATAATTTTGTAAATGTATTTCCTATTGTTGAAAGAAAAAAATCTCTGGAAATTCAAAAAAACAGTGATATTCTATTATTATTGCAATGGAATAATGAAAAAGAAGTCGCTATACCCGGTAAATTATTTGAATATATTGGAATGCAAAAACCTATTTTAGGAATTTGTTATGATAATGGAGAAATTAATGATATTTTAGAAGAAACTGGAACAGGAAGTGTTATCAATAAACTTAAACAAATGAAACAATTTATTTTATTTGCTGTTAAGGAGTATAAAGAAAACAAAAATTTAGGATTTCAATTTCATCAGAATAAAATTGAAAAATATTCAAGAGATTTTCAAAATAAAAAATTAGAAAAAATTATACAATCATTTTGATAAAATGGCTTACAGTTTAAATAAAATTATTAGACACATTATACTATTTTCAATATTTTTTATTTTATTTTACTTAGGACCACGTATCTTCATTGGTGGAATAAAACTTATTGTTATATGGAAAATGATAATGTTAATGATATTGTCTTTTTTTATTTTAAAAAAAGGAAAAAAAATCAATATATTAATTTTTGTTTCTTATTTAATAGCCTTTAAGGTACTATTTTCTACAGAAACAATTACACATCCTATTCAAACAATAACAAGTTTTTCAAAAACTTTATTTATACCACTATTATTACATTTTTCATTAAATTATATTAATAAATATAATATTAATAAATATTTTAATTTCCTTAAGACTATTTCTATTTATATGATTATATCTAGTATTCCGTTTCTAATGGGATACTTAGAAGCAAATAAGCAAGGTTACGAATTAGAAAGATATGGAGGAGAAGGAGAAGGTTTTGTTGGATTTTTTCAAAATACGCACTCTGCAAATATAAGCATAGCTGTAGCTATAATTTTTCTATTATTTTCATTGCTTCATTTAAAAGAAAAGAAAAATAATCTTTTATATATTTTAATATTGATATTAGCTTTATATACAGAATATAAAACTTATGCTAAAACTGGTTTTTTATTACTGATCATTACTTCTTATTTTATTTTTTTTAAAAATCAAAATGCAAAGAGAAAAATAATTATATCATTTGCATTATTGGTAATTCTGCCAAGTTTTTATTTTTTTGTGTATAAAAAAGATAAGGTTTTACAAATGAGAATTCAAGATAAGAATGTTTATTCCAATCAAGATTATTCAGATTTTAAAAGAGTTGGGTCTGGAAGATTATGGCTTTCTTATACAAATTTTAAAAACTGGATGAATGCCGATGTTATAAGTATTATATTCGGTTTGGGTCCAGAAAAAGCAAAAGATTTAATGAAAAAAGATATTGGTTTAAGAGTAATATCGCATAATGGTTATGTAGATGCCATAAGTTATCATGGACTTTTAGGTTTTTTTTTACTCATATCATTTTTAGTATTAGTTTTTAGAAAAATAAAAAAAAATTACTACAGTAAATATAATATATTAGCATATTCTTTATTTTTTATGTATATTATTGTATTGTTAACACAAGGCAACAATAGATTTTTTTTAGATTTATTTTTTTCTTTAATATTTATGATATCTGTTGTTGAAAACAAAATTAATTTGAAAAAAAGATTTATTAAATCAAAGGAAAATATTTTAATTAAAGAAATAAATTATGATTAATGTCATATTTTTTTACAGAATAGCAAGATGGTTTTTTTTAAAAAAAATACCATTAATACCTAACTTAATCAGGTTATTTATTTTTATAATTTACAGCAGTAGAATTCCTCACCAATCTATTATAGGTAAAGGAACAAGTTTTACAGCAGGTGGTATGGGAGTCATAATGCATCAAGATACTCAAATAGGTAAAAATTGTAAGATTGGTCACGGAGCAAAATTTATGAGAAAATTTCCTTATAAAAATGTACCTAAGATATGCGATAATGTCTTTATTGGCTCTGGATCAGTAATTAATGGAGCTGTAATTATAGAAGATAATGTTATTGTTGCTCCTAATACTGTGGTTGCTAAAAGCATAAAAAAAGGTTACATTGTTGGAGGAGTTCCTGCTAAGATAATTGGTCATATAGATGAATTAGATTACGATGTAATGGCTAATGAACAAGATAAAGAAGGTTATATTGAATTTTTAAAAGATAAAAGAAAAAAAGATATTATATGAAAATATTAATAAATACACCTCCAAGAAAAACTGGTGGGGTTGGTAATTATTATTCAGGTTTAAAAGATAAATTTTCCTTAAATATTAAATATCACTATGTTGGTAATAAAGGAAAAAATAAAATATTAATGGCCATTCTATTGCCTTTTGGATTAATTAAATTTATGATAACTTTGATTAAGTTTAAACCTGAAATTATTCATTTAAATCCATCTCTGAGAATAAAAGCAATAATAAGAGATGCTATTTATTTGATGATTTCTAAATTTTTTAAAAAAAAAGTTGTAATTTTTTGGCGTGGCTGGAACTCTGATGTTGAAAAAAAAATAAGTAATAAATATCCTAAATTATTTAAAAGAATTTATAATAAGGCAAATGCTCATATTGTTTTAGCAAGTGATTTTAAAAACAAATTACAAAAATGGGGAATAACAAAATCTATTTTTTTAGAAACAACAAAAGTTGATGATGAATTGCTGGCAAATTATAAAAAAGAAGATATTAAAAATAAAAAAATGCAAATTTTATTTTTATCACGTTTAGAAAAATATAAGGGAATTTATGAAACAATAGACATATTTAAAATTTTACAACAAGAATATCCTGATATTAAATTAATTCTTGCTGGTAGTGGTAGTGAAGTAGAGAGAATTAAAGATAAAATTAAAAGAGAAAATATTGCAAATATTGAAATACTAGGACACATAAATGGAGAAGATAAAATCAATGCTTTTAATGAATCTTTATTTTATATTTTACCTTCATATGCCGAAGGTATGCCAAATTCTGTTTTAGAAGCAATGGCTTTTGGTTGTATTATTATTAGTCGTCCCGTAGGAGGTTTAGTTGATTTTTTTGAAGAAAATAAAATGGGACATTTAATTCAATCTTTAAATCCAGAAGATTATGCTCAAAAAATAGATAAAATCTTATATATGCAAAAAAAAGAAAGAATAAAAATTTCTGAGTATAATTATGAGTTTGCTAAAAAAAAATTTTATGCAAGTACTGTTGCTAAAAGATTGGAAAAAATTTATGAAAATTTATGAAAAAAAATATTTTATCGAGTTTTGAAAAGTTAAAAAATTATTGTGAAAAAGAAAAATTTAAAGGTTGGGATCCTTACGATGGTTTAAATAGTAAAATATTTCAGAAAACACCAATTTTTAAAAAGATTTATTTTTTTCGTCTTGCATGGATACAACTTTTCAAAAGAAATCCAATTAATTTAAGAAAATTACTTTTTGTAAAAAAAGATTTTAATCCTAAGGGATTAGGTCTTTTTTTATCTGGATATTGCAATCTTTATAAAATTGAAAAAAAACAAGAATATTTACAAAAAATAAATTTACTTGCTAAGGAATTAATAAAACTGCAAAATCAAAATTTTTCTGGTGCTTGTTGGGGATATAATTTTGATTGGCAATCTCGTGCTTTTTTCTTAAAAAAAAATACTCCGACCGTCGTTGCAACTGGTTTTATTGCTTATGCTTTGATGAACGCTTATGATATTACGAAAAATGAAAAATATTTAGAAAGCGCTTTATCGTCTTGTAATTTTATAATAAAAGATTTAAATAGAACGAAAAAAGAAAAAGGATTTATTTTTTCTTATTCGCCTTTTGATAATACGAGAGTTTATAATGCGTCTTTAATTGGAAGTAGATTATTAGCACGTTCTTATTTTTATACAAAAAAATCAGAACTAATAGAATTATCTCAAAACTCTGTTATTTCTTGTGCAAATGCTCAAAAAGAAGATGGTTCTTGGATTTATGGAGAATTAAAAGTTCAAAATTGGGTAGATAGTTTTCATACAGGATATAATTTAGAATGTATTAATGAATATCAAAAATATTCGCAAGATTTTTCTTTCGAAGAAAACTTAAAAATTGGCTTGAATTATTACAAAAAAAACTTTTTTCTTGAAGACGGAACACCAAAATATTTCGATAATAAAACTTATCCAATAGATATTCATTGTCCTTCACAAATGATTATCACATTTTCCAGATTAAATATTTTCAAAGAAAATAAAGAATTAATTGATAAAGTTTTAAACTGGACAATTAATAATATGCAAGATGAAAATGGATATTTTTACTATCAATTAAAAAAAGGAATTTCATCAAAAATTCCTTATATGCGTTGGGCGCAGTCTTGGATGTTTTATGCTTTGAGTGAATATTTAAAAAACAATATTAAAAAATAATTTCTACTTGTAAAGTAAAAATATTTTTTTTTAATAATTAAATTCATTAAAATGTGCCGTTTTTTTGAAAAAATTATTTTTAATAATTAAATTCATTAAAATGTGCCGTTTTTTTTTAATTTGAAAATCATAAAATTTTGCCGTTTTTTCAAAAAAAAATTTTTTAATTTTTTTTAATTTTTCAAAAAAAAAAAATATTTTTTTAAAATTTTTTTTATGAGGATTTACATTTTTTTTTTTGATTTTTAATTTATATTTTATACGCTCTTACGCTCAGAAATATAAAAATTTTTCTTATGAAAAAGCATTAGTTTTTTTTAATGAAAAAAATTATAAAAATTCTCTTTTAATTTTTCTTGAATTAGAAAAGCAATTTCCAAATGAATTAGAAATAAATTTAAAAATAGGAATGTGTTATTTACAAATTCCATATAAAAAAACAAAATCTATTCCTTATTTAGAAAAAGCAGTAAAAATAATTAATTTAAAATATTCAAAAGAGCCAAATTTAAAAATAACTGATGAAATGATAAATTCTTATTTGCTTCTAAGTAAATCATATCAATTAGATTATCAATTTTCAGGGGCAATTTTTACTTTGAAAGATATAAAATCTATGATTGAAAAAAATCAGAAATTTTATAAAATTGATTTAGAAATTTCAATTTGTAAAAATGCTATAGAATTATTAAAAAATCCATTAGACCTTGAAGTTGAAAATTTCTCAAAATTAAACACAAAATTTTCTGAAAATAATTTAATATTTTCGAAAAATGAAAATAATATTTTTTATAATTCTAATGAAAATGGAGATAAAAGAATTATTAAAAATAAAAAATATTTTAATGAAATTGTAAAAAATCAAGAAACAAATTTTTTGGAAAAAATCAGTAATGAAAGCAAAATTACAGGCATTTCTTCAAATGGAAATGAATTGTTAATTTGTAAAAACAATGATATTTATATTTCTTTTTTTAAAAAGGGAAAATGGACAAAAGAAAAAAAATTGAAAATTAATTCTAAATATAATGAAATTCATGCAAGTTTTTCTCCAGACGGAAAATATTTATTTTTTGTAAGTGATAGAAAAGGAGGTTTTGGTGGTTTTGATATTTATTTTTCTGTACGAAAAAGAAAAAATAAATGGAGTAAACCAAAAAATCTTGGAAAAATTATAAACACATCTTTTGATGAAAATTCGCCGTTTTTTTACGAAAAAACAAATACTTTGTTTTTTAGTTCGAAAGGACATAAAACGATGGGAAATTATGATATTTTTTACTCTGATTGGATAGATAAAAATTGGAGTGATGTAATTAATTTGGGTTTTCCTGTAAATTCTCCGGAAGACGAATTGAATTTTTTTTTAAATTCAAAAAATTTAAAAGGATATTTTGACTCTCAAAGAAGAGGAGGAAAAGGAGATTTTGATATTTTTACAGCGAATTTCATGGATGGAAATTGTAGAGAAAAAACGCATTTTTTGGAAGAAACAAAAAACTCTAAAACCGTTGTCGCCGAAGGATACTTTTTGAAAAAAGATATTAAAAATGGTGAAATTATGCAGATTACTGTTACAGATAATAATTTTGATATTGTAGGTTTGTTTACGCCAAATAAAGAAAATGGTAAATATATTTTGAATTTAAAAGTTAATAAAAATTATAACTTGAATTATATTTATGCAAATAATTTTTCATATAATTTGGATTTAAAAGTTCCTTATGATTCTTCTTTTGAAAATTTACGAAGACCTATGAAATTAAAAAATTTAATTATTAATAAGGAAAATAAAGTTTTAAGCGAAATAGAAACTAAAAATTTTTTATCAAATTTTGTTGAAAAAAAAGTTATTATGCTTGATAAAAATTTATATATAGACTTTTCTGAAAATTTAATTTTAAATGAAAATTCCATTGGAACAAAAGTTATTTTAAAAAATATTGCATTTAAACGCTCTAAAGATAAGTTGCTTATTTCATCTTATCCCGAATTAAAAAAATTAATTAAAATGTTAAAAAAATATCCAAAAGCAAAAATTGAAATTTCTGGACATACAGGAAAACTTGTAAATAGTTTAGAACTTTCTCAGATGAGAGCAGATGAAGTTGTAAATTATTTAGTGAAATTTGGAATAAAAAAAAATCGATTAATTGCAAAAGGATATGGAAATAAATTCCAAATTGCATCAGAAAATAATGAGAAAGGAAGAAAAAAAAATAGACGTGTAGAATTTAAAATTATTGAATTTTAAAATGGAAGATGAAAAAAATAATTTAAATAATTTATATATAGGAGTTTCATTTCTAATTTTAGTCACTTTAATTGGAACTTTTGGTTTTGCATATTTTAATAATTATAGTATTGCTGACGGTTTCTATATGACCATCATCACTATGTCAACTGTTGGTTTTGGTGAAGTTAAACCACTTTCCATAGAAGGAAAGATGTTTGTTTCTTTATTGATAATTTTTAGTCTGGGAATTTTCGCTTATGTTATTACAACTTTCACCGCTTATATTGTTGAAGGAGGTTTTCAAAAAACTTATAGAAATTATATTATGGATAAAAGAATAAAAAAATTAAAAGATCATACTATTGTTTGCGGTTATGGTCGTAATGGAAAACAAGCAACTCAGGAATTATTAGATTTAGGGCAATTTGTTATTGTTGTAGAAAAACAATCTGGTTTAATTTCTAAAAAACATATGAGTCATAAAAACTTATTTTATATAAAAGGTGATTCTACACAAGATGAAGTTCTTGAAAAGGCAGAAATAAGAAAAGCTGGCTCTTTAATTACAACTTTGCCTCATGATGCAGATAATTTATTTGTTGTTTTAACTTCTCGTGCTTTTAATGAAAAAATGATTATTATTAGTCGTGCTTCTAAGGAAAATTCTGATGTAAAATTAAAAAGAGCTGGTGCAAATAATGTAATTATGCCAGATAAAGTTGGCGGCACAAGAATGGCAAAACTTGTGGTACAGCCAGATATTGTTGAATTTTTAGAAGCAATTTTATTAAAAAGTGGTGTAGAAGTAAATTTAGAAGAAATTTCTTGCGATGAATTAAATTCTTGTTTTTTTAATAAAACAATAGCAGAATTAAATATTAGGTATGTTTCCGGAGCAAATTTAATAGGTTTAAAAAATAAAAATGGTGAATATATATTCAATCCGTCACCGAAAATAAAACTTCATAAAAAAGATAAATTATTTGCACTTGGAACAATAAAACAAATAAATAAATTGAAGAAAGTACTAACAGGAGATAATAAAAAAATTTAATATTTTCATAAAAAATTTAATTTTTTTTTGAAATTATTAAAAAAAAAACGTCAATTTGAAAAAATTTTTTTTTTTTGAAATTATTAAAAAAAAAACGTCAATTTGAAAAAAAATTTTTTTTTTGAAATTATTAAAAAAAAACGTCAATTTGAAAAAAAATTTTTTTTTTGAAATTATTAAAAAAAACGTCAATTTGGAAAAAAATTTTTTTTTTGAAATTATTAAAAAAAACGTCAATTTGGAAAAAAATTTTTTTTGAAA
>JAOZVH010000226.1 GCA_029938235.1 Bacteroidales bacterium
TTTCCGGAATGTCATTTTTAAAATTTTCTATGGCATTTTGAAATTCATGCACTTCCGGAATGACAAAATTCACAAATTGTGTAAGAATTTCATCAAGAAAATTAGCATCTTTCATTTTTCCAAACATTACCTTTTTTCCATTTTGATACAAAATAATGTCGATGGTATTTTCAAAAATTATATTAAATTTCGGATAGCCAATTTTAAATTTTTTTTCGATTTCCTTTTCTAAATTATCATTTTCGTCCTTATTTTCCCAATGCCCCCAGTCAATTTGGTTTATATCTCTTATTGTTCCGTCTGGTCTTTTGTTGGAATTTTTCAAAGATAATTCATCAACCGGATACAAATTTTTTGTATTAAAATAATTTTCCAGCAAATTAATAAATGGTCTTTTAATTGAAATTTCATTTTTCGTTCCGCCAAAACGTTTAGCTTTTTCAAGATTTTTATAATATTCGTTGATTTCTTTTTTTGACATAATTTTTAATTTTTTTTGCAAATTTATATTTTTTTTATTATAAAATTTTTGATGGATTTTGAAAAAAATTTTTTTTCAAAATCGTCCAAAATTTTAATATTTTTTAATTTCAAAATAAAAAAAATTTTTTTCAAAAAAAGCCCAAAATTTTAATATTTTTTAATTTCAAAATAAAAAAACTTTTTTTTTCAAAAAAAGCCCAAAATTTCAATAATTTTTAATTTCAAATTAAAAAAATTTTTTTTCAAAATCGTCCAAAATTTTATGTTTTTAATTTTCATCTTGAAAAATTTTTTTTAAAGAATTATAAGTATTTTTTATAAAAAAATTTTTATCAGAAAAATTTATCCATTTTACATCTAAAATATCTTCCTCTTTCTGAGGAATAAGTTTTTCATTATCTCCATAAAAAACCTTAAACCAATAAGTTATTTTTAAAATAAATTTTTCATTTAATTTGTATGTATGGTAAACTGTTTTTAAATTTCCTATAATTTTCAAATTAGAAATTCCACATTCTTCTTCAATTTCTCTTATTGCAGTTTCTTCGTTTTTTTCATCATTCTCTTTTTTACCTTTTGGAAGATCCCATTTTCCAAAACGAAATATAGCTAAAAATTGATTTTTTTTATTAAAAACTAAACCACCTGCGGCTTCAATAATTTCGAAATTATTTAGAAAAATTTCAAATAATTTTTCCAAATTTTCTGAAAAAATACACATAGAATTTACAGAAGTATTTTTTTCAAAATCAGATATAATTTTTTGTAAAGAGTAATTTTTTTCATTAAAAATTACTTTTTTATCAAAAAAAATATTTTTATTTTCTAATAAATTAAAATCATTTGTTAATATGATTTTTCTATTGTAGAAAAAAATTTCATACATAAATAAACATTTTTATAATTAAAATAAAATTCATAATATTTTAAAAATTATTTTCCTTTTTAAATTAAAAAAAAATTTTTTTCAAAAAACATCAAAAATTTAAAATTTATTGGAAAAAAAATGAATATAAAAATATTCTTTTTAATGCAATTTATTTTTTTTATTTTCGTATTACTAAAATAATCATTTTTTAAAAACAAATTATGACAAAATTATATTATTTATTTTTTGTATTCTTTTTTTATTCACAAATTTCTTATTCGCAAATTATTTACGATTACGATGATTATGCGATAGAAAATGACGAATTCATTTTTTCTGTTGATACTGTTTTGGAAGATGTAAATTTTGTAAATTTACAAGGTGGAGATTGGGATTTAAGCGGATTAAATGAAAATTTTAAGGATACGATTTTTTTTAAATCTCTTTCAGAGTACGGTGATGAACTTGCAAATGAATTTCCAAATGCAAATTTAGTCTTAGAAAGATCTGATAACAGTTTAGTTTTTTTAAATAAAACTAATAATAAAGTTGAATTATTAAATATTGATTTTGCTGATTTAGGTTTAAATTTATCTCCTTCAGATATTCCCGAAGGAATTTTTGGCTACACTTCATTGTCTGCTCCTCTTAAAATTTTAGATTTTCCTATGTCTCATGGTTCTTCTTTTTATGGTGAGTTGAATGAATCTTTTTCTATTGCTAACACTTTTGATTTTCTTGATACTTTATCTTTTGAAGTCGTTGCTGGAATTACAATGACTGGAGAAGATATAGATTCTATTCGCTTTAATATTTCTATGAATTCTACACATATTATAGATGATTTTGGTCAAATTATTCTTCCTACAGGTCAATTTGAAACCATTAGAAAAAAAACAGAGCGAACTTTCGAAATTACTTTTGATGTTGGTATAGAAATTCCATATCTTGGTTTTCAATGGATAGAAGTGCCATCTGATGTTCTACCGGGAAGCATAGATACAATTGTAGTTTATAATTGGTATGCAAAAGGAATAGGTGTTCCAATAGTAAAAGCAATAGTTAAACCTGAATTAAACATAGAAGTATCACAAAATAAAGTGGACTTAGAATTTTCCAGTATTTCTTATTTAAAAATTCTGCCAACTTCCTCGGAAAAAACATTTTATGTTGATAAAGACATAAAAATATATCCTAATCCAGCAAAAGAAAAAATTTTTATAGAAAAAAATATTAATGCAAATTCAATAGAAATATATGATATTTACGGAAAAAATATTTTAAGAGAGAAAATCAATAATGAAAACTTTATCTCTCTGTCAGAAATGACAAATGGAATTTATTTTTATAAAATTTTTGACAAAAAAATGAATAAATTAAGTTCTTCTAAATTTTTAATTCAAAAATAAATTAATATTTTTCGTTATTTATTTTATGGAATTTTCTTTTTTAATAAAAAAGAAAATTCCATTTTTTTTATAAAGAAGTATTTTTTATTTCAACTTTTTCAAAAGCTTCAACAATATCACCGTTTTTTACGTCATTAAAGTTTTCTATATTCAAACCACATTCATAACCCTTTTGCACTTCTTTTACATCGTCTTTAAAACGTTTCAAAGAACCAAGCACACCTGTATAAACAACTATACCATCACGAATTAATCTAATTTTACTATTTCTAGTAATTTTACCGTCTTTGACTAAACAGCCTGCAATTGTACCAACCTTAGAGATTTTAAATGTTTCTCTTATTTCCAGAGTAGCAATAACGACTTCTTTGTGTTCAACTTTCAACATACCTAACATAGCATCTTCTAGGTCCTTCACTGCATCATATATTATAGAATATAATCTATAATCTATATTTTCTTTTTCTGCGATTTTTCTTGCTCCTTGTGAAATTCTAACTTGGAAACCAATAATAATTGCATTTGAAGCAGTTGCCAGCATCACATCTGATTCGGAAATTTGTCCAACAGCTTTATGTATAACATTAACTTGAATTTTCTCTGTGGATTTTTTAATTAACGAATCTGCAAGTGCTTCTATAGAACCGTCTACATCACCTTTTACGATAAGATTTAATTCTTTAAAATCACCTATTGCAATACGTCTTCCAATTTCATCTAATGTAATATGCTTTTGTGTTCTTCTATTTTGCTCTCTTTGTAATTGCTCTCTTTTATTTGCAATTTCCTTAGCTTCTCTTTCAACTTTCATAATATTGAAATTATCACCAGCACTTGGTGCACCATTTAATCCCAAAACGAGGACAGGTGTAGAAGGTTCAGCCTTTTTAATTTTTTGGTTACGCTCATTATACATTGCTTTTATTCTTCCGGTGTAAGGTCCAGCAAGTATAACATCACCAATATTTATATTTCCATTTTCCACAAGCAAAGTAGTAACATAACCACGTCCTTTATCCAGCGATGATTCTAAAACTGAACCATAACCTAACCTTTTTGGATTAGATTTTAAATTTAATAAATCAGCTTCAAAAATAACTTTTTCTAAAAGTTCATCAATATTTTTACCAAATTTAGCAGAAATTTCCTGAGATTGATATTTTCCTCCCCAGTCTTCAACAAGCATATCTATTTTTGCTAATTCTTCTTTTATTTTTTCTGGATTTGCTCCGGGTTTATCAATTTTATTAATTGCAAAAACAATAGGAACTCCTGCTGCTTTCGCATGATTTATTGCTTCAACCGTTCTTGGCATAACTCCATCATCAGCAGAAACAACAATAATAGCAACATCAGTAACTTTTGCTCCTCTTGCACGCATAGCTGTAAATGCTTTATGTCCGGGAGTATCTAAAAATGTAATTTTTTTACCATCATCAAGAGTTACATTATAAGCACCTATGTGCTGTGTTATTCCTCCGGCTTCTCCGGCAATAACATTTGTATTCCTAACATAATCTAATAAAGAAGTTTTACCATGATCCACATGTCCCATTACCGTAACTATTGGAGCTCTTTCAATTAAGTCTTCTTCTTTATCTTTTTTAATCCCTAAATTTTCTTGCAATTCTAATGATACCAACTCAACTTTATAACCAAATTCTTCTGCAATTAAAGTTAATGTGTCAGAATCAAGACGTTGATTAATAGAAACAAAAAGTCCTAAATTCATACAACTTGCTATAATTTTATCTATTCCTATAGACATCATAGAAGCAAATTCGTTCACAGAAATAAATTCTGTAACTTTCAAAATTTTCTTTTCTTTTTCTCTTTTTTCTATTTCTTTCTCTCTTTTTTTACGAGCAAATTCTCTTTTAGAGGTTTTGTATTTTGATGTTTTAGTTTTCTTTCCAGTTGTCAATTTAGCAAGTGTTTCTCTTATTTGCTTATTAACATCTTCTTGTACAATCTCAGGTTTTGGAGGGAATTTCCTGTTTTGCCATTTTCTTGCTACATTTCTTTGATTTTGTGGTCTTACATTATTCCCACGATGTGAAATTCTATTTTGTGGTTTTTTGTTATGAGTCTGTGGTGAATTTGTTTTCTTTTGGTCTTTTGTTTTTGTGTCATTTATTACTCTTGTATTTTTTGTTTTTGTGTCTTTTGTTTTTGTATCTTTTGCTCCTCTATTAAAATTTCTACGATTATCTTTTTTTTGTTCCTCTTTATTTTTATCTCTTTTTCCTGCTTCTTTACGTTCTCTATTAATATTAATTGGTTTATTTTTATTATAAACTATTCTTTTTCTCCTTCTTTGTGAAGTATTATTTCTTCTATTTTTATCAGAAGTTTTTGATTTCTTTTTTCTATCAATTTTTATAGGCAATTTAATTTTACCAACAACTGTTGTACCAGCTAATTTTTTAACACTAGGTTTAAAAATTTCTAAATTGTCTAACTGCTTTTGAGATAATGTTCTTTCATCTTTAACTATTAATTCTTTTTTTTCTTCAGAAGAAATATTTATTTCTTTTTTATCATCTTTCTTTTGAACTTCTTTTTTATCTATATTTTTATCATCTTTCTTTTGAACTTCTTTTTTATCTATATTTTTATCATCTTTCTTTTGAACTTCTTTTT
>JAOZVH010000227.1 GCA_029938235.1 Bacteroidales bacterium
TTGAAAAAATTTTTTTCCGTTAAAAATTAAAAATTTTAGACGTTTTTTTGAAAAATTTTTTTTCGTTAAAAATTAAAAATTTTAGACGTTTTTTGAAAAAAAATTTTTTTTAATAAATTATTGAAATTTTAGCGTTTTTTTGGGAAAAATTTTTAAGAAATTAAATTTATTATTAAATAAAAAATATATAAATATTTTCCTACTGTTGATAATAATTCTTTTCTGTTTATTGGTTTTGTGATATAATCATCTGCCCCTGCTTGAAAACTTTTTGTTTTTTCATTAGAATTTGTTGCCATAGTCTGAACAATAATAGGTAAAGTTTTTCTTTGTTTTTTTATTATTGTCAAAGCAGTATAACCGTCCATAATTGGCATTTGTAAGTCCATCAAAACCAAACAAATATCTTGATTTTTCTCTGATATTTCTACCGCTTCTTTTCCATTTTTTGCATTTAAAATTATCGCTTCTGTTTCTTTGAAAATTGTTTTTATAATCATAAATTGCATCAAATTATCTTCCGCAACAAGTATTGTTTTATTTTTCCAATTGTAAATAGATTTAAATTTATAATTATCTTTAAAATCTGTTTTTATTCCTATCACAAGAACATTATCTACTTTTGTTTGTTTGCCTGTCCAGTTTTTAAATTTTATTTTTAATAATTCTCCTTGTTTTTCTAAGCTATTACGATGAATTTCAAATAATAATTTTTTAAAATTTTTCAATAATAATTTTCGTCCTTTTTCTCCACCAAATTGGCTATAAAAACCGTCAGAAAAAACATAAAATAAAGTGTTTTTGTCGAAAGAAATTTCATGTCTTTTATATTCTCTTTTTTTATTTTTTATAAATCCTCCTATTGCAAGTCTATCTGGTTTTATCAAATAAGTTTTATTATTTTTTATATAAATAAGCGAACTTCTTGCTCCGGAATATTCTAGAATTTTTTTCTTTTTATCAATTACACAAATTGAAATATCCATACCATCATAATTATCAGACTCTTTTTGTCTTAAAATTCTTTGAACATCTTTATGCATTTCTTTCAAAATTAAATTTGAAGAAAAAATTTTTTTTCTATAAACAATTTCATTTAGAACATTTTCTGCAATCATACTAATTAAAGCTCCGGCAATTCCTTCGCCTGTACAATCCACAGCAGCAAAAAATATTTTTGTTTGATTTTCTGCAAACCAAGGAAAATCTCCGGAAACAATATTTTTTTCTTTGGAAAAAATAAATGAATATGGGAAAGTTTTTTTTATGGTTTCTTTTTGTGTTAAAACTTCCAATTGAATTTTTTTTGCATAATTTATATTATCTATAATATTTTTATTATTAATTTCAATTAATTTTTGTTTTATTTCAAGCTCTTCATTTTTAATAATTATATCTTCATTTGCTTCTTGTAAATTTTTCGTTTGAGCAAAAATTTCTTCTTTTTGCTGCTGTACTTCTGCATTTTGTAAAATTATTTTTTCATTTTTCTTTTTTAATTCCATCATTGTTTTTTCCAATTCTAATTTTTGTGATTCAACAAATAAATTCTTATTGGAGATTTCTTCTTTTTGTTTTTCTAACTCTTCATTTCTTGAAAGTATAGATGTTTTTTGATTTTCAATTTTTATATTATCTTCAAAAATTTGTTCATTTAATTTCTTTTGTTTTTCTGATTGTTCTTCTATTTCTTCTTTTTGAGTTTCTAAAATTTCATTTTTTCTATTAATTTCCTTATTTATTTCTTCCATAAATTTGTTTTTTTTATCTATAATTCTAAACGCTTTTTTTCTATAAATATAAGAAATATAAATAATGCTCATTATTATTATGAAAGCAATAACTCCAATTATAAATGAAGTTCTATAAATTTTTTCTCTTTTTTCAACTTTTTTAAATTTTTTTCTTCTGTCTATTTTATCCTTATCAAAAATATATTTCAATTCTAATTCAGTTAATTTTTTTATTTTGTATTTACTTTTTAAAGAATCTTTCAATTTAGAATGCAAAATTTCAAATTTATAAGCATTTTGAAAATCTTTTTTTATTGCAAAAGATTCACTTAAAATTTTTGAGGACTTTTGTATAATTAAAGGTGATTTTAATTTTCTTCCCATTATATAGGATTTCTCAGCAAAATTTATTGCTTTTTCATATTCTTCCATTTTAAAATGACAAAAAGCATAAGTGCAATTTGTAGAAGCAATAGAATGTTTATCATTTATTTTTTCTGACATTTTCAAAGATTTTTCTAGGAAATTTATTCCATCTTTGAATTTGTTTTTCATAACATAAATTTTCGAAACAGCAAGATAAATTTCAATAATTTTTATATTATTTCCGATGTCTTCTAATAATCTAAGGGCTTTGTAATTATATTCTAATGAAATGCCATATTTTTTTTTTTCAAAATAAACTTCTCCAATGTGATAATAAGAATTTGCTTTTCTTACTGTTATTATATAATTCTCGGAAATTTCTAAACTTTTTTTAAAATAATTTATTGCCTTTTCATATTCTTCTTGAAATTTATAAATTTCGCCAAGATAATTATAAGTATCAGCAATTTTATCTTCGCTATTATTTTCTTCCGCAAGTTTTAAACATTTTAAAAAATATTCTAAACTCTTTGAATAATTATTTGTTTTAATATAAATTTCTCCAAAATTCCCATAAACAGTTATAATTCCGTCAATATAATTACAATTTCTATAATATTTTAATGCTTCATTATAAAATTTTATTGCTTTTTTATAATCAGCATAAGTTTTGTAAATTTCTCCAATATTATTATGAATATGACCAAGACTGAGATTATCATTAATTTTTTTTTGTATTGGCAGTGCCTTAAAATAAAATTCCTGAGATTTTTTCAATTCCCCTTTAAAATTAAAAATAACTCCTTTTGCAAGATAACATTTTCCTATGGTTGAATTATCATTTATTTCCAAAGCAAGTTTTAATGTTTTATTATAAAAATTTAATGCTTGATTGTATTTTTCTTTTCGTAAATTACTTCGAGCAATTTGTTCATAAGATTTTACCATTAGCTTTTTAGAATTAATTTTTTTACTTAAATTCAAAGATTTTGTAGCATAATCTATGGCAACTCCGTAACTTTTTTTTTCAAATTTACTGGAAAGTTTTAAAAGTAATTCTATTTTTTTTTCGTCATTTATTTCTTTTCCAATCCTTATAATTAAACTATCTATTTCTCTATCTGCTTTCGCAGAAAAGCAAATCGTAAAAAATAAAATAAAAAATATTTGTATTTTTTTTTTCATAATAAAAAATAAATAATTTTTATTGCAAAAATAAAAAAAAAATATTATTATTAATATAATAAAGAATATGGCATTAATAAAATCAGTCAGAGGATTTACTCCGGAGTTTGGAAAAAATTGTTTTCTCGCAGAAAATTCAACTGTAATTGGCGACGTAAAAATTGGAGATGACAGCAGTATTTGGTACAATGCTGTACTGAGGGGAGATGTGAATTCCATAAGAATTGGAAATAAAGTTAATATACAAGACGGTGCTGTTCTTCACACTTTATATAAAAAATCGAAAATTTTTATAGGAGATAATGTAACCGTCGGACACAATGTTACAATACACGGAGCAGAAATAAAAAATAATGTTTTGGTTGGAATGGGAGCAGTAATTTTAGATAATTCGATAATTAATGAAAATTCTATTATTGCAGCAAATTCCTTGATTTTACAAGGAACAATAACAGAAAAAAATAGTATTTACGCCGGAGTTCCAGCAAAAAAAATAAAAAATATAGAAAAAATACATACTAAAGAAATGATAGAAAAAATTGCAAATAATTATTTAATGTACGCAAGCTGGTATAAATGAGGAATTTGAATGAATAATGTGAATTTTAATTAAATTTTTTATGAAAAAAATAATAAATATATTGAGTTTTTTAATATTGGTTTTTTCTTGCGAAAAAAAAAAAGAAATAAAAAATGAAACTCAAAATATAGAAAACTTAAATGGAATTTTTATTTTAAATGAAGGAAATTTTGGAAAAGAAAATTCCAGTTTATCGTTTTATGATTTAGAAAATAAAAAAATTTATAATGACATTTTTAAAAATGTAAATAAAAAAAATTTAGGAGATGTTGCACAATCTATTTTTATAAATAAAAATTTAGCTTATATAGTTGTAAATAATTCTCAAAAAATAGAAATTATAAATATTAATAATTTGAAAAATATTGCAACAATAAACAATTTAAAATCGCCACGTTATTTTTTATGGATAAATGAAAATAAAGCTTATGTCAGCGATTTATATGATAAAAATATCAAAGTCATAAATCCAGAAACACAAGAAGTAATAAAAGATATTTTCATTGGAAGTGCAACTGAGGAAATGATAAAAGTAAATAATATGGCTTTTGTTTGCACTTGGTTAGGTGATAAAAAAATTACTGTAATAGATACAGAAACCGATGAAGTGATAAAAATTATTAACACAAATAAAGAAGTTCAAAGTATAGTTTTAGATAAAAATGATAAAATTTGGGCAATTTGCAGTTCAAGTTTTAAGACAAAAAATAATGCTCGTTTAATAAAAATTAATACAAAAAATTTTGAAATGGAAAAGGAATTTATTTTTGATAATTCTAATTTTTCACCAAGACATTTAGAAATTAATTCTGCAAAAGATACTTTATTTTTTATTTATAATGGAATTTGTAAAATGTCCATTGATGATAATTTTCTTCCGGAGGAGGCATTTATTTCAAATGAAAATAGAATTTTTTATAATTTAAAAGTTATAAAAAATTCTATTTTTGTAAGTTATCCAGTTGATTATGTTCAGAATGCTTATGTTTTTCAATATAATTTAGAAGGAGAAATAAAAGACACTATAGATGTAAAAATTATTCCATCTTCAATTTGCGAAAAAAATTAAGAGCCTAATGTGGCAAGCATTACAGCTTTAATTGTATGTAATCTATTTTCAGCTTCGTCAAAAACTACAGATGCAGATGATTCGAAAACTTCTTCTGTAACTTCCATTCCGTCTAAACCAAATTTTTGATAAATTTCCTCTCCAACTTTTGTGTCTCTGTTATGAAAAGCAGGCAAACAATGCAAAAACTTAACATTTTTATTTTCAGTTAATTCCATAGTTTTTTTATTAACTTGATATGGAAGTAATTCGTCTATTCGTTCTTTCCATACTTCTTCTTTTTCCCCCATAGAAACCCAAACATCAGTATATAAAAAATCTGCATTTTTTACTCCTTTTTCCAAATTATCTGTAATTGTCAATTTTGCATTTGTTTTTTTTGCAATTTTTTCACACTCTTCAACTAATTTAGAATCTGGTTGATATTTTTTCGGAGCAACTATTCTT
>JAOZVH010000046.1 GCA_029938235.1 Bacteroidales bacterium
ATATTAAAGAAATTAAAAAATTAAGAAAATTGGTTTAGAATTTTTTATTAAAAATGATTTTTTTTCAAAAAACGTCAAAATTTTAATATTTTTAATATTTTTCTCTAAAAACTGCCAAATTTTTACAATTAAAAAATTTTTTTTTAATGCAATTTTTTAATGATTTTTATAATTTATAAAAAAAAATAATTTTGTAAAAAAAATTATAAAAAATTATGGATTTTTTACAAGAATTAAATGCTGTTCAAAAAAATGCTGTTAAAGATATAAAAGCTTCTTCTCTTGTAATTGCTGGCGCTGGTTCTGGCAAAACAAGAGTTTTAACTTATAAAATTGCTTATTTATTAAAATCAAATTTTAAATCTTATAGGATTTTAGCTTTGACTTTTACAAATAAAGCAGCAAAAGAAATGAAAAATAGAGTTGTAAAACTTGTTGGAGAAGACATTGTAAAAGATTTATGGATGGGAACTTTTCATTCCATTTTTGCAAAAATTTTACGTTTTGAAGCTGAAAAAATTAATTTTCCAAAAGATTTTACTATTTATGACAATCAAGATTCTAAAAATCTTTTAAAAGAAATCATTAAAAATTTAAGATTAGACCCAGAAATTTATAAACCAAATGATGTTTTATCTAGGATTTCTTCGGCAAAAAACAATTTAATAACAGCAAAATTCTATGCAAATTCTCATGAACTTTTAGAAAGAGATAAAATGTCTAGGCGACCAGAAATTTCGAAAATTTATTCTATTTATACTAATCGTTGTTTTTCTTCTGGTGCGATGGATTATGACGATTTATTACTGCAAATGAATATTTTATTTAAAAATAATGATGATATATTAAAAAAATATCAAAAAAGATTTGATTTTATACTTGTTGATGAATATCAAGATACTAATTATTCTCAATATTTAATAATTAAAAAATTATCTGCAATACATAAAAAGATTTGTGTTGTTGGCGACGATTCACAAAGTATTTATTCTTTTCGTGGTGCGAGAATAGAAAATATTTTAAATTTTAAAAATGATTTTCCTGATTATAATTTGTATAAATTGGAAAGAAATTATCGTTCCACACAAAATATAGTAAATCTTTCAAATGAAATAATTAAAAAAAATCGCATAAAAATTGAAAAAAAAGTTTTTTCTAAAAATGAAATTGGAAGTAAAATTAAAGTTGTAAAATGTTTTAATGATGGTGAAGAGGCAAATTTAACTGTTGCAAATATTTTGGAACTAAAAAATTTAGAAAAATTTGATTATTCTGATTTTGCGATTTTATACAGAACAAATGCGCAGTCGAGAATTTTCGAAGAAGCGCTGAGAAAAGGTAAAATTCCTTATAAAATTTTTGGTGGACTATCTTTTTATCAGAGAAAAGAAATTAAGGATATAATTGCTTATTGTCGTTTTCTCGTAAATAAAAAAGATACAGAGGCTTTATTAAGAATAATTAATTATCCAAAACGTGCAATCGGAAATACAACAGTTAGTAAAATTGTCGAGTTTTCCAATTCAAAAAATATTTCTGTTTGGAAAATAATTTTTAATATAGAAAAAGTAAATTTTTTAAATTCCAGAGCGAAAAATTCTATAAAAAAATTTTATAAATTAATAGAATTATTAAGCATAGAATCTAAGAAAAAAGACGCTTATGAAATTATTAAATTGATAGTTTCCAAAACTGGAATTTTAAATGAATTAAAAAAAAATACTACAATAGAAGGAATTTCCCGTTATGAAAATTTAGAAGAATTATTAAGTGCAGTAAAAAATTTTACTATGGATGAGGACGAAGAAGATATTTCTTTAAGTTCTTTTTTACAAAAAATTGCTGTTCTTACAGATATTGAAAAAGACGATGGTAAAAATGATTTTTTATCTCTGATGACTGTTCATGCTTCTAAGGGTTTAGAATTTAAAAATATTTTTTTGGTTGGTATGGAGGAAAATTTATTTCCTTCGGGAATGTCTATTTCGTCTCAATCTAAAATTGAGGAAGAAAGACGATTATTTTATGTTGGTGTAACAAGAGCAGAAAAAAATTTAATTATTTCTTACACAAATTTGCGTTATCGTTTTGGTGAATTTATGGATGCAAAAAAAAGTCGTTTTATTGACGAAATGGATGATAGATTTATTTATTTTGTTGGAGAACAAGTTGAAGTGGAAAAAAATATTTATAATTTTTCAAAAAATAAAAGACCGAAAAAAGATTTTTTTCAAGAAAAATTACAAAATTTAAGAAAAATTACTAATGATAAAGTTAATTTTGAAAATGAAGATCATTCATCAGAGTTTAAAATAAATTATAATTTAGTCATTGGTCAAAATGTTGAGCATCAGCGTTTTGGTTTTGGGAAAATTCTACACATAGAAGGTGTTTTTCCAAATAAAAGAGCAAAAATTTTATTTAGAAAAGATGGTGAAAAAATTTTATTATTAAAATTTGCAAAATTTAGAGATAACAATTTAAATTAAAAAAATCGCCAATTTTAGAAGAAATTATTTTGAAATAATTATTTCAAAATAATTTCTTTCAAAAAAATGCCAAATTTTTAATGATTTTTTCAAAAAAAATTTTTCCAAAAAAACGCCAAAATTTTAATATTTAAAAAAAAATAACATTGGAGTTTTTTTTTAACTTCCAATGTTTCTACATTATTTTTTAAGGGTTTTTTCATTTTTAATTTCATATTTACAAGAATAATTGTGAGCAAATTTTTTCAAATGAAAATAATCCAATATAAGTAAATTTTTTTAAAATTGATAATATATTTTTCATCGTGGAAAAAACAATTTCAAAAACCATATTTTTATTTTTTTTGGAAAAAATATTGATTTTCATTTAATTTTAATTTCAAATTCTTAAAATTTTGGGCGAATTTTGAAAAAATTTTTTTTTATTTTGAAATTAAAAATTCTTAAAATTTTGGGCGAATTTTGAAAAAATTTTTTTTACTTTAAATTTAAAATAATCAGATATTTGATTATTTTAAATTTTATCATCATAAATAAAATTTAAAAAGCTGTAGAAAAAAGCAAAAAATACAACTCCAGCTTGAGAATTTAACATAGATTCGAATAAAAAATTAATTCCAATAATTATTAAAAAAGATAAATTTAAAAATTTTCTTTTTATAAGAATATCTTTTAATGAAATAAAAAATAAAATTATTAAAATTAAAAAATTAAAAAATCCTTGTCCGACGAATGTTTCTAAAAATTGATTATGAACATTTAATTTTTTTTCTAACTGATGTTTCATTTTTTTATTTTTATAAACTTTGAAAATTTCGCCTTTTATATCGCCAGTTCCGACACCAAAAAAAAAGTTTTCTTTTATCAAAACAAATGCACTTTCCCAAATCAATAAACGTGAAGCAGAATTTTTTTCTTTTTTTATAATCTCCTCTTTTTTTACTTTCAAATCTTTATCTAATTTTTTAATCCTGTAATTATGAGTGAAAGCAAAGGTGTAAAAAAAAAAGATGAAAAATATAAATAAAAATTTTTGTTTTTTATTTAAAAATTTATTTTTATAAATAAAAAAATTTAAAATACTTATTATAAAAGCAATTAAAATTCCGGCTTTTGAGGATAATAAATAAAGTGTTATTGTGAATAAAAAAAAGCAAAAAATGTAAAAATATTTAGGTAAAATTAAAAAAATTTTTTTATTCAACAAATAAAAAATAATTGCAATGCAAAAAGTTAAATACATTGCAAAATAAGATGGATGATGGAAAATAGATAAATCAGCGTAAAATAAAAAATTTATATTTTCATATTTTAAATAACGAAAAAAACCGTAAAATAAAATTGAAATTACAGAAAAAAAGTTTCCGAAAATAAAAAAATTTAAAATTATTTTAATATTTTTTTTATAAATTGAACTTGAAAAAAAGAATAAAATCGGAAAAATAAATATAGATAATTTTACTTCTAAGTCGAAAAAACCTTTACTTAAATGTTCGGTGTAAAACATTCCAATAATATGGAAAACATAAAATAAAATAATTAAAAAAAATGTGCTTTTTTCTAAAAAATTTTTTTTTGAAAAATAAAAATTAATTTTTTTGAAATTAATTTTTCTTAGAAAAATTATTGTCAGCATTACAATTAAAATTGGAATAATCTTTTTTGTAATTGGTAACAAAAAAATTAATAGACACGAAATATAAAAATTTAATTTATTAAAATCAAAAAATATTTCTTTTAAACTATGAAATTTGAAATTTCTCATATAAACAAATTTTATAAAATATTTTTTTATATAAAAAAATTATTTTTGCAAAAATAACTTTTTTATGAAATTAGAATTTATTTTATTTATAGCATTTTTTATATTTTTTTTAATACAAATTTTTTATTATACTTTGGTTTTTATAAGAACAATTTTTTATAAAAAAAAAGAATTAAAAAAAATTCCACAGGAACCAGTTTCTATAATTATTTGTGCAAAAAACGAAGCGGAAAATTTAGAAAATTTTTTGACTTCTATTTTGGAGCAAAATTACCCAAAATTTGAAGTTATTGTTGTAAATGATGGTTCTACAGATGATACTAAGGAAGTTTTAGAAAAATATCAAGAAAAATATTCTAATTTATATACGACTTTCATAAAAAAAATAAATATAAAACATTCAAAAAAATTAGCTGTAACAGTAGGAATAAAAGCAGCAAAATATGAATGGCTTTTATTTACAGATGCAGATTGTTTTGTAAAAACAAAAAATTGGCTCTCTTCTATGCAAAAGAATTTCACAAAAAAAACGGAATTTGTAATAGCTTACGGTGCTTATGAAAAAACAAGTTCTTTTTTAAATAAAATAATTCGTTTTGATACTGTTTTTATAGCAATTCAATATTTTAATTTTGCTTTATGGAAACTCCCATATATGGGAGTTGGTAGAAATCTCGCTCATCGTAAAACAAAATTTTTCGAATATAGACCTTTTGATAAAAATATGGATTTAATTTCTGGAGATGATGATTTATATGTAAATGAATTTGCCAATTCTAAAAATACAAAAATAGAACTAAACCAAGAAAGTTTTACATATTCTAAGGCACAAACAAAATTTTTTAAATGGATAGCTCAGAAACAAAGACATCTAACAACAGGAAAACGCTATAAATTAAAACATAAAATTTTACTCGGTGGAGAATTTATTAGCAGATTTTTATTTTATCTTTTATTTTTTACACTATTTTTTTTAAAATTTAAAATTGAATATCTTTTGATTTTATTTTTTGTTCGTGCAATTGTACAGTTTTTAATTATTTTTTTTAATATGAAACATTTTAAAGAAAAAGATTTAATTTATTTTGTAATTTTGTTTGATATAATTTTATTATTAATTAATTTTATAATTATATTTATTAATTTTTTTAAAAGAAAACATAAATGGAAGTAAAAAAAATTTTTTCTAATAAAGCTTTAGAAGATTATAAAATTATCATAGAAGCAAAAAAAGGCAATCAAAATGCTTATACTCAATTACTTAACCGTTATAAAAAAGCTATTTATTATATGATTTTAAAAATGGTTAAAAATGAAAGCGATGCAGAAGATTTAACATTAGAAGCTTTTGGAAGAGCTTTCAAAAAAATAGACCAATATGAACCAAATTACGCATTTAGCACTTGGTTATTTAAAATAGCAACAAATAATTGTATAGATTTTATAAGGAAGAAAAAAGAGCAGAATTTTATTTCTTTAGATAATAATTCAAGTGAATATAAAAACCAAGATTATTATATTAGTTTGCAGTCTAAAGAGCTAAATCCTGAAGCATGGATGATACAAGAACAAAAAATTAATTTAATTAAATCTATTGTTAATCAATTGAAACCCAGACATAGATTACTTATTGAATTAAGATATTTTAAAGAATATACTTATGATGAAATTGCTAAAGAACTGGATTTACCAACTGGAACCGTAAAAGCACAACTTTTTAGAGTGAGAGAAAGATTGCAAAATATTTTAAGAAAAAATTTCCAAAAAAATGAAAACTAAGGTTATTATTATAATTTTATTTCTATATATTTCTTCTTCTTGTGATAATTTTTATGAAAAAAAATATACTACAGCAAAAGAAAAAATAGAAAAATTAGAATTACTAAGAAAAAATGACAGCTTATATATTCATGGATTAGAAAATGGAATGGGCGAAATTTATGAAATATTAGATTCTGTTTCAGAAACAGAAAGCAAATTTCTTAATATGAAAATTTTGAAGAAACAAGATGCCGTAGAAATTATAAAAAATATAGGAGAATTATTAGAAGTTGCTAATGAAAAATCTGATAGTTTATATATAGCCTTAGAAAATATAAAATCGACGCATAATGATACTATTAATTTTATTAATAAAGATTTTTTTTCTTTAAAAGACAAAATAGCAGTTAATTTAAATTATTACTCACACCTGGAAGATACTTTGAATAAACTGAAAGAAAAACTAATAAATTGGAAAAAATTTATTGAAATTAAAGATAAAAAACTGGAAAATAAAAATGATATTATAAATTTTTATGAGAAAAAAATAGAAAATCAACTAATAAAATTAAAAGATCTGCGAGTGAAAATTAAAATTGCTGACGAAGAAATCAAAAATAAAGAAATTTCAAATAATAAAAAATTTTCTAAAATTTATTATGATATTGGAATGGAAATTAGAAAACGTTCTGATAATATTGTTTTCAAAAGGAAAGAAAAAAAGATTTTAATTAAAGAAGCTTATAATTTTTTTCTATTATCTTTTAAACTAGGAAGTGAAAAAGCAAAAAAAGAAATTGAATATATGAAATCACAAAAAAAATATAAAAAATATATTTAAATATGAAAAAAATAATTATCAGTGGTGGAGGTACAGGAGGACATATTTTCCCAGCCATTGCCATAGCAAATTCATTGGAAGCGAAATATAAAAATATTGATATTTTATTTGTTGGTGCGGAAGGAAAAATGGAGATGGATAAAGTTCCAAAAGAGGGTTTTAAAATTATTGGGTTACCTATTATTGGTTTACCAAGAAAAATTAATTTTAAAATTTTTACATTTTTTTTTAAATTATTTAAAAGTTTTTTCAAAGCAAAAAAAATCATAAACGATTTTAAACCAGATATTTGCATAGGAGTTGGCGGTTATGCCAGCGGCACAATTTTGTTTCTTGCAAATTTAAAAAAAATTCCAACCGTAATACAAGAGCAAAATTCTTATGCTGGAATTACAAATAAAATTCTTTCTAAAAAAGCAAAAAAAATTTTTGTTTCTTATGACAAAATGGATAGATTTTTTTCAAAAGAAAAAATTATAAAAACTGGAAATCCAATAAGAAATAATTTAATTTCAATAAAAAATAAAACGCAAGAGGCATTAGATTTTTGGAATTTAGATAAGAATAAAAAAGTAATTCTAATAATGGGTGGAAGTGGCGGAGCAAAACAAATTAATGAAAGTGTAATTAATAATTTAGAATTAATTTCAAAAAACAAAGATATTTTTGTTATTTTACAAGCAGGAAAATTTTATTTTGATAATGTTAAAAAGAGAATAAAAAAAAATTATGAAAAAAATATTCTTGTTCTTGATTTTATCAAAGAAATGAATTTTGCTTATTCGGTTGCTGATTTAATTATTGCTCGCGCTGGTGCCATGACAATTTCTGAATTGACAGTAATTGGAAAACCAACTATTTTAGTTCCGTCACCAAATGTTGCTGAAGATCACCAAAATGAAAACGCCATGGCTCTGGTTGAAAAAAAAGCGTCTATTTTAGTTAAAGATAAAGAAGCAAAAAAAAAATTAATTCCGACAGCTTTTGAAATTTTAAAAGATAAAAAGAGAATGGAACTTTTAAAAAAAAATATTTCTAAAATGGCTTATTTAAATTCTACAGAAAAAATTGTTAATGAAATTTCAAAAATTTTATAAAATGAAAATAAATTATATTTTGGTATTTTTTTTATTACTAATTTTTTTTTCTTGTAAAGATGATAGGGATAAATTGCCAAATGTTGCAGTTGATATTTATATAAATATTTTAAGCGACCCCAATTATTCTGATTTGCAAACCGTTGGAAATTCAATTCCAATTACCGGAGGAATAAAAGGAATTTTTCTTTATAGAAAATCTCAAAGTGAAATTCAAGCTTATGAAAGAGCATGTACTTTTGACCCAGAAGGAAAATGTCAAAGAGTAATTTGGGAAAATGGAAATTCATCTGATATTATTGTTGTAGATACAACTTGCAATTCAAGATTTTTAATGGCAAGTGATGGAATTATTTTGGAAGGAAGTTCAGCTAAGATGCCTTTAAAACAATATAATGTCGTATTTAATGGAGAAATTGTATATATTTCAAATTAAAAATTTATTTTATTCATAAAAAAATGTTAAAAAAATTTTTAAATAATATTATTAAAAATAAAATTTTTAACACAGAAAATAAAATTTTGCTTACTGTAAGTGGTGGAATAGATTCTGTTGTTATGTTTCATTTATTTTTAAAAACAAAATTAAATTTTGCTGTTTGTCATTGTAATTTTAAATTGAGAGAAGAAAGCGACGAAGATGCAATTTTTGTTAAAAAACTTTCAGAAGAAAATAATATAAAATATTTTGAAACAAGTTTTGATACTTTGAAATTTGCAAAAGAAAATAAATTTTCCATTCAAATGGCTGCTCGTTCTTTGCGTTACGAATGGTTTGAAAAAATTAGAAATGAAAATAATTTTAATTTTATTGCCACAGCACACAACAAAAATGATATTACAGAAACATTTTTAATAAATTTGACAAGAGGCACAGGAATTAGAGGACTTACCGGAATAAAAATAAAAAAAAATAAAATTATTCGTCCAATGATTAATTTTTCACGGAAAGAAATTTTTGATTTTAAAGAAAAAAATAAAATAATTTATACTGAAGACGCAAGTAATTTTTCTACAAAATATATAAGGAATAAAATTAGACATAAAATTATTCCTATTTTGGAAGAAATAAATCCATATTTTATAGAAACAATGGAGGAAAATATAGGACGTTTAAAAGAAAATTTTAAAATTTATGAAAATGCTATTTTAGAAAAAAAAGAAAAAGTTTTTTTTTACGAAAAAGACTTAATTTTTTTAAAAAAATTAGAAATAGAAAATTTAGAAAATAAAGAAATTTTTTTTTATGAATTTTTAAAAGATTTTGGTTTTAATAGGATTCAAAGTGATAAAATTTTAAAATCTTTTAATGCTGTCGGAAAACAATTTTTTTCAAAAGAATTTAGAATACTTATAGATAGGGAAAATATAATTATTAAAAAAAACGTCAAAAATGAAAAAAAAATTTTTTTCATAAAAAAAAATTCAAAAGAAATAAATTATCCAATCTCATTAAATTTTGAAATTATTAATAATAAAAAAGATTTTATTTTTCAAAAGGAAAATTGTTTTGCAAATTTAGATTTTGAAAAATTAAAATTTCCATTGCTTTTACGAAATTGGAAAAAAGGCGATTATTTTTATCCATTTGGAATGTACGGAAAAAAAAAATTAAGTGATTTTTTTACTGATAAAAAATTTTCTATTTTTGAAAAAGAAAAAATTATGTTATTAATTTCTGATGAAAAAATTGTATGGATTATCGGACAAAGAATTGATAGGCGTTTTAAAATAGATAAAAAAACAAAAAAAATTTTTAGAATTGAAAAATTAAAAAATAAATTTTAAAATTTAAGATTTAATTTTATTGGAAATTTTGGTATGAATGTAATGTTATTTATTAATTTGTTTGTTGTAAAACCATATTTGATAATAGAATAGTAGAACATAAAAACAAAATAAATTTTTTTTGTTTTTTCTTGATAATATCAAAAAAAAATTTTTTTTAATAAAAAATCACTTTTTTTTATAATAAAAAAAAACAACATTTTCCGACGAAAAATGTTAAAATTTTCACCTTGTGCTTGTATTCTTCCTCTATGTTTCATAATTAAAATTAAAAAAATATCAATTTTCATAAAAAATTTAAAAAAAATGTCATATTATTTATAATTTAATTTTTTTGAAAAAAAATTTTTTTTTATAAAATTTCGGCGTTTTTTGGAGAAAAATTTTTTAATTTAAAAAATCATAAAATTTTGGATGAATTTTAAATTTTAAACATTTTTTTCAAAAAGTATAAAAAAAAAGAAATTTGTATAAAAATAATAAATTGTTATTTTATATTTTTTTAAAAAAATAAAAATAGAATTTTGAAAAAAATAGTGTTATTAATAATATTTTGTGTATTTTCATTTTTTTTGTCTTTTGGACAATCTGATATTTCTTTGCCAGCAGTTAATGGAAATATAGGAATGGATTTAAATGAAGCCATAGAAAATCGTGTTGCTTCAAGAAAATATGATGGAAAAGAAATTCCTTTGGAAGTTATTTCTGAAATAATGTGGGCAGGTTATGGGATAACTTTAAAAAATGGTAATAAAACAGTCCACGGATATGATGCAATATCCGGAGCAACTTCAAAAAATAGGTATTCTGTACCATTTGGCTGGGGAAAACCTTATTTGAAAATATATTTATTTTTGAAAAAAGGTGTTTATGAATATTTGCCTGAGAGTCATAAATTGAAATTTCTAACGGATAAAAACCTTATAAAAGCAAGCGGAACAAGTGCATCTGATCCTTCCGGAGTAATTTTTATTGCCTTAGATATTGATAAAATGCCTACATTTGGAAATGACGTTATGATTAATAATGTTGCTTTTATGACTGCTGGTTCTGTTTCTCAAAATATGTCCATTGCCGGAGCAGTTCATAAAATACATTTTTTGACAGAAATATCTATGTCAGAAAAAAAAATAAAAAATAATTTGAATTTGTCAAAAGATATAAAGCCTTTAACAATTTTACCTTTTGGTTATTCAAAATAAAAATATAAATATAAAAATTTTTAACAATAATGAAAAAAGTTTTGATAATAAACGCACACCAGCGTTACGAAAATTTTGCAGAGGGAAAACTTAATAAAACTTATGTTGAAACTGCAAAGAATTTTTTTGAAAAAAAAGGTCTGGAAGTAAAATTAAGTAAAATTGAAGACGGTTATGATCCTGATGAGGAAATAGATAAACATCTATGGGCGGATTTGATAATTCTTCAAGCACCTGTTTATTGGTTTGGTACACCTTGGATTCATAAAAAATATGTTGACGAAGTTTTCACCACTGCTCTTATGCAGCAAAGTTTGTTAATTGATGATGGACGTACACGTAAAAACATGAAAAAACAATACGGTACCGGAGGAAAAATGCAAGGTAAAAAACATATGCTATCATTGACTTGGAATGCTCCGAAAGACGCTTTTGGAAACAAAGACCAAGTAATGTTTGAAGGAAAAACTGTTGATGATGTATTTATTGCGTGTACAAATGTTTATAAGTTTTGTGGTGCAGAAATATTGAAATCTTTTTCTTGTTTCGATGTTTTGAAAAATCCTAATGTAGAGAATGACCTTATAAATTTTGAAAATCATTTATCAGAAATTTTAAAATAAAATGATAAAATTGCGAAAAATTTTTTTTCGCAATTTTTTTATTTCATTTGTTTTAAACAATCTAATAAACTATCTTTCCAATGCGGAATTTCATAATCAAACTCTCTCTTTAATTTTGTTTTATTTAAAATGCTGTAATGTGGTCTCTCTGCGACACTTTTAAAATCCTTTGTTTCTATTGGAATTAATTTCAAATTTATATCATAAAAATCAATAATTTCCTTTGAAAAATCAAACCAACTGCAAACTCCTTCATTAGAAAAATTATAAATTCCTTTTTTAATTTTTTTTTTCCTGCGCCTTGCAGTATTTTCATATATAATTTTTCATCATAAAGCTGTTTTTTTTTTATAATTTTAATTTTTTAATTTAAAACCATAAAAAATTGACGTTTTTTGAAAAAATTTCATTTTTTAATTATGAAAAATATTAAAAAAATTGACGTTTTTTTGAAAAAAAATTTTTATTTGCAAAATGAAATCTTATAAATTTATTTATTTAACAATTTTTATTTTTTATGTTTTTAATTCTGTGAAAAGCCAAAATTTATTAAAATACGCCGTTAAAGATAAAATTGTAAAAAAACTTACTCCAATTTTAGAAAATAGTTTAATAAAAAAGAATTTAAAATTAGGTTCACCTGTTTTTTTTAGGATTTTAAAAAAAACAGATAAATATCCAGATTTCGGAGAATTGGAAATTTGGGTTAAAAATACTGATGAAAAAACTTTTTCTTTATTTAAAAAATATCCAATTTGTTATTATTCTGGAGGTCTTGGAACTAAGAAAAAACAAGGAGACGGCAAAACTCCGGAGGGTTTTTATTTTGTAAATTCTTCGAGAATTAATCAATATAGCAGTTATCACAGGTCTTTTAATATCGGTTATCCGAATTCTTATGAAAAGAAATTAAAATATACAGGTTCATATTTGATGATTCACGGAGCTTGCTGTTCGGTAGGTTGCATCGCTATGACAGATGAATATATAGAAGAAATTTGGACAATAGGAATAAAAGCATTGCAAAATGGACAAAAATTTTTTAGAGTTCATATTTTTCCTTTTCACATGACAGAAAAAAATATGAAAGAATATTATGATAAAAATAATATGAAATTCTGGAGAAATTTAAAAGAAGGTTATGATTTTTTCCAAAAAAATTATTACCCTCCAAATGTTGCTGTAAAAAATTTTAATTATATTTTCGAATAAAAAAATAACGTTTTTTATATTTGAATAATTTTATAAAAAAATCATTAAAAAAATGGCGTTTTTTGAAAAAAATTTTTAATTATAAAATTCATTAAAAAAATGGCGTTTTTTTGAAAAAAATTTTTTTATTATAAAAAATCATATAAAAGCATAAAATTTTTTTTTTTTATAAAAAAAAATTTGACATTTAAAAAAAAAAAATTATATTTGTATTTTTTTAAAAAAATATAAGAAAATGAAGAAAAAAGTAATAAATCAAAGAGAAGCATTAAAATTAATGCAAGAAGGAAAAGATATAAGTTTATTTTCCATTGAATTTAATGAGGAATACATAGAAGAAATGGAAAATATTTATTTTATTCATAATGGAATTGAAGTTCCTAAGCATTTAATTTATTGTGACAGATCAGATAGCATTTATATTTATGATCAAGAAGAATATAGAAAAAAATCATTAGAATTAATGAGGAAGTATTTTAATGTAAAAATTTTACAATAAAAATTTATTAAAAACACGCACGAATTTTGATTTTTTTTAATTATAAAAATTCATTAAAAAAATGACGGTTTTTTGAAAAAATTTTTTTTATTATAAAATTCATTAAAAAATGACGGTTTTTTGAAAAAATTTTTTTAATTATAAAATTCATTAAAAAAATGACGTTTTTTGAAAAAATTTTTTTAATTATAAAATTCATTAAAAAAATGACCATATGCGTCATCGTCCACGCTTGATTTGGTATTCTAGGTGTCAAGCGTGGACGATGACGCATAATGCTATAAAAAATATTAAAATTTTGGGCAAAACCATATGCGTCATCGTCCACGATGATTTCGTTGCATCGTCCTATAAAGCATTGATTTTTAATACTTTAATGACGATTTAGAATAAAAATGTTTGTATGTCAAGCGTGGACGCTTGACGTATATATGTATATATGTTGTTTTTTGAAAATGTTGAAATTTTGGGCGAATTTTGAAAAAAATTTTTTTTTAACATTGGAGGTTTCTTTTAATCTCCAATGTTTGATGTAGAAATGTTGTTTTTTGAAAATATTAAAATTTTGAGCGTTTTTTGAAAAAAAATTTTTTTTAATTGAAATTTAAAAATCTTAAAATTTTGGACGAATTTTCTGAAAAAAATTTTTTTTAATTGAAATTTAAAAATATTGAAATTTTTGGACGAATTTTGAAAAAAAATTTTTTAATATTTTGTTTTAAGATTTTCAGATTATGATTCAAGCGTCCACGATGATTTCGTTGCATCGTCCTATAAAGCATTGATTTTTAATGTTTTAATGACGATTTGGAATAAAAATTTTTAAAAAATATTTTGAAAAAAACACAAATTTTTCACAATTTTTTTATGAAAAAAAACTCACCACAAAAAGGTTCGATAGCCAAAAATTTTTCAACATTTTGTTTTAAGATTTTCGTTAAAAATAAAATTGTAAAAAAAAATTACCACAATTTTAGAAAATATTTTAATAAAAAAATTTAAATTATATTTTTGAATAATTTTATAAAAAAAAGAACGTTTTTTAATAAAAAAATTTAAATAAAATGTGGTTTTTTATAAAAAAAATATTCTTATTAGTTATTGGAATTTTCATTTTTTCAATTTCATTTTCACAATCAAATATTAGTTTGAAAGTTTCATCTCTTACAATGCAAGCATCTCTGGATAAAAATGTTGATATTTATAAAAATAATTTAACAGAAAATGGAAAGTGGTTAATTGAACCCGGTTTAGTTTTTTCTACAGAATTTTTCTTCGTACAAAGAATTGCAACTTTAAAATTAATTCAAGGAATTTATTTAGATAGAGCAGATAAATTAAGTGGTTTTACTCACATTGGTTTCAATCGACGAATTTTGAAACGATGGAAACATTCTTTTAATGTTGGCATTGGAACATCAATTTGCTACAGAAAAGACTGGCAAATAATAGAAAATTATCAAACAGAAAAAAGATATATAAAAGCAGAAAATGGATGGTATTACACATTTCAATGGCTAAGTTTTGAAATAGAGTATGATTATGCCCTTGGTAAAAATATAGATCTAAGTGTTTCAATAAACACAATCAGACCAAGAACTGTTGCTTTAGCTATTGGTTTAAGATACTGGATAAATAAAAAAAGAAGAAAACGTAGAGGCGGTTGCAACTGTCCACAATTTTAAAATTCATAAAATTTTTTTTCCAATTTTTTTTTAATTTTGAAATTTTTAATTTCAATACAATTTATTTATAAAAATAATTTAAAATGGCAAGTTCTAATTTTGTAGATTATATAAAAATTTTCACTCGTTCGGGTAACGGCGGTTCAGGTTCTTCTCATCTCAGACGAGAAAAATTTATTCCAAAAGGAGGTCCTGATGGCGGCGATGGTGGTCGTGGTGGTCATATAATTTTGCGTGGCAATAAACAACTTTGGACGCTTCTTCATCTGAGATATAAAAAACATGTGATTGCAAAAAATGGTGAAAACGGTTCTAAATCCAGAAAAACAGGAAAAAATGGTTTAGATGTAATTGTAGATGTTCCACTTGGCACAATAGTAAAAGATGCAGAAACAAAAAAAATTCTTTTTGAAATTACAGAAAATGATGAAATGCAAATTTTAGAAAAAGGTGGAAAAGGTGGTATGGGAAATTGGCATTTTAAATCTCCAACTAACCAAACTCCAAGATATTCACAAACAGGAATAGAAGGTTCGGAAAGTTGGAAAATTTTAGAGTTAAAAATACTTGCTGATGTTGGTTTGGTTGGCTTTCCAAACTCGGGAAAATCTACTCTTTTATCTGTAATTTCGGCAGCGAAACCAAAAATAGCAAATTATCCTTTTACTACTTTAGTTCCAAATTTAGGAATAGTGCCTTATAGAGATTATAAATCTTTTGCTATGGCAGACATTCCGGGAATAATTGAAGGAGCTGCCGAAGGAAAAGGTCTGGGAATAAGATTTCTAAGACACATAGAAAGAAATTCTATTTTATTATTTCTTGTTCCTGCAGATAGTAAAAATATTTTTGAAGAATATAAAATTCTTTTGAAAGAATTGGAAAAATATAATATTGAGTTATTGGATAAAGACAGAATTTTAGCAATTTCCAAAACAGACATTTTAGACGATGAACTGATAGAAGAGATCAAAAAAGAATTACCAGAGAATTTAAAATATATCTTCATTTCGTCTGTTGCAAGAATTGGTTTAGATAATTTGAAAGATTTAATTTTTGAAAAATTGAAAACCATAAGGAATTTTTAAAAAATCTATGAAAAATATTATTTTGATTTTAATAATAATTTTTACAATTTCTTCATGTTCAAAAAATGATAAAAAATTAATAATTTTTGCTGGTTCTGCCAGCAAGCATGCTACGGAAGAAATCATAAAAATATTTGAAAAAGAGACAAATATAAAAGTAGAAATTATTTTTGGTGGTTCAGGTTACGTTTTAACACAAATGATGATGAGTCAAATGGGCGATATTTATTTTCCTGGTTCTTCTGATTATATGGAAATAGCAAAAAATAAAAATGTAGTTTTTCCAGAAACAGAAGAAAAAATTTGTTATCTTATTCCCTCTATAAACGTTGTGAAAAATAACCCAAAAAGAATTTTAAAATTAAAAGACCTGCTTAGAAAAGATTTAAAAATTGCAATGGCAAATCCAGAAGGAGTTTGTCTTGGAAATTATTCTGTTGAAATTATAGAAAATAATTTTTCTGAAAAAGAAAAGGAAATTTTAAAAAAGAATATTATAAATTATACTGGAAGTTGTTCAAAAACAGTCGGAGCAATTAGTTTGAAAACTGTTGATGCCATTTTTGGATGGCGAGTTTTCAAATACTGGGATAAAAAAAATATTGAAAATATAAAATTAGATAAATCAGAAATTGTCAGAATTGCTTATATTCCTGCAGCAGTTTCAAAATTTACAAAGAATAAAAAAAATTCTAAAAAATTTATTCAATTTTTGAAGTCAGAAAAATCAAAAAAAATTTTTAAAAAATATAATTATTTTGTTTCTAAAAAACAAGTTTTTGATTACATTGGAGAAGAGAAAAAAATAGGCGGAGTTTATGAAGTTCCTAAAAATTGGATAAAAAAATCAAATTAAAAAAAATAAAAAATGGGAAGCAAGCATTTAAAGAAAGAATCGCACAGATATAATTTTTTTAGATTTTTCTTTTACATTTTACATAACTTCTTTTTTTATAGAAAGGTAATTGTAAATGGAAAAGAAAATATACCTAAAAAAGATGGAATAATTTTCGCGGGCAATCATCAAAATTCTTTGATGGATCCTTTATCTATAATTTTTAATTCTGGCAGACAAATAGTTTTTTTATCTCGTGCAGATATTTTCAAAGGAAAAACTGTAAAAAAGATTTTAAATTTTTTGAAAGTTTTGCCTATTTATAGAAAAAAAATGGACGGCGGAAATACCATTTCCAAAAATCAAAAAATTTTTGATTTATCTATTGAAATTTTAGAAAAAAAACAAGCGATAGGAATTTTCCCCGAAGGAACTCATTACGGCGAAAGACGTTTACATATCTTAAAAAAAGGAATGGCAAGAATGGCATTTCAAGCGGCTGTAAAACAAAATTGGAAAACAAAATTAAAAATTGTTCCATTTGGACTTTTTTATGATAATTATTTTCAATGGAAAAGAAATATTATTATAAGTTATGGAAAAGCCATAGAAATTAAAAATTATAAAAACGAATTTCAGAAGAATGAAAAAATTGCCATTAATAAACTAAATGAACATTTAAAAAATTCCATTAAAAAATTAATTCTTGATATTGAAAATTATGAATATTATGATTTTTATGAAAATACAATAAAAATTTATAAAGATGAATATCTAAAAAATAAAAACTTAAAAATTAATGCAGAAAATAGATTTAAAGCGAGTAAAATTATCACAAAAAAATTAGATTTATTATTTGAAAAAAATAATAAAGAATTTTTTTCTTTAAAAGAAAAAATTGATATTTATTTTGAAAATTTAAAAAGTATTAAATTAAAGAATTTTTTATTCAAGAAAAATATAAATTTTTTGAAATTAATATTTCAAACTTTTTTATTAATTTTTGCATTTCCTTTCTATTTTTTCGGTTTAATTAATAATTATTTGCCTTATAAAATACCTTTAATATTCAATAAAAAAATTAAAGATAAACAATTTCACACTTCAATAATGGTAGCAATAGGTATTTTTTTATTTCCAATTTTTTATATTTTTCAATTCCTATTTTTATTTTTTTTATTTGAAAGCGACCATTGGATTTTGTTCTTATATCTATTTTCCTTGCCTTTTATGGGAGTTTTTTCTTATTATTATTTTGTAAATTTTAAGAATTTAATTTTAAAATGGAGATATTTTTTTAATTCGAAAAAGAAGAACTCTATTTTAATGGATTTAAAAGAAAAATATAATTCTATTTTTGAAATTATAAAAAAATAAAATATTTTTAAAATGTCGTAGTTTTTAATAAAAACATAAAAATTTGGGCATTTTTTGAAAAAAATATTTGCTGTTTTTTGAAAAAAGTTTTTCGATTATAAAATCATTAAAATTCGTCAAAAATTTTAATATTTTTTAATTTCAAAATTAAAAATTTTTTTCAAAAAACATCAAAAATTTCAACATTTTTTAATTTCAAAAAAAATTTTTCAAAAAAACGCCCAAAATTTTAACATTTTTGAAATTTAAATTAAAAAACAATTTTTTCAAAAAAACGCCCAAAATTTTAACTTTTTTGAAATTTAAATTTAAAAAATTTTTTCAAAAAACGCCCAAAATTTTAACATTTTTAAGATTTAAATTAAAAAAAA
>JAOZVH010000047.1:0-8396 GCA_029938235.1 Bacteroidales bacterium
ATATCCAAATACATCATATAAAAATCCCATTTTACCATAAAAATTGAGCGGATACTATTTTATTATGTTTCTATCTTATTTACGGAAATTTTCTTCCGAAAATATCGTAAATAAATTTTTCAAAAACAATTTTATTTGTAAATGTTTTTTTGAAAAATAATCATTATCTAGGGGTGCAAGCATAATTTTTTATTTTTAACAAATATAAAAAAAAATTGAATTTAAAATTTTTTTTTTTTGCGAATTTTTATTTCAATTTTAAAAAGATTTTTTTCAAAAAAAAAGCAAAATTTTACGAATTTTATTTTTAAAAAAATATTTTCCAAAAAACGCCAAAATTTTCAATATTTTATTAAAAAAAACTTTTTTCTAAAAAACGCCAAAATTTTATGAATTTTTTTTATACTCTCAAAAAAAATAAAAAAAAATGAGTTTTTCTAAAAAACTCATTTTTTACTTTCTATATTTTAATTTAAAAAAACTATTCTATTTCCCAAACGACTTTTTCGTCATTTTTAATAATAAAATCTTCTTCAGCAATTTTACCTGTTTGATTTACTTTTGTAGCATGAAAATGTTTTGCAACAGTTGAATCAGCTTTTACTGTATATGTATATTCTCCATAGCCAATTATTGTACTCATTCCCTGGGTAACTCCATCATAAATCATCTCTTCCTCTATTTGTTTATTGTTAAGATAAATCACAACAGGATAAGAATTATTATTTTTAATTTGAATTTCACCTTTTTCTGCATTAGGATCAACATTATACCAATGAGGAACTTGTAACATTCTATCTTGATTAGCATCATTAAGAAGTACATAAATATCTTGGTCTTCGCCATCATCATCAACTAAAGTTTCTATCCAACCTAATTCATTTATACCATCAGGAGTATTTGGGTCAGATTCCCAAAATCTATAAAGCAAAGTATAAGTACCATAATCTATACCAACAATTTTATCATATTGGTCACCCGGTTTTAAAGAAACTAATTTTGCACCACTTCTATTATTTAGAAATACATCTACATTAAATTCTGTCCCACCGATATAATTAAAATTCAATGTACCAGAAACTGTTTCACTTGCATCTTCTTGGACATGCCAAGTTACTCTATCTTCTCTTTCTGTACCCTGAGAAATTGGGACCATCCACTTTTTAAATACATCAGCATTATCTGGATTATTGAGATCATCTTTTACATCGTTAAATCTATACAATCTCAACTCAACAGAAACACCAGATTCCTCTATAGGAACATTTACTAAATAATCCTCAGAGCTACTAGAAATTTTCTTAATCAAATTAACTCCCCTATAAAGAGCAAGTGGTATTTCTGAATAATTAGAAATTACTAAATTCCCTTCTGAGTCCTGATCATCAAAAGTTATTTCTGCTGGTGGATCCTCTTTTTCTTCTTCGCAACTTACATAGATAAATAAAGCAGGTAAAAGCAGAAACATCCAAAGTAATTTTTTCATTTTTTTTACTTCCATTTTTTTTTAATTTAAAATAATATTTTAATTATTATATCAAAAATTATGCAATTTTTATAAAAAATATTTTCACGAAAAACGTTTTTCTTGTGAAAATATTTTATTTATTCTTTATGATTTTAAAAATTTTTTTTATACTTTTTGTTTTTATCGAAAGGAAATAAATTCCTTTTTGTAAATCATCTTTTAAATTCAAAGATTTTTCATTAAAATTTTTTTTATAAAAAATTCTTTTTCCAAAAGCATTAAAAATTTCCAATTCAAAAATTTTATTATTCTTATTTTCAATAAAAATTTTATTTTCAAAAGGATTAGGATAAATTTTTAAATCTTGAAAATAAATTTCTTTAGTATCAGAAAAAATATAATCACAACTCCAATATGCTTTCCAACCACTTTTTGTTGTTGCACCGTCAGATTTAAAATAAAAACTCATAATTCCAGAATAAGATTTAATAATTTCCGGTGAATTTTCTCCGGTGTAAAAATTTATTAAAGAATCTTCATTAATTTCACTTCCGTAATAAATAAACAAAGTATCGTAATTTAATTCTACATTAAATTCTTCGAAATTAACTGTTAAACTATCTGCATTTTCCGGAGAGATAGTAAAAAAATAATCTTCATTATTATGATAATTTCCAAACTCTCCGCCCATGTCAGTAAAAAAACCTTGACAATTTGTAATTCTACAATCAGTAAATTTTTCTTGAATTGCTTCCCAAAGTTCATTATGCGAACCATCATAAGATAATGCCCAAATTCCAATTCCAGCAATATCTCTCATATTTACCATATCGTATTTTAAACTAAGACTTTCTTTATCGTCATACCAGCATTGATGCCAATCAGAATTATTTTGATAAACATAATAAGGATTTGAAGATTGCTCCTCGAAAATCACGTCGTAATTTTGCAAATTACTCATAACATTTGCAAATGTTTTTGCCACTCCATTTGCAAGAGTTTCAGAACGAACATTATCATTTTCTGTTTTCCAATCGTAGCCGTAGTATGGAATTGCTAATGCAAGTTTTTCTTTATCCACACCTTTTGAAAGATATTTATTTACAGAACGAGTAGCATCATAAGGAGACCAAATTTGACCGTTATTTTTTGGCGAATTCGGACCAGCATAATCACCACCACGCCAGTGATATTCGTAAGCCATTATTAGAAATAAATCTATATAATTTCTCATCGCCGAAACATCAAAAACATCGTTCCAATCTACTGCCGGAACAGCCATTGATAAAAAAGCATCATCAACTGCTTCGTGAAATTCATTAGAAAGTTTTATAACAAAATTTGTTAAATTATCTTTTTGACTTGATGGAACAGATTCAAAATCAATATTTATTCCCTTTACATTCCTATATTGAACAAGAGAAATTAAACTATCTATTAAAGTTTGAACGCTTTCTTCATTGTTGAAAAAAGTTGCATGTCCGCTAAAAAGCGTTGCAGTTAGACTTACACGACAATTATTTTCCTGAGCAATATCAATTAAATTTGTTGTTTTCCAATAATGAATGTCGTCATAATTTCCAGTATTTGAATTTACTTCGTAAGAAAAATATGCTATATCACTCAGTAAAGAAAAATTTAAATCATTGTAAGATGTTCCCATCCAATATGGAAACCAACCAAAAACAATTTTTTCTAGTTCACAATTTTCGTCGAAAAAATTTTTATTTTGTCCTTTTTGATAATTATTAAAATTATCCCATTCTTTTTCAGAAAAAATTTTTTTATTATTATATTTAAAATTTTCATAAAAATGAATGGATTTTTTTTGCGAAAAAATACCATTCATAAAAACAAACAATAAAATTAAAATTCCGATTTTTTTATAATTCATAAACTCACTTTTTTTGCGAAAAATTTTCTTCAATAAAAAATTTAAATAATAAAAAAACGATATGAAAAGAAAAATATTTTTTTTATTTGAAAATTATAAAATTTTAACGTTTTTTTGAAAAATATTTTTTTGAAAATTATAAAATTTTGGCGTTTTTTTGAAAAAATTTTTTTTTGAAAATTATAAAATTTTGGCGTTTTTTTGAAAAAATTTTTTTTTGAAAATTATAAAAATTTTGGCGTTTTTTTGAAAAATATTTTTTTGAAAATTATAAAAATTTTGGCGTTTTTTTGAAAAATATTTTTTTTGAAAATTATAAAAATTTTAACGTTTTTTTGAAAATTATAAAATTTTAGCGTTTTTTGAAAAAAATTTTTTTTATTTGAAAATTATGATTACTTTGAAAACAAAAATTATTATTCAAGCAAGAAGAAATTCTATAAGATTATATTAAAAAATAATTTTACTGTTTTTAAGGTGAAATAATATTTATTATAAAAAAATAAATTTTAAATTATATTTATTTCTAAATTTAGTATGGATACAAAAAAATATCTTTCTCAAAATGTTTTTATCATTGCAGAAACTGCTTTTAATCATATGGGAAATATAGATTATATATTTCAATTAATAAAAAGATCTAATGAAATAGGTGTTAAAAAAATAACTTTCCAAATTCTTCATCCAGAAAATTTTTCTACTTTAGATTATTCTAAATACAAATTTTCCAAAAAAGTAGAAATTAACTATAAAGATTGGGAGAAGATTTATTATAAATGTCAAAAATATGACATTGAATTTATTCCATGTTTTTTAGATGTGTATTCTTTAAATCAATTATCACATTTAGATTTTAAGCACATTAAAATTCATGCTACTGATTTATTTAATGTCCATTTAAATAATAAAATCAAACAATATGCTCCTGAAAATCTTATTTTAGAAACACAAGTTTGTAATTTGCACGATGTAGATATTGCTATTAAACAATTTGATACTTATAAGGGTAATTTAATTTTATTTCATGGATTTAGTGATTATCCAACACAACTTGCAGATCTGAATATGAAAATGATGCAATTTCTAAAAAGTAAATATAATTTACAAGTAGGATTTGCAGACCATACATTAGATAGCAAAACAATACCTTTAATGGCAATCGCTTTTGGTGCTTCTTATATAGAAAAACATATTACAATTGAAAGAAAAGAAAGCGATTTTGATTATCAAGTATCTTTAAACCTTTTTGAGTTTAATGAATTGATAAAAAATGTAAAAAAATATACCATTGCAATTGGTGATGACATCAAGTATCCTGTTGGTAACGAACTGAAATATAAGGAGATTATACATAAAAAAGTGAGAATTACCAAAGACTTAAAAAAATCTGATAAAATAAGTCTTGATAATATAGATTTTGTTCGTTCTGATTTTGGAATTTGTGCAGGAAAGCAAGGTGTTTTTTTGAATAAAACGCTTAATAAAACTTTAAAAAAAGGAACTATTATTGAAGAAAAAAATATTTTTAGAGAAAAAATAGTTATTCCAATTATAGCAAGATTAAAAAGTAAACGTTTACCATTAAAAATATTAAAAGAAATTAATGGTCAATCTTTGTTGGGAATTTTAATCAAAAGATTGAAAACTATTGAAAATGAAAACATAAAAATAGTATTAGCAACTTCATATTTGGAAGAAGATAAACCTTTAATAAGTGTTGCTAAAAAATATAATATAGATTATTATTTAGGAGACCCAGAAAATGTACTTGACCGTTTAGTAAATATTGCAGAAAAATATGATGCAACAGGAATTGTCAGAGTAACAGGAGATAATATTTTGACCGATATGCGTATTGTTGATATTTTAATTAAAGAATTTTGTTCTTCAGATTTAGAGTATATTCGCACATCTGATGTACCTTTAGGAATTTCGCCAGAAATATTTTCAATAAATTGTTTATACAAAATTTATGACAATATGGGAAATCCTAATAAAAGTGAATACTTAACTCTTTATGCAAATTTACCAGAAATGTATAAGGTTGGAGTTTTAAAATTAGATGAAATTTATTATTCATTTAATAATAGATTCTCTATTGATACAATTGAGGATTTTAATTACTTAATGAAATTTAACGATTTTTTAATTTCAAATAATAAAAATATTGTAGAATCTCATTTGAATGATCTTGCAAAATTTATCAAAGAAAATCCTATTGATGAAATTGAGATTTTAAATAAATCATTTAAAATTCCAAGTGGTCAATCTATGACTTATAAAGAATTTAATAGTTTGTTAAAAGACTTAGAAAAAAAATCTATATTAATTAATTATAAAGGTAGATATAATGAGTAAAAAACATACTTATATCATTGGAGAAATAGGACAAAATCATAATGGCTCTGTAGATGTAGCTAAATTATTAGTTGATTTAATATCAAGACCAATTAAAGAAAAAATTTTTGACTTATCTTTAAAAGGTATGGACGCAGTGAAACTTACCAAACGAGACCTAAATTATGAATTAAGTTCTTCACAAATGAATAAACCATATTTGAATGAAAATTCTTTTGGAAAAACTTATGGCGAACATAGAAAATTTTTAGAACTATCTAATGAAGAGCATTTTGAAATCTATAAATATGTTAAAAAAAGAAATTTAGATTTTGTTGAAACGCTTTGTGCACCAAGTTGTTTAAGTATTTTAAAGTTATTTTCTCCAGACTATTTAAAAGTGGCGAGTAGAGACTTGACAAATTTGCCATTATTGGAAGCTATGGCAGAAACAAAAATTCCAATGATACTTTCTACAGGAATGTCTGGAAAAAAAGATTTAGATATTGCATTAAATTTAATCATTAAAGAACATCAAAATATTTCCATTTTACATTGTGTTTCTGAATATCCGACACAACCGAAAAATGTAAATTTACAAACGATTACATATTTAAAAGAAAATTATCCTAATTTTAGAATTGGTTATTCTGACCATACTATAGGAATTTCAGCACCAGTAGCAGGAGTAGCAATGGGTGCAGAAATGATAGAAAAACACATTACTATAGATAGAAAAATGAAAGGAACAGACCAAAAAGGCTCATTAGGTCCTGATGGAGTTTTAAGAATGATTAGAGATATTCGTATCACAGATTTATCTATGGGTAAAAAAGACATTTTTATTTCGAAAGATGTCTCATCTGCAAAAGAAAAATTAGAACGCTCTATAGCTTCTAAACGTTTGATAAAAAAAGGTGAAATTATTACAGAAAATGATATTCATTTATTAAGCCCTGGAAATGGTTTTAATTGGAAAGATAAGAATTTAATGATTGGAAAAGTAGCAAATATAGATATTCCTAAAAATGAAATTATTTATTTAGAGCTAATAAAATGATGAAAGAAAATCTTAGAAACGAAAGAGATTGTATTTTATGTGGTAGTGAGTCTTATGAAATTCTACATTATTACCCTAAAGAATATTATAATCATAAACAATATATTACATATTCTTGGGACGGTGGTCATAAAATAGATTTCCAAGTTGTAAAATGTAATAAATGTGGATTAGTTTATTTAAACCCATCTTTTACTGAAGAAAGTTTACATTATCTTTATCCAACTTCAATCATACCAGAAAATCTCACATATAATAATCTAATTAAAAATCATAATTTTAATTTTTTGATAAAACCTATTATTGGAAAAATTTATAAAATGCCGTTGAAGTCAAAAGTTAATATGATAGATATTGGAACAAGATATGGTGTTTTACCTGAATTATTATCAAAAAAAGGATTTAATGCATTTGGAATAGAGTACAATAAGAAATGTGTAGAAGTTGCTCATAAAAATGGAATTAAAAATATTTATCAAGGAAAACTTCAAGACATAGAAAAAATTTCTAATGAATTAAAAATTTCTAATTTTAATCTAGTAACATTAATAGATGTTATAGAACATTTGATTAATCCATTAGAGGAACTTCGTTTAATTTCAAAATTCCAGAAAAAAGGAGATAGAATGATTATAACAACAATGAATTTAGATTCATTAGGTTATAAAATTTTTAAAGAAGATTGGCATTATATACATAATCAGCATATGTTTTATTTTAATAAAAAAACAATAGAAAAATTATTTCATAAATTATCTTATGAAATTGAATATGTATCTAATACAAAAAAATTAATTGATTTAATAATTATACCAAAATTAATAATGAATTGGTTTAAACATAAAATAAGAAGAGATAATTTTCATAATATCAATGAAAAAAAAGAATGGTTTGCTAAACACCGACCACACTTTTTTGATTTATTTACTATTGTTTTTAAACATAAATAAAATTAAGATATGCTTCCAAAATTAATATTAACAGATATAGACGGCGTTTGGACAGATGGCGGAATGTATTATGACCAAACTGGAAATGAATGGAAAAAATTTAATACTTCAGATAGTGCAGGAGTATTATTTGCTAAAAAATTAAATATTCCTGTTGGTATTATTACAGGAGAAGATACGGAAATTGTTAAAAAAAGAGCCAAAAAACTAAAAATAAATTTTTTATTTATGGGAGTTAGTGATAAAGTGAAAATTGCTCATCAAATTATAGAAAAATTAAATATTAGTTTTGAAGAAGTTGCTTATATTGGCGATGACATTAATGATTTTTTTTTATTAAAAAAAGTAGGTTTTTCTGCAAGTCCACAAAATGCTCCGGACTATATTAAAAATATAGTTGATTTTGTTACGAAAAAAAAAGGCGGAGAAGGTGCTTTTAGAGAATTTGTTGAACATATTTTATATATGAATAAAATTAGTATAGAAAATTTAATTAATAAAAATTATAATGTTAGAAAATAAAGAAAAAATATTTTAATTTATTATGGAATTTAAATAGAAGTTTTACAGGAGAAAGTATAAAGATTTTTTATTTGAAAATTATAAAATTTTGGCGTTTTTTTGAAAAAATTTTTTTTATTTGAAAATTATAAAATTTTGGCGTTTTTTTGAAAAAATTTTTTTTAT
>JAOZVH010000047.1:8496-18574 GCA_029938235.1 Bacteroidales bacterium
TTTTTTATTTGAAAATTATAAAATTTTGGCGTTTTTTTGAAAAAATTTTTTTTATTTGAAAATTATAAAATTTTGCCGTTTTTTTGAAAAATTTTTTTATTTGAAATTTTAGGCGAATTTTGAAAAAAAAATTAATTTAAAAAATTCGTAAAATTTTGTCGTTTTTTTGAAAAAATTTTTTTAATAGATTAAATTCGTAAAAAATTGTCGTTTTTTTGAAAAAAAAATTTTTTATTTTTATAAAAAATCTGCATTTTATGAAAAAAAATTATAAGAATCCTAAACAAGACAATAAATTAATTTATTGTCTTGTTTAGAATTTTACGAATAATATATAAATTTATATCTCCAGTTTAAGATAAAATGCTGTCATACCATGTTTTTCCAAAGCATTTATTATCATATTTACTTTGTCTTTTTTAATTCCATAATCAGACAAATATGTTTATACTTCTAAGTTTTCTAAAAATTTAGAATTATAAAAATTAAAATCTAACATTTTTATAAATTTAAAATTAGAATATTTTGTTTTTTTTATCAATTATTTATGTTTTTTCAAGAAGAAAAACAAAAAAAAATTTTTTTTAATCAAAAATTTTATGTTTTAAAAAAAAAAAATATTATTATAATTTTTTATGAAATATAAATTTTAAATATAAAAAATTAAAAATTTTTGAAATTTGTTCATATTTTTTCAAAAATTTAAAAAAACTCTCCATTTTTCTACAATTTTTTTTATTATTATAAAAATGTTTTAATATCCATTAAAATTTTTTATCAGAATGAAAACAAATTATATAAATTATTAATGATTTTATCAAAAAAAAAATGTTTTGTTCAAAACAAAATAACTTTTGTAATATTTTTGCGTAAAATTTATTAAAAATAAAAAAAAATGAAAAATACTTTATTATATATGTTTTTATTCTTTTTTTCTTTTAAATCTTACTCTGATGGAGTATTATTGACAAAAGAAGAATTGAAAGAAGAGAAAGAATATCGTTCCCTTTCAATTGCTTTACGAGTTCCGGAGGAAGTTTATAAATTGCGTTTAAGTCGTAAAAAATTAACACGATTACCTGCAAGTATTGCTAAGTTAAAAAATTTACAAGTTTTATATCTTGATAATAATTCATTAACTTCTTTGCCAAAAGAAATTAAAAGTCTTACAAACTTACAAGTTTTAAGTTTAAAAAAGAATCAAAAATTAGACTTAAATTTAGCTTTAATAGAACTTAAAAGTTTAAGAAATTTAGAAGAACTTGGTTTAGAAAATAATAATTTGACATCTTTGCCAGATGAAATTGCTATGTTAAAAAAATTAAAAGTTATTGGGTTAAGTGGAAATAGAAACTTAGATTTAAAACAAACTTTTATTTTATTAGGAAAACTGCCAAGAATAAAAAGTTTAAAACTTGAAAGTAATGGTTTACACACTTTGCCTCCGGAAACTGTAAATTTAAAAAAACTTAAAATTTTAAGTTTGAGTAATAATAATTTCAGAAAATTACCTAAGGAAATTGGAGAATTAAGAAATTTAGAATATTTAAATTTAAGTGAGAATATTGGTATAAATTTAAAAGAAACTTTTATTCTGCTGAGCAGATTAACTAAATTAAACAAATTAAATTTATATAATAATAATATTTTATTATTACCAAAAGAAATAGGTGAGCTTTCAAATTTAGAATATTTATATCTTCACGGAAATAAATTAAGAAGTATTCCATCACAATTATTTCAGTTAGAAAAATTAAAATCTCTTTATTTGAGAAATAATAATATTACACACATACCTGCACAAATAGAAAATCTTTATAATTTAGTTTCTTTGGATTTGTCTGGAAATAAATTAAAATCTTTGCCGCCTCAAATTGGAGGATTGAGCAGTTTAGAACGTTTATTTGTTGCAAAAAATCATATGAATGAATTAACTGCATCCGTTGGAGAACTGGAAAATTTAAAATATTTGAATATTTCTAACAATGCAATTAAAAGACTTCCGGAAGAAATAGGAAAGCTAAAAAATCTTGAAGAATTTTCTGCATCAAGAAATGAATTATTCGAATTACCTTACACCATAGGAGATCTTGAATATTTAAAAAGTTTATTTTTAGAATATAATCAACTTACTGAATTACCTAATACTATAGGAAAATTAAAAAGATTAAAAATTCTGTTTTTAGAACAAAATAAAATTTTTGAATTACCAGACAATATCACACTAATGGTAAATATTGTAAAGTTAAATTTAATATCTAATAAATTAACTGCTTTACCGTCAGGAATGTCAAATTTAACAAACTTAGAAAAAATTTATCTTTCTGGAAATACTTTTTCTGCACAAGAAAAAGCGAAAATAAAAAAAATGATAACAGCAAAAGCTTTGATGTTGTAATTTACATATATTTTTAATAAAAAAATTCGCAAATTAAAATTTGCGAATTTTTTTATTAAAAATATTTTTTATTATAATTTAATAATTTTTTTAACTTTCTTAAAATTAGAATTTTTATTTTTTATTTCTAAGACAACAAAATATACTCCTTTTTGTAAATTTTCTAAATCCAAAGTATATTCATAATCACCTTTTTTTATAAATTCTTTTTCAAAAGCAGAGAAAAGTTTTTTTCCTGTAATGTCTGTTATTTTTAAAGAAACTTCAGAATTAGTATTTATAGAATAAAACATTTTTAATTCTTTAAAAAATGGATTTGGAGAAATTTTAAATTCATTATTTTTTACATTTTCTATGTCTTTTATATCAGAAAAAATACTTATAGACGGTAAACTTAAAATAATATTTTCTATTTCCAAAGCATCAGCTCCGGCAAATTCGCAAGAACTTTCCAACTGAAATAAAACATCATTTGAATAAGTTGTTTTTGCTTTTAGATGTAAAGTAAAAATATTTTCATTCATAACAAAATTATGCGGAGCAACATTATACCACGAAAAAAATATTTTATCTTCTTGAAGATTATAAATAAAATTTGGTAAGTTAGAACTTAAATCTAATACTTCAATCAAATTTACATCATAATTTAAAACCATACTTACAGCACCAATTTCTTCTTCTTGTTTAATTTTTAAGTCTAAATCAAATTCACTCTGGAAAGGTGCATTTACCAAACCTTCATTTATTAATGAAATTTCATTAGAAAAACTTTTTTTATTTTCTGTATCATCAAGAGCAGAGAAATTAGCATCACCAATAAAAGAAGCTATGAAATTTTCTTCCATTTCAGAATTTTCTAATGAAATTTCAAAAGGAATTTCTATTTCGCTCCAATCTCCAACTTCAAAATTGGAAATATCACTAATATAACGCTTTTGAATTAAAAGAGCATCTGTAGAATTTACAGTATCATTTCCATTTACATCTGTTATATTTATCTGAAAGTTATTAAAATTTGTAATTCCTGTATAATATTGAGCAATAAGAAGTGCATCTGTAGAATTTGCTGATAATTCCCAATCCATTGGAAATGACGCAGTTAAAGTATAATTGCCGATGGCATATAATAAAATTTCATATTCTCCCGCAGAATTACTAAGAGTAGTATACAAATTTTCACCATTTTCATTAGAGACAATAATTTCTACATTTTTCAATGGTGTTTCTTCTTCATTTGGGTAATTTACTTTACCGAAAATTCTAAAATTTTCAACCACATTTATAATTTGGCTGGAAGTATTAGTACAATTTCCATCATAATATGTATAAAAAATCTCATAAGTACCAACTTCTATTGCCTCAAAAATTCCATTATTTACATTATCTCCGGAGAATTCTCCTCCTTCTGGAATGGCTTCAGTTAAAATGTAAGGCAATTGATTTAAACTGATAACTTCTGGAATTTGCATATTTATTTCCGGAAGAGCTAAAACAGCTACCGAGACAAATTCAGAATAAATAAAACAATTTTCACCAACTTGACAACGATAGTGAGAAAAATTCGCTGAACCAGCAGAATTTATTTGTAAATTATTAGTATTTACACCTTGAAAATTATTATCATTTACTAAATTTATCCAAGTTGCATTTTCGTTTTCTGCTTGCCATTGATAAAATACATCTGACGGTTCTGATGTAACAGATAAATTTACTAAATCAGATCCTTCACATAAAATAAGATCTCCAGAAGTTTGTTCTAAAATAATTGGTGTAGAATTAGAAATAATTCCACCGTCAATATATTCTACATTTAGAATGGCTCCGGTATATAAAGCAATTTCTTCGGCAGAAAAAGTTAATTCTGTTTCGCCACCTAAGTAATTAAATTTCAAATCTAAGAACTTTCCATCAATATTAACTCCAAGTCCAGACATACTAAACCATGCTATTGCAATTCTTGTTGGGTTTTCCAAAACATTAACAAATGGATTACTAATGGCAGAATTTAAATTCTCATAACCAATAAATTCAAGCACTTCTGGGTTATAATTTATTTGTAAAGAAATAGCACCAATACTGTTAATTTCTTCAAAATTTATTGGAACAAAAATTTCTGTATTTTCTTCACCACAGATTTCTAAATTTGGTAAATTCACAACTTGTGAATAAATAAAAATATTTTGTAAAAATACAAATATGAGAAACAATAATATCTTTTTCATAATTTTTCGATTTAAAATTTGAAATTAAAATACAAAAATAATAATAAAATTTTTATTTTTGTGTTTTTATTAAAATAAATATAAAATATAAAAATGAAAAAGTTTTTTTTAGTTTTCCTTTTGTCTTTAATTTTAAATGCTTTTAGTTATTCTCAAAAATTTGCGTTTGTTGATACAGATTACATTTTGAATAATGTTCCTACTTATGAATCAGCCAAAGAGCAATTGGAACAAGTTTCTAAAAAATGGCAGAAAGAAATAGAAGACAAGTACAAAGAAATAGAAACTATGTACAAAAAATATCAAACTGAAAAACATTTATTTTCTGAAGAAATGAGAATACAAAGAGAAAATGAAATTGTAAACAGTGAGAAAGAAGTTAAAAAACTTCAAAAAAAATATTTTGGAAAAGATGGAGATTTATTTAAAAAACGTCAAGATTTGATAAAACCAATACAAGATGAAATTTATAAATATATAGAAGAAATTGCATCTGAGGGAGATTTTGCAATAATTTTTGACACTGCTACAAGTGCTGGTTCTATTCTTTATACAAATCCAAAGCATGATAAAAGCGATGAAATTTTACAAAAAATGGGATATAGATAATTTTTTTATTTTTTTTCAATTAAAAAATTGAAAATTTGGACGATTTTTTCAAAAAATTTTTTTTATTTTTTCATTAAAAATGGTTTATTTTTTGTGCGATTTTTTATTTTAAATTTTCGTTATTTTATAATTTTTTTTATTTAAAATAAAAATTATAAATTGCAATTTTATTAAATTGAAAATTATTTAATTTTTTGAATTATGAAAAATTTTTTTATAATATTTTCTATATGTTTATTTTTTACATTTTTAAAAGTTTCCAAAGCAACAGAAAATGAAAAAATTGGTGACAGTCAAGGTCTTTTTATAAAATATACTTATGTTTCTGGATATGTTCTGACAGAAGACGGTGATACTTTAAAAGAAGCAAAAATAACAGTTGTCTATGAAAAACGCAGACGAATTATCGGAACTTATGAAACAGATCCAATTACGGGAAGATATGGTTTTAATTTGAGGCGTAAGCGTAAATATCATTTATCTATAGTTATCGAAGGTTATTTTCCTCATTCCGAGTATATTTTAACAAATAAATATAAGGAAGAACTTCATAAAGATATTGTCATTCCAAATTCTTTATCGAAAGTTTATCAAGTGAGATTTGATGAAAATTCGTATCGTTTGAACGATAAAGCAAAAGAAATTTTGAAACGTCTTTCTGTTGATTTACAATTTAGTTCTACTTATGTTGTAGAATTAGATTACAACCAAAGAGAGAAACTTATAAAAAAACGAAAACAATCAATAAGGAAATATCTTGTGGCAGATGGAATTAATGATAATAGGATAATAGATCCAAATAAATATTCTTCTGATGAAGACCCATATTTTATTCTCAGAATAAATGACGGAGATTCTCCATATGATGACGAACTCGCAGATGACGATGGATTAGATTTTGAAATAGAAGACGGAGAAGATATTGTTATTCATGATGGTTCTGATGGTACTGAAGGTGGTGGAGGAATTATTATTCAAGGAGGAGGTTGCGAGACAGTTGAAGTTGAGTATATCTTTTTTGAAGATAATGAAGACGAGAATTATAATGGAAATGCTGTTCACAACATCAATAAAGTTGCCGAATATTTATTAAATCATCCAACAACAATTTTGGAAATTATAGGTTTTGCTGATGGAAGAGGGGGAGAAGAATATAATAAAGATTTAGGAATCAGAAGAGCTATTTTTGTTAAAAATGAACTGATGAAAAAAGGTGTTCCTGAATTAAATTTATTAATCTCGTCTTACGGTGAAGGAAGTCCAATTGCAAATAATGATATGGGAATAGATGTGCAATCTTACAACCGAAGAGCCGAATTTAGAATATTCGAACAAACCGGAGATGCACAACCTTTGCTTGTTAAACAACCTTATTTAGCAAGCGACGAAGAAGTAAAACGTTGGAGAAATAAACCTTCTGCAAGTAGGAACGGTTATTCACCAAAATAATTTCAAAAAAATTTTTTTGAAAAATATATAATTTTTCAAAAAAATTTTTATTTTTGTAAAAATTTTTAAAACCTTAAAATTTTATTTATGTTTAAAAAAAGAATATTTTTTTACCTTATTGCTTTCTTTTTAATTTCGCATACTTCTTTTTCTCAAAAAAAGTCTGCTTTAATTGATCTGGAAGAAGCTTATTGTTATGTAGCTGTAGCTATGTCCGGAGAAACTCCTGCAGGTCCAGCTATTATTGATTTGGAAAATGGAAGTTTAATTTCTATTGCAGATCAATCTGATGAAAGTTCTGTTTATTGTGGAAGTTGGGCTAATGATGGATGGTATGTTGTCGATTCTAAAGATGATAACAGTGACAGTGATTTAATTAAAATTAATACCGAAACTGGCGAAAGAAGTATTATTGGAAGTTTAGGAGGCGTTTCTTTTAATGGAATGGCTTACGATTGGACTACTTTTACAATGTATGGTATTTCTGGTAGTGGACTTTATACGATAAATTTAGCAAATGCTACATTAAAATTTATAGGAGATGGTTCTGATAGCAATACATTACCAATAAATCTTGCTTGTGATGAAAATGGAATTTTATATACCATAGATATAGCACAAGATAAATTGTATTCCATTAATAAAGTCAATGGTAATTTCACTTTAATTGCTCCATTAGATTTTAATGCTGCTTATGCACAAAGCATGGATTTCGATCATAATACAAATACTTGTTATTATTCTTCATATAGTGCTTCTGATGATGGAGATGATGCAAATTCAGGAGAATTAAGAACATTAAATTTAGAGAACGGAGAAACTTCTTTATTAGGCTCTTTTGATGGTGGTGCAGAAATAACTTCTATAGTTATACCTCATCGTATAGATGAAAACGGTGCAAATTTTATTAATTTTTCTTTTGATGCATCTGTAAATTCTACTATAGTAGGTAATACTGTTAATATAGATATGCCTTTTGGTACAGATCTAAGTAATTTAGTTGCAAATTATATTACTTCAAGTTTTGCAAGTGTTACGGTGAATGGAGTTGAACAAATAAGTGAAATTACTGAAAATGATTTTTCAAGTTCTGTTACTTATATTATTGTTTCTGAAGATGGATTAACAACTACAGATTGGACAATTAATGTAAATACTTTAGAAGTAGGTACAGAAACATTAATAACAAGTTTTTCAATTCCTCAACAAATTAATGATGCAACTATAACTGGAAATGATATTTCTATTGAAGTAGCTTTTGGAACTAATATAGAAGGAATAGTATCTTTTTTTGTCATTTCAATAGGTGCAACTGTAAATATTGCTGGTGTAGAGCAAATAAGCGGAGTAAGTATTAATGATTTTACTAATCCAGTTGTTTATAATGTTATCGCTCAGGATGGAAATACAAATACTGATTGGACAGTAACAGTAAATGAAGAAGCAGCATCAGAAGGTCAAATTTGTGAAACAGCGCAAATTGCTGTTGTTGGAGATAATAATTCGCCGCAAGCACCTTATTGGTTTGTTTATACTCCAAGCGAAACTAATTTTGTTACTATATCTTCTTGTAGAGAAGACCAACCATTAATGAACACAAGTCCAGAACCTTATGATACAAGATTATATGTTTTTGATGCTTGCGAAAATGGTGGTTTCATAGCATTTTCTGAAGATGTTGGACCTGATTTTTATCCTAATAATGAATTTGCTTCTGAAGTTTCTTTTGTTGCTGAAGCTGGAAAATCTTATTATTTATTTTGGTCAGACATATGGAGTTATGATCCTTTTATTTTTAGTATAGAGGAAGAAGCAATTCCTGAATCTCCTGAATTAGAAAATGTTAATATTCAAAATGGTGTGGTTAATTTACATTGGAGACCAATACCTTTTGCTAATTTACCTATGAATCCTCCTGTAACTTCTTTTAATAAAAAAATTAAAAGTTACATTTCAAATGATCTATTAAATATTTCTGAAACAAAAGATATAGATTGCGAAGATGATTTAGTTCCTATTGGAACCCCAGAAACAGAACCAAATAGTGGTCCTGGATCAGGTACAGAAGCAGATCATTTTACTGATTGTGTAGTTGGTAATCCAGAAAATCCAACTCTAATAACTGGTAGTTATCATTTTTATGATAATAATGGTACAACAAGAGATATGGATTATTTTAAATTTGAAATAGAAAATCCTACTATCGTTAATTTACAAGCAGATATTTCTTGCTCAGATATTTCATTGGTTATTCAATCCTTAGATGATAATAATAATACTTCGGCAAGTATGAATTTATATGGTTATGGAGAAGACGAAAGTATAAATGATTTTTTCTTACCTCCGGGAGAATATTATTTCTTAGTTTTTCCAGCTTTCCAGGATAATCCAACTTATGATAACGAAATAAATTATAATATAAGATTATGGGGAACTCCACCAGCTTATCTACCTTCTTTTAATATTTTAAAAAATGATATTTTAATTGCAGAAAATGTAAATGGAAATCATTATGAAGACACAGAAGTTTCTTATAATGAATCTGTTTGTTATAAAGTACAACAAGTAATGCAAGATGGAAATTCATCTGATAATTCTAATGAAATGTGTTATATTATTCCGGAAGGTTCTGTTTGTGGATTACCAATATCTATAGAATTGCCTCTTGCTAATTTTGAAGGAACTACTGAAAATTTTGGAAATGATTATTCTGATACAGATGGTTGTGGTCCAGCTTATTATATGAATGGAGATGATGTTGTTTATAAATTTACAATTACGCAAACAAGCAATTTAAGTGGTAGTATAGAAGGCACAAGTGCAAGTGTTTATATTTATGACGGTGAACCAGGAAATGGTGGAACTTGTATGGGTTTTGCTAAGGGTTTTAATGGAGGAAGTTTCGAAGATGTTGAGTTAACACCCGGAGATTATTTTGCTATAGTTTCTTGTTTTCCACCTGCAGGAGCAGATCCATTTATTACTTTTACTTTAAATTTAACTGCAACAATTGTTTCATTAGAAAATATGAAATCTGATAATAAGATTTCTATTTTTCCAAATCCTGCAAATGAAAGTTTTAATTTAATTGTAAATTCTAAAGAAAATAGAACTTATAATGTAAGTTTAAGAAATGTTCAATCGCAAATTTTATTTACAAAAGAATTTAAAAATGTTAATTCTATAGACGATAAAATTGATATTTCTAATTTTGAAGCTGGTATTTATTATTTAATAATAAATGACGGTGAAAATGTTAAAATAGAAAAAATATCTATAAAATAAATTCATAAAATTTATTAAAAAAAATACGGAAAAAATTTTCCGTATTTTTTTTGAAAAAATTTTTTTTTAATTTGAAAAATTCGTAAAAAATTGACGTTTTTTTGAAAAAATTTTT
>JAOZVH010000048.1 GCA_029938235.1 Bacteroidales bacterium
TTTTCACATTTTTTTTATGAAAAAAAACTCACCACAAAAAGGTTCGATAGCCAAATTTTTTTTTAAATTATAAAAATTCGTAAAAAAATGGTGTTTTTTTGAAAAAAATTTTTTTTAATTATAAAAAAATGGCATTTTTTTGAAAAAAAAATTTTTTTTATTTTAAATAAAATTATAAAAAAATAAAGAAATTTTTAAGAAATTTCTTTATTTTTCAAATTTTTAATTTAATTAAAATAAATTAAATTTATTTAATTTCTACGTCAGCTCCTGCTTCTACCAATTGGTTTTTTAAGTTTTCAGCTTCTTCTTTAGAAACTTTTTCTTTGACTGCTTTAGGTGCAGAATCTACCAATCCTTTAGCATCTCTCAAACCAAGTCCAGTTAATTCTTTTACTAACTTAACAACTTGTAATTTTTTTCCACCTGCATCTTTAAGAACAACATCAAATTCTGTTTGTTCTTCTACCTCTTCTGCAACTTCACCAGCTGGTCCCGCAACAACAGCTGCAGAAGCTGGTTCTATTCCATATTCTGTTTTAAGAATATTTGCTAATTCATTAACTTCTTTTACTGTTAAATTAACTAATTGTTCTGCAAACGTTTTTAAATCTGCCATTTTTTTTTGATTTTAATAATTTTATAATAATTTATTTTTACTTTTTTGATAAAGTTTTTACTATTCCCGCAATAATATTTCCTCCCGACTGTAAAGCAGAAATAACATTTTTCGCAGGAGATTGTAATATGTTAATAACATCACCAAGCAACTCTTCTTTCGACTTGATACTTTTCAAAGCATCCAACTCTTCATTGCCTAAATAAATAGACTCTTCAACATAAGCCGCTTTCAAAACAGGTATTTCAGTCTTTTTTTCTTTCCTAAAATCTGTTATTAATTTTGCTGGTTCATTACCCGTATCACAATACATTATAGAAGTTGAGCCTTTTAATGCACCGTATAATTTTTCAAAATTTCCCTCAGAAACTTTTAAAGCCTCTTTTAAAAGAGTATTTTTTACAACAACAAGCTTAACATCACGTTTAAAACATTGTCTTCTTAGATCACTAGTATCCTCAGCATTTAAAGTTGCTATATCTACTAAGTAAAAATGATTTCTTTTAGAAATATTTTCAACAATATTTTTAACAACATTCTTTTTTTCTTCTTTTCTCATCTTCTTTTATAAATCTATTGTTTTTTGATCAATATTTAAACTTGGACTCATAGTACTTGATAAAAAAATACTTTTTATATAAGTACCTTTTGCCGAAGATGGTTTTAATTTATTAATCATATTAATAAATTCTCTGATATTATCACTTATCTTTTCTGCTGAAAAAGACACTTTTCCAATGGCAGAATGAACTATTCCACTTTTATCTACCCTAAAAGAAATTTTACCTTTTTTAACTTCTTTTACAGCATTAGAAATATCCATAGTTACAGTTCCACTTTTTGGATTAGGCATCAAACCTCTGGGTCCCAAAACTCTCCCCAATCTACCAACCTTAGACATAACAGTCGGCATAGTAATTACTACATCTACATCAGTCCAACCTCCTTGAATTTTTTCTATGTAATCGTCTAAACCAACATGATCCGCTCCTGCATCTTTTGCTTCTTGTTCTTTGTCTGCCGAACATAAAACAAGTACTGTTTTTTCTTTACCTGTACCATGTGGTAAAGTTACAACACCTCTAACCATTTGATTTGCTTTTCTTGGATCCACTCCAAGTCTAATATCTAAATCAACAGAAGCATCAAATTTTACGGTAGTAATTTCTTTTAATTTTTCTGAAGCCTCAATTAAAGTAAATACTTCTTTATCTCCTATTTTCTTTAATGCGAGTTTTCTATTTTTTGTAAGTTTTCCCATTTTTTAAATTTTTTTTAATAAATTGAAATTTAAAATATAATTACTCAACATCTGAAGGAAATTCTCCATTAATTGTTATGCCAACACTTCTTGCTGTTCCGGCAACCATCTTCATTGCCGAACTTAATTTAAAAGCGTTCAAATCTGGCATTTTTGTTTCTGCAATTTTTTTAACATCTTCCCAAGAAATAGATGCTACTTTAATTCTGTTTGATTCTGCTGAACCAGATTTTAAATTAGCAGCTTCCAACAACTCAACTGCAACAGGAGGTTGTTTAACGATAAAATCAAAAGATTTATCCTTATAAACAGAAATCACAACAGGAAGTAATTTCCCTGTCTGAGATTGAGTTCTTCCGTTAAATTGCTTACAGAACTCAACAATATTCACCCCTTGTGAACCAAGTGCTGGTCCAACCGGAGGAGATGGATTTGCAATTCCACCTTTAATTTGTAATTTTATTAATCCTACAACTTCTTTTGCCATAATTATTTTTATAGTTTATTAGTCTTAGTTCAATTGTTAGGTTAAAAATTTTCTAACTCCTAACAACTAAAAAACTTATTCTTTTTCAACTTGCATAAACCCAAGTTCTACTGGTGTTTTTCTTCCGAAAATTTTTACCATTACTTTTAATCTCTTTTTCTCATTGTTAACTTCCTCAACAACTCCAACAAGAGTATTAAAAGGTCCGTCAGTTACTTTTACTGCTTCTCCAACAAAATAAGGAACATTTATTTCTTCTTCTTTCTCTGCTAGCTCATCCACTTTTCCAAATATCCTATTTACTTCAGAAATTCTCATCGGTGTAGGATCACCTCCTTTTTCTGTTCCTAAAAAACCTACAACGTTAGGTACATTTCTTATAATATGTGGTATTTCACCAGTTAAAGCAATTTCTATTAATATATATCCAGGAAAAAAATTTCTTTCTTTACTTATTTTTTTACCTTTTCTTATTTGATAATATTTCTCTGTAGGTATCAAAACCTGAGACATATAATCATCTAAACCAAGATATTTTATTTCTTTTTCTATATATTCTTTTACTTTTTTCTCTTTGCCTCCAACTGCTCTAATAACATACCATCTTTTTTTTATATCAGCCATTACAATAGATTTTCTATAAAATATATTTTATTATTTTATAATTATTTTAAAATTCGCCAAAAACATCATAGATAATTTTCATTAAATTCCTAAAAAATTCATCCATCGTTAATATGATAAGCGCAAAAATAAGTGAAGTAATCATCACAACTATTGCACTGTTTTGTAATTCATTCCAGGTTGGCCAATTTACTTTTTCTACCAACTCTTTATAGACATCAAGAACATAAATTTTTAATTTCACAATTTTTTCCTTTTTTATAAAAATTTTATTTTTGAAATATTGCAATAAAAAGCACGGGTGGAGAGACTCGAACTCCCGACACCTGGTTTTGGAGACCAGTGCTCTGCCAACTGAGCTACACCCGTGTTTTAATTATGAACCGCAAAAATAATACTTACAATTCACAATTGCAAATTTTTTTGAATATTTTTTTTATACTACAATTTTTGTTACCTGTCCTGCTCCAACAGTTCTTCCACCTTCTCTTATGGCAAAACGTAAACCCTGAGACATCGCAACTGGTGTAATCAATTTAACATTAATTGTAACATTATCACCAGGCATAACCATTTCTACACCTTCTTGAAGAGTAATTTCTCCGGTAACATCTAAAGTTCTTAGATAAAACTGTGGACGATAATTATTATGAAATGGAGTATGACGACCACCTTCTTTTGTTTTCAAAACATAAACCTCAGCTTGAAACTCAGTATGTGGAGTTATTGTACCAGGTTTTGCAATTACCATACCTCTTTGGATAGCATTTTTATCAACACCCCTAAGAAGAAGCCCAACATTATCTCCTGCTTGTCCATCATCTAATATCTTACGGAACATTTCAACTCCTGTACATACAGATTTCATTCCTTTAGCACCAAGACCAAGTATTTGAACAGGATCACCAGTATGTATAAGACCAGTTTCAATTCTTCCGGTAGCAACAGTTCCACGACCTGTAATTGAGAATACTCCTTCAACAGGCATTAAAAATGGTTTTTCTGTATCACGAGGAGGAATAGGTATCCACTCATCTACTGCATCCATTAATTCCATAATTTTATCTTGCCACTCTGGTTCTTTATTCAAACCACCAAGTGCTGAACCATGAATAACCGGAGTATTATCACCGTCAAATTCATAAAAATCAAGTAATTCTCTGATTTCCATCTCAACTAATTCTAATAGTTCTTCATCATCAACCATATCAACTTTATTGACGAAAACAACTATTTTAGGAACATTAACCTGACGAGCTAATAAAATATGCTCTCTCGTTTGTGGCATAGGACCATCAGTACCAGCAACAACAAGAATAGCACCGTCCATTTGTGCTGCACCAGTAACCATATTCTTAACATAATCAGCGTGACCTGGACAATCTACATGTGCATAATGACGTTTTTCTGTGTTATATTCAACATGAGCTGTATTGATAGTTATACCTCTTTCTTTTTCTTCAGGTGCATTATCAATAGAGTCAAAATCTTTTACTTCACTCAAACCTTTACCAGCTAAAACTATCGTGATAGCAGAAGTTAAAGTAGTTTTTCCATGGTCAACATGACCAATTGTTCCTATATTTACATGAGGTTTGGACCTATCAAATTTTTCTTTAGCCATAAAAATTCTTATTATTATTTTTTTTATATTTTTTTTAATTTTTTAAAAGAGCCAACGATGGGATTTGAACCCATGACCTCTTCCTTACCAAGGAAACGCTCTACCCCTGAGCTACATCGGCAATTAAGGAATGAGAAACAATTTCAAATCCAATTTTAGATTAAAAACCAATCTTTTAAAGAACTCTAAAAAGTGGGGAAAGAAGGATTCGAACCTTCGAAGACCTAAGTCAACAGAGTTACAGTCTGTCCCATTTGACCGCTTTGGTATCTCCCCAAAATAACATTAAAACTCTACCTTCATAAGAAGGTAAAATTTTTAATTTTTTCAAAAAATATAAGAACTAATTTTCTTAAATTAAATTGCAAATGTATAATTAATTTACTTAATTACAAATTTTTTTACAATTTTTTATAAAAAAAATTATTTATACTTATTTTTATGCTTATCTAATTGTTTTTTCAAAGCATTAATAGCCATATCAGTTGCTTCTTCAAAAGTTTTACATTGTTTTTTTGCAAACAAAGTATCGCCTTTCATCTCCAATTTTATTTCACTGATTTTATTTTCTGTGTCATTTGCTTTACTTAAACGCAAAAAAACCTCAGAACTTAAAATTTCACCAGAAGCCAAAATAGATAATTTATCCAGCTTATTATTTATAAAACTTTTCAGTCTGTCAGAAGCATCAAAATGAATAGAATGAATTCTTATGTTCATAATTAAAATTTTTATTTTTTAAAATTAAAAATCAAAAATAATTATTTTTTTTAAAAAAAAATAATTATTTTAATTTTCGCTTTCCTCTTGTCTTAGACGTTGAACATAAATAGCTTTATTTCTAACTTCTCTGTTTATAATAGATGGTCTTTTAAAAGCCTGTCTATTTCTTAATTCTTTAACAGTTCCAGTTCTTTCAAATTTTCTTTTGAATTTTTTCAAAGCTCTTTCTATATTTTCGCCTTCTTTTATTGGTATTATTATCATAATTTTTTTTATTGAAATAAAATATTTTAAAAATGCAAATATATAATTTTTTTTTTTTTATCAAAATTTTTTTATTTTTTTTTGAAAAAAAAATTTTTTCTTTATTTGTATTTTAAAAAAAATAATTTGAAATGAAAAAAAGAACAATAGTAGCACTTCCCGGAGACGGAATAGGAAAAGTAGTTTTATATGCTTCGATTAAGGTTTTGGCAGCAGCAGGTTTTAATGCTGATTATGTAGAGGGAGATATTGGTTGGGAATTTTGGAAGAAAGAGGGAAATCCTCTTCCAGAAAGAACGATAAATTTAATTGAAAAGCATAAAATAGCATTATTTGGAGCTATAACTTCTAAACCAAAAGATGATGCTTTTAATGAATTGAGTGAAGAATTAAAAGATAAAAATCTTGTTTATTCAAGTCCAATAGTTGGTTTACGTCAGCATTTTGGTCTTGATATTTGTGCAAGACCTTGTAAATCTTACAAAGGAAATCCATTGAATTTTATACGAAATGGAAAAAATGAAATAGAAGAACCCAATGTTGATGTTGTTATTTTCCGTCAAAATACTGAAGGTTTATATGGTGGTGTAGAATGGACGAATCCTCCTGATGAAGTTTATAATGCATTAAAAACGCATCCTAAATTTTTAAAGAATTTCAGCGAAGTTCCAAAAAATGAGCTTTCCATATCTACACGTATTTTTTCTAAAAATGCAACAGAAAGAATTCTAAGAGCAGCTTTCGAATATGCTAAAAAGTATAATTATAAATCTGTTACCGTTTGTGAAAAACCAAATGTTATTCGTGAAACTTCCGGAATGATGTTCAAATTAGCTCAGGAAATTCAAAAAAATGATTTTCCAGAAATAGAACTTTGGAACACAAATATAGATGCACAAATGATGTGGCTAACTAAAAACCCAGAAAATTATGGGGTAATTGTAGCAGGAAATATGTTTGGAGATATTGTTTCTGATGGTTTTGCAGGTTTAATTGGTGGACTTGGTTTTGCGTGTAGTGCACAATTTAATGTTGAAAAAGGAATAGGTGTTTTCGAACCAACTCACGGCTCTGCTCCAAAATATGCAGATTTTAAAGTTTCAATAGTAAATCCAATTGCAATGATAGAATCGGCTTGTATGATGTTGGATTTTTTGAATGAAAAAGAAATCGCTGAAAAAATTAGAAAAGCTGTAGCAGAGGTAATTTTAGAAGGTAAAGTTAAAACTTATGATATGATGAAATTATCTGGCAGACAAAATGTAATTGAAAAAGGTGCTGTTTCTACAGAAGAAATGGCAAATGCAATCATTGAAAAATTGTAATTTTTTTTAATTGAATTTTTATATAAAAAAAATTACAAAAAATTTAATATTTTTTTATTTTTAATAAAAAAATATTAAATTTTTTGTCATAAAAAACCGTAAAATTTTGGTGTTTTTTGGGAGATTTTTTAAATTAAAAAATTTTGTGCATTTTTCAAAAAAAATTTTTTCAAAAAATCATTCAAAAATTTCATCATTTTTTAATTTCATAAAATAATCCAAAATTTTAATGTTTTTATTAAAAATTTTTTATTGAGTTTTTTATCTGTGTTACAGAAACACAGATAAAATTTAAGCCATGACCAAATATACTTTGAAAGGATTGAATAATATGGAAAAATTATTAAATAAAAAAAATCAAGATGAAAAATAAAAACTGGACTATACCAGATATTGGTATGAAATTTATATGGATTGAATCATTGAACTGCTGGGCTGGTAAATATCAAGTTACTAATTACGAATACCGCAAATTTATAGCATCGCATGATTCATTAGAATATGAAAACAATTCTTTAAATGGAGAAAATCAACCAGTAGTATTTGTCAATTTTGATGATGCTCAAGCTTATGCTAAATGGCTGACAAAAAAAGAAAAAAAAGCAGGCAGACTTCCTGTCGGATATAAATATCGCCTGCCAACACAAGAAGAATGGACAGCCATAGCACAATGTGGTGATGACAGAGAATATCCATGGGGCAACAACTGGCCTCCTATTCAAGGAGAGGTGGGGAATTATGATTATCCTTGTATCGCAAAAGATAATAAAAATAAATATCCTGTAACTTGTGATGTAAAACAAAGCGGAGCTAATATCTGGGGGATTTACGGACTTGGTGGCAATGTTTGGGAATTAACACAAAAATCATCAAAAGATGACTCCTTTGATGCATGGCGAGGTGCTTCATGGTATAGTTTTGATGGATACGAATTGGGTTGCCTGTATCGCAATGACAGCATTTCATCAGGTAGAAGCGATGAGGACGGCTTTCGTTTATTTTTATCTCAATGAATAGTTTTAATTTAGAAAATAAAAGGAGATAGGCTATGCAATATTTTTGTATGGATGTGCATTATGAAGACAATCGTGCTGTATCATCAGGGATACTTTTTAATGATTTAACCTCAGATGAATGTTTGTTGGAGCAAACTATAACGGTTGAAAATGTTGCACCTTATGAGCCATATGCATCAAGCGTCCACGCTTGATTTGGTATTCCAGGTGTCAAGCGTGGACGATGACGCATAATAGATAAAAAATTAAATTAAAAAAATTGTTCAAAAGAAGTATTTATTTTTTTAAATAAAAAAAATAATAAATATGAGATTTTTTAGAAAAAACATAAATTATTTATAATTTTATTTTGAAAACTTCTACAGCAAAAAGATTCTATTCCAAAAAATTTTTTTAATTTTGAAAATAAAAAATATTAAAATTTTGGATGTTTTTTGAAAAAAATTTTTTTATTTTGAAATTAAAAAATATTAAAATTTTGTACGATTTTTCCAAAAAAATTTTTTTAATTTTGAAATTTAAAAATGTTAAAATTTTGGACGATTTTTGAAAAAATATTAAATTTTTTTAATTTGAAATTAAAAAATATTAAAATTAGACCAAAATTTTTTAAAATTAAAAAAAAATTATTTACAGTATAAATATTTTACTGCTTGAAGAATGATATAAATTTTTTTTAGATCATCAAAATATAAACAGTCTAAACCTTTCGATACAAAATATTCATAATCTCCGTTTTCTAATTTTTCAAGAATTAAAAAATTCCAATATCTCCCAATTACATATCCTCCAACTATTTTATTTTTTTTGTTTAAAGTTAATGCTGTCAGCATAGCAGCAAGAAGCTGATATTTTGGATGTCCGCTTGATTTAATCTCTCGTTTATATTCTTGCAGAAAAAAATAAGGAATTTTTGGTTCTTCTATTCCTGTTGCTACAAAAAAATCAGGGTTTCCGTTCAGTGTCCAATTGTTTAATTTACAAGATATTGAATATTCATACCAATCTTTGGCTTTGTTTATTAAAAATTTTACTTTATTTAAAATCTGACCGATAAATTTTACTGTTAAAGTTTGTTCATTATAGCTATTCAAATAAAATTTATTATCTTTTATTAATTCTTTTAAAAAAAGTTCTTCCTCTTCAAAAATTTCATATTTATATGAAAACCATTCATCGAATTTACCTTCTTCGTCAGCTTGTTCAATATTTACAATCTCCATCAATTTTTCTAAGGTTGAAGATCTAAAATTTAATACTTTCTCTTTTTCATCTGATAATTTATATTCCTTTTCAAGCCATTCCATAATTTTTTCTTTATCTGCAATTTTCATTAATCTTTTTATGGCAGCATTTCCAAAAATTATAGATTTTGTAAATTCTTTTTTCATATTTTTCAATTAAAATATTTTAATATTTTTTTTCAATTTAGATATTTTTTTTCAATTTAGATATTTTTTTTCAATTTAGATATTTTTTTTGAAAAAAAGTTTTTTTCAAAAAAATTAAATTACAAAAAACTTAAAAATTAGGTTTATAATTGAAAAAATTTTGGAATAGAACCTTTTTGTGGTGAGTTTTTTTTCATAAAAAAATTGTGAAAAATTTATGTTTTTCAAAATATTTTTTAAAAACTTTATTCTAAATCGTATTAAAATATTAAATTCAATGCTTTATATGAAATGCAACGAAATCATCGTGGACGATGAATCATAATTTCTTTATTTTTAATAAAAGAATTTTTATATTTCACAAAATGTTCCATAACCAAAAATTCTTTTCAAAATGACATTTTTTTTTAACAATTTTCAAAAAAAAATTTTTTTTTGAAAAAAACGCCAAAATTTTCAACATTTTTAAATTTCAAAAAATCGGTAATTTTTTTATAATTTAAAAAAATTTTTTCAAAAAATCGGCAATTTTTTATAATTAAAAATTTTTTCAAAAATTGGCAATTTTTTAATGATTTTTTATAATTAAAAAAAAAATATTAAAAAAAAAAAAACGCCAAAATTTTAAGATTTTTTATAATTAAAAAAAATTTTTTTTCAAAAAACGCCAAAATTTTAATAATTAAAAAAAAATTTTTTTTCAAAAAACGCCGAAATTTTAATGATTTTAAAAAAATTTTTTTCAAAAAATACCAAAATTTTAATGATTTTTTATAATTAAAAAAAAATTTTTTTTCAAAAAACGCCGAAATTTTAATGATTTTAAAAAAATTTTTTTCAAAAAATACCAAAATTTTAATGATTTTTTATAATTAAAAAAAAATTTTTTTTTCAAAAAATCGTCCAAATTTTAAATAATTTTATTTTTTAATAAAATCCAAAGCTACTTTTCTTGCTATATTATTTGAATAAACGTATTGGTCGTAATCTGGATTTTTAATAAAATCTACTTTCAAAATTGTTTTTTCAATAATTTCAGACATTTTTAAAAAAGATATTTTTTCTTTTAAAAAATATTCCACAGCAATTTCATTTGCTGCATTTAAAACACAAGGAGTATTTCCACCTTTTTTTAAAGCAAAATATGCCATTTCTAAATTTTTAAAAACATTTTTATCTGCTTTTTCAAAAGTAAGATTTGGATAATTCAAAAAATTAAATCTTTTAAATTTATTTGCCAAACGATGAGGATAGGAAAGAGCATATTGAATAGGTAATTTCATATCAGCCAAACCCATTTGTGCTTTCATGGAACCATCTTCAAATTGAACTATCGAATGAATAATTGACTGAGGATGTACAATAATATCTATTTGTTCTATTTTCAAATTAAATAACCATTTTGCTTCTATAACTTCAAGACCCTTATTCATTAAACTTGCCGAATCTATTGTTATTTTATTTCCCATTTTCCAGTTTGGATGTTTTAAAGCCTGAGCTTTTGTAACGTTTTTTAAGAAATTTAAATCTTTTCCACGAAATGGTCCGCCAGAAGCAGTTAAATAAATTTTCTCTATTTTATTATTTTCTTCACCAATTAGACATTGAAAAATCGCCGAATGCTCCGAATCAACAGGAATTATTTTAATTTTATTTTTTAATTTCAATTTAGTTATTAACTCTCCGGCAACAACAAGAGTTTCTTTATTTGCAAGCGCAATATTTTTTCCAGAATTAATAGCATTAATTGTCGGTAGTAAACCAGAATATCCAACCATTGCTGTCAAAACAATATCTATTTCGTCTATTTTAACTATCTCCGCTATATTTTCCTTTCCTGCCAAAACCTTTATTGAATAATTTTTTAAATTTTCCTTTACAAAATTATAATATTTTTTATTGTTAATAACAACATAATCTGGCAAAAATTCTATACTTTGTGTAATTAATAAATTTGCATTTTCATTGGCAGTTAATACTTTAATTTCAAAAATATTTTTATGTTCTCTAAGAACTTGTAAAGTTTGTTGACCTATAGAACCTGTTGAACCTAATAAAGCAAGTTTTTTTTTCATAATTTTTTTTAAAACAAATTTAAAAAAAATTATGAAAAAAAAATTTATAATTTTTCTAATTTACCTTTCAATCTTATTTCTTCTTCTGTTTTGCTTAATTTTCTAATTAGATAAAAAACAAATAATATTCCTGATGTAAAAATTATGGATAATAAAATTGATGTAGTTGTTACCATACTTTTTTCATTGCTTTTTGCTTCTTGTATATAAATTTCAGCTTCTTTTTTGCTCTTATAAATTAATAAAGAAATTTCTTTATTGAATGTTCTCGCTTCTACTTCCACTTCTTTTTTATATAATTTCAATGCTTTTTCTCTGTCTCTTTCTTTAAATAAATCTATTAGTTCGGCATTTAAACGACTCCAATTTTCATAAGAATCAAATACACGATTTACCTGCAAACTATCTTTTGTTATTCTTCCAATTCTGTCAAAAGAATAATAAACATCTTTTTCATATTCTTTTATTGTGTTTTTCAAAGCATTTATTTCAACTATGTAATTAGCAATTCCAGCTTTATTCATATAAGATTGTATTGCAAAAACACTTGCCTTAATATTTTTAGCAATTTTTATTACTTTCATAGGATGCTTATACATAATTGTTGCTAAGTTAGAAATCTTTTTTGTTTTACTAATTCCGACTATAGCAAGCACAAGAGTAAGCGATAAAACAAGACCAAATCCTAAAATAAGACGAACACTAACAATTTCTTTAATTAATTTCATAATTTTTATATTATATATAATAAAACACTTATCAAAAACTATGCTATTTTTGTCAAAAAAAAATTTTTTTTAATGGGAAAATGTAAGTATTTGATTTAATGTTTATTATATTTTTTCATCTTGTATATTATTTTATATTAAAATTTTATTTTCTAAAAAATTCAGAACAAATTATTGCAGTTGCAACAGAAACATTTAAAGATTCAACTTTTTTATCAGAGAAACTCGGAATAGATATTTTTTTTGTGATAAATTTATAAAGTTCTTTGCTAATACCTTTTCCTTCATTTCCAATAATAATAAAACCTTTTTTATCTAATTTCTCTTTGTAAATATTTTTTCCATCTAAAAAAGTTCCGTAAATATTAAAATCTTTAAAAAAATTTTTTTTCAAAAAAAGCTCTAAATTTTCATAAAAAATTTTCACTCTTGTTATGCTTCCCATAGTTGCTTGAACTACTTTTGGATTATAAAGGTCTACGGTATTTTCTGAACAAATAATATTTTTTATCCCAAACCAATCTGCAATTCTAATAATTGTACCAAAATTTCCTGCATCTTGAACATTGTCAATTATCAAAGATAAATTATTTTTAATTTCATTTTCGTTAATATTAAATTCTGGCATTTTAACAATGGCAAGAGCTTTTTGATGATTTTTTAAAGATGTAATTTTTTTTAAATCTTTTTCTTGTATCTTTTTTAACTTATACAATTCTATTTTTTTTACATCTATTTTTTCGAAATTTATAGAAAATAAACTTTCAATAGAAAAAGATGAATTTAAAATTTCATTAATTAATTTAATACCTTCAACAATAAAAAATTTTTCTTTTTTTCTAAATTTTTTGATCTTTAAAGAATTAATATATTTTATTTTATTTTTACTTAACAAATTAAAATTTTTATAAAATTAATTTACAATTTAAATTTTTTTTATTAAAAAAAAATATATTTTTATAAAATTTTTTTTTATATTTGAAATTTTAATTTTAAAAAATGAAAATTTTAAGAAAACCCAAATGGTTAAAAATAAAATTGCCAACTGGAAAGTCTTATATTTCTGTTAAAGAAATTGTAAATAAAAATAATTTACATACAATTTGTCAAAGCGGTAATTGTCCAAACATTAGCGAATGTTGGGGAAAAGGTACTGCAACTTTTATGATTTTGGGAGATATTTGCACTCGTTCCTGTAGATTTTGTGCCGTAAAAACAGGAAAACCTAAAAAAATAGATGAAAGTGAATCTGTAAAAATTGCGAGATCTGTAAAATTAATGAAATTAAATCACATCGTTTTGACTTCCGTTGATAGAGATGATTTAGAAGATGGAGGTTCTATTTTTTGGGTGAAAGTTATTGAAGAAATCAGGAAATTAAATCCACAAATTACATTAGAAGCTTTAATTCCAGATTTTAATGGAGATGAAAAATCTTTAAAAAGAATAATAAAAGTAAAACCAGAAATTGTTTCTCACAACTTAGAAACAGTAAGAAGTTTGACAAAAAAAATAAGAGTACAAGCAGATTACGATAGGAGTTTGCAAGTTCTTAAAATTTTAAAAGATGGAGGAATGAAAACAAAATCTGGAATTATGCTCGGACTTGGTGAGACAAAAAATGAAATTATAGAAACTATGGATGATTTGCGAAAAGTAAATTGTGATATTTTAACCATCGGTCAATATTTACAAGCTTCAAAAAAGAATATTCCAGTTTATAATTTCCCAAGTCCTGAAGAGTTTGAAAATTATAAAAAAATTGCTTTAAAAAAAGGTTTTAAATTTGTGGAAAGTTCGCCTCTTGTGCGTTCTTCTTACGGAGCAGAAAAACATTTATGATTTTAAAAAATTATTAATTACAATTAATTATTTAATTATAAAAAAATTTTTATTTAATTTGATAAAAAAATTTATAAATTTTAGTTTTATGAAAAAAAAACAATTATTATTTAACACAGCAATAAGTATTTTTGCTTTAGTACTTCTTGCCTCTTTTGGTTTTTATCTAAAAAAAGAACAAAAACCGCCAAAATCTCAGAGTGAGTGGTTCAATGGAATACGAGCAAATCAAATTACAGGAAAAATTTCTTCTGCTGATATTTTGAAAGCAAAAGCTGAAATTGAAAAAAATAAAAAATCTTCTAATGAAGAATTTAATTTCAATTGGATTGATAGAGGTCCTGATAATGCTGGTGGACGAACAAGAGCTCTTTTAATAGATAATCAAAATTCTAATTTATTATATGCTGGTTGTGTTTCTGGTGGTTTGTGGACTTATACAGAAAGCGAAAGTACAAATCCAGAGGATCATACTTGGACAAAAGTAGAAATTGAATCAAGTGAAATTCTATCTATTAGCTGTATAACTCAAACTGATGATGGAACAATTTATTTTGGTACCGGAGAAAGTTTTACTGCTTCTGAAGGTATTGGAGAAGGCGGATTTTCTGGTTGTGGAATATGGAAAGGCACATCAAATGATGGTTTTCAAAGACTTGAATCCACTTGGGAAGATGGTAGTAAAGAAACTTTTATGTTTGTAAATGAAATTACTGCTGACCCAAAGGACAATAATAAAATTTATGCTTCCACAAATAAAGGTCTAATGTTTACTTCTGATGGTGGTACAACTTGGGCAAATGTTCTTCCGGAAGATAATGAAGATGCATTTGAGATTTCTCATGATGTGGCGGTTAGTTTTGATGGTTCTTCATCATTTGTTATAGCCTCTATTAATTATAAAGTTTATTTAAAAAAAGATGGTGGTTCTTTTGAATTAATTTCAATAAAAGACGCTGTTAATGGAGAAAATATAGATACAATTTCACACAAAAGTATAAGAAGAATAGAATTTGCTGTAACGAATTTAGATGCAAATTATATTTATTCTAGTCTTTCTTCAAAAGGAGGAGATTTTGAAAGAATTTATAAATCTACAGATAAAGGTGAAAATTGGAAAGTTATTGGTTTAGGAGGAACTTCTCAATTAAAACCATTTTTGGGTCAAAAAGGTAATTATTCTCATTGCTTGGCAGTTAGACCAGATAATAAGGATAATATTATGATAGGTGGTTCAAGTATTTTTATTAGGGAAGAAACAGGAGATTGGACACTTTTTGCATTTTTTGCTAATCAACAACATAGCATAGTTTTTCCAGATAATTATAATGCAGATGATCCATATCATATGTATTTTGCTACAGATGGTGGAATTGTACGTGGAACTTCTTCAGGCTTATTTAATCCTTTAGGTTATAATTATAATTCTACAATGTCTTATAGTGTTGCTTATAATAAAACTGGAAACGAGCTATTAACTGGAACAGAAGATAACGGTACAAGATTAATAAGAGAAACTCAAACTCCTAATTATTCTTTTCAATTATCATTTGGAAGCTCTGGAGATTGTGAATTTTCTATGTTGGCTGATGATTTCTATTTTAGAACAAATGTAAAAGGAGAAGTTTACCGTTATAATGCTAACGGACCTATCAATGATTTAGTTAGTAGTGATGAGGTTGACACTCAGGGAGATCCTGAATGGCTTAGCACTTATGTAACGCCTATTGCATTATGGGAAAGTCCTAATGATGTAAGAAGTATGGATTATATTATTTATAAAATAAAAGATACTTCGAAAAATATAGGAGAAATACTTTATTATGCCGGAGATAGTGTATTTTCAAAAAGTCAAATTGGAGGACATAATTTAATGTATAAATTTGAAGAAGATTTTATTAAAACTGCTGACGAAGATAGTATTTTTATACAAGATGTTTGTCAATCTATGTTTGCTGTTGGTTTAAAAAATGAAGTTATGTTGACTTTCGACCCATTAGGTTCAAATCCAATTTACAAATGGTTTGACATTTTACCGAAAAATACAACTACTGGTATTAAACCTTATACTGTAGATGCATTGGAATTTTCTAAAGATGGAGATATTTTGTATGTTGCAACAGACAGAGGAGATTTATGGAGACTTTCTAATTTATTAGATTCTCGTAATGACTCTTTAATGGATTCAGATTCTTCGGCTTTTTCTGTGGAAAGACAAATAATTGCCAGTTTTGAAGATCGTGCAATAACTTCCATTGCTGTTTCGCCAACAGATGCTAATTATCTTATAATAACACTTGGAAATTATGGAAATGAAGAATATATTTATTATTCTGAGAATGCTGCGACAACTGAAACAGAAGAAGGAAATTTTGTTTCAAAACAAGGTGATTTAGTAGAAATGCCTGTTTACAGTTCATTAATCAACTGGAAAGATGAAAATCAAGTAATTATTGGTACAGAATATGGAGTTTATGCGACAGAAAATATTAATTCAGAAAATCCTGTTTGGGTAAATGCAAATGGAAATTTAGATGTTGTTCCGGTATTAATGATTAAACAACAAACGGTAAAAAATTCTTGGCAAGCTCCTGATTTTTCTAATACCGGAGTTAAAAATCATGGACACATTTACATTGCTACTTTTGGTGCTGGAGTTCATAGTTCTGATTTATTTGAAGGTACATCTGTTCCAGATGCAATTTCTGAAGTTCAAAAAGATAATTTTAAATTAAATTTGTATCCTAATCCGGCAAAAGATTTTTTAAATATTAGTTTTATTTTAGATAAAAAAAGAGATATAAAATTGAATATTTATAGTTTAGAAGGTAAACTTTTAAAAAATATTTCTTACAGAGAAAATCTTAAGGGAGAATTTAATAAAAAATTATCTATAAAAGATTTAAAAAATGGAACTTATATTTTAGAAACTATAAGCGAAAATAAAAAATTATACAATAATAAATTTATTATTAATAAATAATAATTTTTAATGAATAATGAGGAATTAGAAATTCCTCATTATTCATTAAATTTTTTTTTATTTCTGTAAATAAATAATTTACTATTTAATAGCTTTCTTTTTTCAATTAATCTTCCACTAATATTTGCAGATGGTATTCCTTTATGAAAAAATTTATTTCCTATAAAAATACGTGCTTCGTCCCATAGATTTTGCTGTATAAAACTTTTATGTAATTGATAACCTCCTTCTATAATAACAGACATAATTTCTCTTTCATATAAAACATCAAGAAAAATATCAAGAACTTTTTGCTTAGTTTGAATTTTTATAAATTCTAAATTTTTTGTATTTTTTGTATTTTCTTTTTCTGTGAAAACTATGGTTGGAATACTTTTATCAAAAATAAAAAGTTTTTTATTCAAACGCAAATGTCTATCTAATAAAATTCTTGTGGGATTTTTACCACTCCAATCTCGCACATTTAATTTGGGATTGTCTTTATAACAGGTATTTGTGCCAACCATAATTGCATCTTCTTCTGTTCTATATTTATGTACCAGAGTACGTGCCAATTCGTTAGTTATCCAAATTGGTTTTATTGGAACATATTTATTGCGAATAATATCTATAAAACCGTCCATAGTTTGTGCCCATTTTAAAATTATATAAGGACGTTTTATCTCGTGAAAAGTAAAAAAACGACGATTTAATTCTCGTCCTTCTTTTTCTAAAACTCCAAAAGTTACTTCTATTCCGGCATTTTTTAATTTTTTTATTCCATTTCCAGAGACTTTTGCAAAGCTGTCTTTGCAAGAAATAACCACTCTTTTTATTTTATTTTTAATAATTAAATCTGTGCAAGGAGGAGTTTTACCATGATGAGAACAAGGTTCTAAATTTACATAAATTGTAGAATATTTTAATAAATTTTTGTTTTTTACAGAGTTAATGGCATTAACTTCTGCATGTGGACCGCCAAATTTTTTATGGTAAGATTCGCCGATTATTTTATTCTTATAAACTACAACTGCTCCAACCATAGGATTTGGAGAAACATTTCCAATTCCAAGTAATGCCAATTCAAAAGTTCGTTTTATATACTTTTTATCCATTTTTTTAAATAAAAAAAATTTTTTCAAAAAATATTCAAAATTTTAATAATTTTCAAAAATCGTAAAAATTTCAATAATTTTAAATTTTAAAAAAATTTTTTTCAAAAATCGTCCAAAATTTTAATGTTTTTTAATTTCAAATTATAAAAAAATTTTTTTTCAAAAATCGTCCAAAATTTTAATGTTTTTTAATTTCAAATTATAAAATTTTTTTTTCAAAAATCGTCCAAAATTTTAATATTTTTTAATTTCAAATTAAAAAAATTTTTTTTCAAAAATCGTTCAAAATTTTAATGTTTTTTATTTCAAATTATAAAAATTTTTTTTTTCAAAAATCGTAAAAATTTTAATATTTTTTAATTTCAAATTAAAAAAATTTTTTTTTCAAAAATCGTAAAAATTTTAATATTTTTTAATTTCAAATTAAAAAAATTTTTTTTCAAAAATCGTC
>JAOZVH010000228.1 GCA_029938235.1 Bacteroidales bacterium
TTTTACGATTTTTGAAAAAATCTTTTTCAATTAAAAAACATTAAAATTTTGGGCGTTTTTTGAAAAAATTTTTTTTATTTTTAAAATTAAAAAACATTAAAATTTTGGGCGATTTTTGAAAAAAATTTTTTTTATTTTGAAAATTAAAAAACATTAAAATTTTGGGCGATTTTTGAAAAAAATTTTTTTTATTTTTAAATTAAAAACATTAAAATTTTGGGCGATTTTTGAAAAAATTTTTTTTATTTTTAAATTAAAAACATTAAAATTTTGGGCGATTTTTGAAAAAATTTTTTTTATTTTGAAATTATAAAAAAATTAATTTATTAATTTTTTTAATTTTGTTTTTATGAAGAATTTTTTTTTAATTATCTTAATATTTTTTAATATATCTATATTTGCTCAGATAGAATTGATACAAGCTGCTGCAGAAGCAGGAGCAGAATCTCCGGAAATTGCAGGAGAATGTTGCACTGCTTGTTCAGACCCAATTTTTATTGAAAGTTTAGGAATGATTTTTAATTCTTTGATGTCACACCATGAAAATGTAATTAATGGTTCTTTAAACAAAAAAATAATTTCATTTGATATTTCTACAAATATTGCTTTCGATGGCGATAGACAGATTAATTTATTGCCAGAAGTTTCTATAAATCATGGTGTTTTCTCAACAAATTTTAGAATGAACGAAATAAGAGAATTTAAAGTGGATTCTGTTTTAAGTTATAAAACTTATAGTTGGCAAATTTTAAAAATTAATCTTTATCCGGAAGATTTTTTTATTTTTTCTTTTGCTTCTGGATTTCTTTTCGATAATTTTACTCAAAAATATTATAACGAACATTTTGCATCCATTGAAATAATTGCTCCAAACGAATATTTTTTTATTAATTTAAGTGGAAGATATTGCAATTCTTATAAAAGTGAAGGTTTAAGAGAAGTTTATAAAGAAGCAAATCTTAAAGTAAATTTTAAAATTATTGATTTAGAAAATTTTTGGGTGCATTTAACATTAGGAGGATTTTATCAAAGTTATTATGGAGAAGTTGATATTAATTCCTACCAAGCAGGTTTAAATTTTAATTTTCATTAGAAAATTATTTTTTCAAAAAATGCCAATTTTTTTAATTTAAAAATTAAAAAAATTTTTTTCAAAAAATGCAATTTTTTTAATTTTATTAAATTAATTATTCATAATTTTAAAGTTCAAAAAAAAAATTTTTTATGAAGAATGAAGATTTTAAAAAAATTATTTCTTGTGGTATTCCGAAAGAATTACCTCATTTAAAAATTTATGATAAAAATGTCAATCATGCACCAAAACGTAAAGACATTTTAAATAATGAAGAAAAAAAACTTGCTGTAAAAAACGCTTTACGTTATTTTGAAAAAAAACATCATAAAATTCTTGCTGTGGAATTTGCGGAAGAATTAGAAAAATACGGAAGAATTTATATGCATCGTTTTCGTCCAAATTATGAAATAAAAGCAAGACATATAAATTGTTTTCCACATAAATCCAAACAAGCGGCAGCAATAATGCTAATGATTTCTAATAATTTAGATAAAAATGTTGCTCAACATCCGCATGAATTAATTACTTATGGAGGAAATGGTGCTGTTTTTCAAAACTGGGCTCAGTATCTTTTAACGATGGAATATTTGTCAGAAATGACAGATGAGCAAACTTTAGCGGTTTACTCTGGACATCCTATGGGTTTATATCCTTCTCATAAAGATGCTCCAAGAGTAGTTGTTACTAATGGCATGATGATACCAAACTACTCTAAACCAGATGATTGGGAAAAATTTAATGCCATTGGAGTTACACAATACGGACAAATGACTGCAGGTTCATATATGTATATAGGACCACAGGGAATAGTTCACGGAACAACAATAACAGTTTTAAATGCTGGTCGTAGAATTTTAAAAAAAGATGAAAAAGACCTTTCTGGAAAAATTTTCGTAACTTCTGGACTTGGTGGAATGTCTGGAGCACAGCCAAAAGCAACAGTAATTGCCGGAGCAATTTGTGTTGTTGCGGAGATAAATCCAAAAGCAACAAAAGTAAGACATTTCCAAAAATGGGTTGATGAAGTTTTTACAGATTTAGACAAAATTATTTCCAGAATAAGAAAAGCAAAAAAAAATAAAGAAAAAGTTTCCATTGCTTATGAAGGTAATATTGTCGATTTGTTAGAAAAATTTGTATCTACAAATTTGAAAATAGATTTAGGTTCTGACCAAACTTCTTTACACAATCCTTGGGCTGGTGGTTATTATCCTGTTGGACTTTCATTAGAAGAATCTAATAAAATGATGGCAGAAAATCCTAATTTATTCAAAGAAAAAGTAGAGGAAAGTTTAAGAAGACATACAAAAGCAATAAATGAATTGACAAAAAACGGTATGTATTTTTGGGATTATGGAAATGCTTTTATGTTGGAAGCGTCAAGAGCTGGTGCAGACATTTTGAATGAAAAAGGAGATTTTAAATATAAATCTTATGTTCAGGATATTATGGGACCTATGTTCTTTGATTATGGTTTTGGTCCTTTTAGATGGGTTTGCACTTCAAATGACGAAAAAGACTTAGAAATTTCTGATAATATCGCAATGAATGTTTTGAAAGAAATTTCAAAAAATGCGCCGAAAGAAATTCTTGGACAATTAGAAGATAATATTTTATGGATAAAAGAAGCTGGAAGTAATAAAATGGTTGTTGGTTCACAAGCAAGGATTTTATATGCCGATTGTGAAGGCAGAACAAAAATTGCTGAAGCTTTTAACAAAGCAATAAAAGAAAATTTAATTTCTGCTCCTATAGTTCTGGGAAGAGATCATCACGATGTTTCCGGCACAGATTCTCCTTACCGTGAAACTTCAAATATTTATGATGGTTCTATGTTTACAGCAGATATGGCAATTCAAAATGTCATCGGAGATGCTGCAAGAGGTGCCACTTGGGTTTCCATTCACAACGGCGGTGGAGTAGGATGGGGCGAAGTTATAAATGGCGGTTTTGGAATGCTATTAGATGGCTCAGAAGATAGCGACAGAAGATTAAAAATGATGTTAAACTGGGACGTAAATAATGGAATTTCCAGAAGAAGCTGGGCAAGAAATAAAGAAGCAATTTTTGCTATAAAAAGAGAGATGAAAAATAATGATAAATTAAAAGTTACCATTCCAAATTTTGTAGATAAGGAAATTATAGACGAAATATATAAATCATAAATAAAAATTTTATTGCATAAATTTTCAATTTATGCAATAAAATAAAAAATCGTTTTTTTTAAATTTTAAAACCAATTACTAAAATATCATCAACTTGTTTATATTTATTTCCTGTCCACTTTTTTAGAGTGTCCTTTAAAATTTCTTTTTGCTCATTCATATCTTTTTTATGTATTGTTAATAACAAATCCCTAAATTTTTTAATTAAAAATTTCCTTCCTTTTTTACCTCCTATTTGATCTGGAAAACCATCTGAAAAAATATAAAAAATAGTTTCTTTTTCTATATTTATAATATGCTTTTTAAAAATTCTATCTTTTTCCTTTTGAAAACCTCCTACGGCAAATTTATCTCCTTTTATTCTATAAATTTTTTCATCTTGTATATAAACGATAGGGTTTTTTGCTCCGGAAAAACTGAGCGTTTTTTTTTCTTTATCAATTAGACATAAAGTCATATCCATACCATCTCTATTGTTTGTTCTATTTTGCTGTAAAGATGTTTTTACTCCTTCGTGTAATTCTTTCAAAATTTTATCTGGCTCAAAAATTTTTTTCGCAACAATTTGATTTAAAAGATTTAAACCTATCATAGACATAAAAGCTCCGGGAACCCCATGTCCAGTGCAATCAACTGCTGAAATAAGAAATTTACTATTTTTTTTATTATTTCCTTCGTTAATTTTTGTATCATAAAACCAATAAAAATCACCACTAACAATATCTCTTGGTTTAAAAAAAATAAAAGATTTTTCTAAAAAATCTTTCAGGGAAGAAATTTTTGGAAGCATTGCTTTTTGAATTTTTTGAGCATAATTTATGCTGTCTGTAATTCCTTTATTCTTTTTTTCTATGCTATTTTTTTGCTCTTCTATTTTTAAATTTTTATTTCTTATTTCTTTATTTTTACTTGTAAGATTTTTATTTTCTTTTTTTCGTTCCTTAGAACGTTTATACAATAAAATAGCAGCAAAAATGACAAAAATAAAAGCAATAATTATAAAATTTCGCACCATACGGTTCTTCTCAGATATTGCTTCTTTTAATTCTTTATCTTTATTTAAATTATCTATTGCTTTCTGTTTTAAAATATTTTCTAAATTTATTTTTATAATAGAATCTTCTTTTAAAATTAAATTCTCTTTTTGATTTGAAATTTCTTCTTGTTTTTCTATATTTTCTTTTTTTGCAACTTTAATTTTCGTTTCTACTTTTTTTAATTCTTTATTCAATTTCTTTTTAAATAAATTTTCTCTTTCTTCAAAATCTTTTTTTTGTAAAAAACGTTCATAAACTAAAAAATGGTCAAAATATTCATAAGATTTTTTTTTATTTCCTATTAATTCGTAATTCTGAGAAAGAAGACTATAACAACTGCGAAGATATTTATTTGCATTTAAATTTTTTGCAATTATTAATGCTTCTTCCAGAACTTTTATTGCTTTTCTTGGTTTTTCCAGACTTGTTAAAACTGTTGCAATATCTATTAAACCCTTTGCTATTTCATCTTTAATTCCAATATTTCGCCTAATTTTCAAACTTTTTTCAAAATAATCTAAGGACTTATCTAATTGATTTAAATCAGAATACATCGTTCCAAGGTTACTATAAATTAATTTTATAGCATTTGTATTTCCAATTTCTTTATTTATTATTAAAGATTCTTCGAAATATTTTAAAGCAATATGAAAATTTTCTGTATCCCAATATATAAAAGCAATTTTATTGAGATTATTAGCAACTTGACTTTTATTATTTTCTTTTTTTAATTTTTCAACTAATTTTTCATATTTATTTATTCTATCTTTTTGCTCCTTAGAAATTTGTTTTTTTTCCTGAGATTTAAAATCTCTTATTTGAAATAAAATAAATATTAATAATAAAAAATAAAATTTCTTCATTTAAAATTGTTTTTTTTACAAAAGTTGTAATTTTTTTTGTAAAAAAAAAATTATTTAAAAAAAAATTTTTTTTCAAATAATTGCAATTTTTTAATGATTATTTTTTTAAATTTAAAAATTCTGCATTTTTCAAAAAAACGCCAATTTTTTATAATTTATAAAAAAATTTTTTTTT
>JAOZVH010000049.1 GCA_029938235.1 Bacteroidales bacterium
CAATGCTTTATAGGACGATGCAACGAAATCATCGTGGACGCTTGAATCATAATCTCTTTATTTTTAATAAAAGAATTTTTATATTTCACAAAAAGGTTCCAAGAACCAAAAATTTTTTTGAAAAAACGCCAAAATTTTATAATTTTTTATTTTGAAATTTAAAAAAAATTTTTATTAAAAAATGCCAAAATTTTATGATTTTTTATTTTGAAATTAAAAAAAAATTTTTTTTCAAAAAACGCCAAAATTTTATAATTTTTTTATTTTGAAATTAAAAAAAAAATTTTTCAAAAAACGCCAAAATTTTATAATTTTTTATTTTGAAATTTAAAAAAAATTTTTATTAAAAAATGCCAAAATTTTATGATTTTTTATTTTGAAATTAAAAAAATTTTTTTTCAAAAAACGCTAAAATTTTATGATTTTTTATTTTGAAATTAAAAAAAAATTTTTTTTGAAAAAACGTTAAAATTTTATGATTTTTTATTTTAAAATTAAAAAATTTTTTTTTTTTCAAAAAACGACAAAATTTTAATAATTTTTTATTTAAAAAAAATGACGATTTTTTTATAATTTATAAAAAATTACTTTTGAAAAAATTTTATTTTTAAATTATGAACGCATATATTTTTCCTGGTCAAGGTTCTCAGTTTGTGGGTATGGGAAAAGAACTTTATGAAAGTTCTTCTGTGGCAAAAGAAATGTTTGAAAAAGCAAACAAAATTCTTGGTTTTCGAATTACTGATTTAATGTTTAATGGAACAAACGAAGATCTTAGACAAACAAAAGTTACACAACCTGCAATTTTTTTACATTCTGTTATTTTAAAAAAGGTCTTGGAGAGTGATTTTAAATTAGATATGGTTGCTGGACATTCTTTGGGTGAATTTTCTGCCTTAGTTTCAAATGGTTCTTTATCTTTCGAAGATGGTTTAAAATTGGTTTACAAAAGAGCTATGGCAATGCAAAAATCTTGTGAAAATGAGATTTCTACTATGGCGGCAGTTATTGGAATGGAAGATGAAAAAGTAGAAGAAATTTGTAATTCCATAGATGAAATTGTCGTTCCGGCAAATTATAATACAAAAGGGCAAATTGTTATTTCTGGTTCTGTGAAAGGAATTGATTTGGCAATAGAAAAATTAAAAGCATCCGGAGGAAGACGAATTATAAAATTAAATGTCGGCGGAGCATTTCATTCTCCAATTATGAAATCAGCAAAAATTTCTCTCGAAAAAGCAATAAATGAAACTTCTTTTAAAACTCCAATTTGTCCAATTTACCAAAATGTAAATGCAAAAGCAGTAAAAAATCCGGAAATTATAAAAGAAAATTTAATTGCACAATTGACCTCTCCGGTGAAATGGACACAAACAATTCAAAATATGTTAAAAGATGGTGCTTCTAATTTTACAGAAGTTGGTCCGGGAAAAGTTTTACAGTCTTTGGTAAAAAAAATAAATAGGAAAATTCCAACAAAAAGCGCCTAATAAATGAAGTTTAAAATTATCATTTTATCTTTTGCATTTTTCATATTATTTTTATATTTATCATTAATTATAAGTGCTTTTTTATATTTTGATATTGATAATTTTACATTAGATATTTTTTCAGAGCGAACATTTTTTTCTATAAAATTAAGCGTAATTACAGCAAGTATTTCTACTTTATTATCTATAATTATTTCTATACCAGCCGCTTATGCTTTATCCAGATATAATTTTTTTGGTAAAAATTTAATAGATTTATTTCTGGAATTACCTTTGATTTTATCTCCTGCGGCACTCGGTGCAACTTTATTAATTTTTTTTAGTAATTCTGTTGGAATTTGGATGCAGGAAAATATTACACAAATAGTTTTTACTTTCTGGGCGGTTATTATTGCCCAATTTGTGAGCATACTTGGAATTTCTACTCGTATGGTGAAATCCATAATGGACGAAATTCCAAAACGCTACGAAGACATCGCCAGAACATTAGGAGCAACTCCAATGAAAGCATTTTTGACAATATCTTTGCCATTGTCTAAAAAAGGTTTGTTGTCTGTTTTTATAATGACTTGGGCAAAAGCTTTTGGCGAATTCGGAGCGACTTTCACAATAGCAGGAACTATGGCAATGAAAACAGAAACAATACCTGTTTCCATTTTTATGAAACTTTCAAACGCAGACGTAAACGGAAGTATAGCGATGATAATGGTTTTAGTTACAACAGGAATAAGTTTATTATTTATAACTAAATTAATAAAATCTTAATCTTGTAATAAATTAAAAATATGACAAGCAACTATTCCGGCAGTTTCAGTTCGCAATCTGCTTTCTCCAAGACTTACAGATTTAAAATTATTTTCCTCAGCCATTTTTATTTCCTTATGAGAAAAATCTCCTTCTGCTCCAATTAAAATTAAAAATTTTTTTTTGTTTTTTGGGGCATTTTTTAATGAAATTTTTTTTTGATTTTTACAGTGAGAAATAAACTTTAAATTATCAGATTTTTTTAGAATAAAATCTTCAAATTTTATCATATTATTTAATTTTGGCAAAAATAATTTTAAAGACTGTTTCATTGCAGAAATAATAATTTTCTCTGACCGCTCAAATTTAATATTTTTTCTTTCGGAATGTTCGCATAAAATTGGCGTAATTTCATTTATTCCGATTTCCGTTGCTTTTTCCAAAAACCATTCAAAACGAGAAATATTTTTTGTCGGAGCAATTGCGATGTGTAAAAAATTTGTTTTTTTTATAATTTTTTCAATCTCTATAATTGAAATTTTTACTTTTTTATGATTGTCGTCTATAATTTTTGCTTTATATAATTTACCTTTTCCGTTGGTAAAATAAATTAAATTACCATTTTTTAAACGTAATACTTTCGAAATATGTTTTGATTCTATTTTATCGAAAATATAAAATTTGTCTTCAAAATTAGGAATATAAAATAATTTCATAAATTTTTAATTTTTTCAAAAATCGTAATTTTTAAAAAATAATTTTTTTTATTTAATATTTTTTTTTATTTTTGTAAAAAAATAATAAATTATGATTTATAACACAAGTAGGAAAAAACTTGCACTTCCTGAATATGGAAGGAATATTCAAAAATTAGTAGATTTTGCTTTGTCTATTGAAGATGATACAAAACGTAATAGAGTTGCAAAAAATATTATTACAATAATCGGAAATAAAAATCCACATCTAAGAGATATTGAAAATTTCAAACATAAATTATGGGAACACCTTGCAATTATGTCTGATTTTAAATTGAAAATAGATTACCCTTTTGAAATTCCCAAGATAGAGAATTTTCAAGAAAAACCAAATAAAATTCCTTATAAAGAAGAAAAAATAATTTTTCACCATTATGGGAAAATAATAGAATTTCTCATAGAAAAAGCAATAAGTTTAGAAAATATTGATGAAAAAAGAAAAGAAGAACTTACAGAAACTGTTGCTAATCAAATGAAAAAATCTTATTTGATGTGGAATTCTGACGAAGTAAATGAAGAAACAATTTTGCAAAATTTGCATAAACTCTCAAGAGGAAGATTGAAATTAAAAAAGGATTTCAAATTTATAGATGCAAAAAATATAGTGAAAAAACATAAAAAGAAAAGACAATCAAACAGAAGATATAAATAAAAAATTTTTGGCTCTTCGAACTTTTTTGTGGAGGAGAATTTTTTTCATAATAAAATTGTGAAAAATTTGTGTTTTTTTCAAAATATTTTTTAAAAATTCTCATTCCAAATTTTCATTAAAACGTTAATAATCAATACTTTATAGTGCGATGCAACGAAATCAAGCGTGGACGCTTGAATCATTTTATTTTTTTTTTTGATAAAAAAAATATTACATTTCACAAAAAGGTTCGAAGAACCAAATTTTTATTTGAATTATAAAAAATTGTGATTTTTTATAATTTATAAAAAAAATTTTCTTTCGAAAAAACGGCATTTTTTTTAATGATTTGAATTTAAAAAAAATTTTTTTTTCAAAAAAACGGCATTTTTTTATGATTTTAATTTATTAAAAAAAAATTTTTTTTCAAAAAAACGGCATTTTTTTATGATTTTGATTTATTTGAAAAAAAATTTTTTTTTCAAAAAACGGCATTTTTTTATGATTTTAATTTATTAAAAAAAATTTTTTTTTCAAAAAAACGGCATTTTTTTAATGATTTTAATTTATTAGAAATAAATTTTTTCCAAAAAATGTCATTTTTTTAACAATTTATTAAATGAATTTTTTTCAAAAAACGGCATTTTTTGGAAAATTTATTAAAAAAACTTTTTTTCAAAAAACGATATTTTTTTATGAATTATAAATTCTCTCAATAATTTCTACAACTTTTAAACCTTCTAAGGCATTTGTTGTAATTTGCGTTTTTCCTTTCAAAGTATCTATAACATTCTGAATAACAAACTGATGATTAGAAGCAGAACCTTTATATTTTCCGTAATCATTTGCTTTTTTTACTTTTGAAAGTTTTGGCATTTTATAATTTTTTATATTGCAAAATTCAACTTTATTCATATATTGTCCGCCAATTTTAAAACTTCCATTTTCTGCAATAACCGTTAAACTACTTTCTAAATTTTTTTCAAAAACAGAAGTTGAATAATTCAAATTACAAATTCCACCATTTATAAATTCAAAATTTACAATTCCGCTATCTTCAAAATCTATAATATTTTTATGCGAAAAATTTTTAAATTTCCCATATATATTTTTTATATCTCCAAAAAGCCAATACATAATATCAATAAAATGAGCAAATTGCGTAAAAAGTGTTCCTCCATCTAAATTTTTTGTTCCCCGCCATTCTCTCGGTAAATAATATCTATCATCTCTGTTCCAGAAACAATTTATTTGTACGAGAAAAATTTCTCCAAGAATTTTACTATTAATTAAATTTTTTGCCCAAACAGACGGCGAAGAATAACGATTTTGCATAACTACAAAAATCTTTTTACTAACTTGCAAAGATTTATAAATCATTTCTTCAGCTTCTAATTTTGATAAAGACATGGGTTTTTCGCAAACAATATGATGATTTTTATCAAGAGATTTTAATGTATGTTCTTTATGAAAACCATTCGGAGTGCAAATATTTATCACATCAAAATCAATTTTTGAATTTAATAAATCGTCTATATTTTGAAAAAACGGTATATTTATTTTTTCTATACCTATCTCCTTTTTTGATTTTAAATCACAAATTCCAAGAACCTCAGAATCAGGATTAAGATTTATCATATCAAAATGACGTTTACCAATATTTCCAAAACCTACAATTGCAAATTTTATTTTTTTCATTTTATTTAATAATTTTTTTTAATTCCACAGAAAATAGTTTCGCTCCTTTTGTTTCATTAAGATGGTCTTGGTCTCTAAATAATTCATCTCTTCCAAGATATTTTTTCCTAAAATCGTAAATTTTAAAATCTTTACTTTTATAGATACTATCTATTTTGGAAAAATCTTTTTCTTTTAAAAGCTTATTGTAGCAAGTTGTTAATGGATATTTTATTCCAATAATTTTAATCTTATTTTCGTCGCAAACTTTGATAATTTTATCAAAACATTTGTGTAGTTTTTTTTGATAAATACTTTTTCCAAATTGTCTATAAAAACGTGATTTTGCATGTTTTAATTTTTCCTCTTCAGAAAAATCAAACCAAACTTTTTTTTTATTTTTCTTTTTAACTTTTGTTTTTTTTGAAATTTTCTTGGGTTTTTCGGAAAAAAATTTTTTTTCAAAATTATCTTTCCAAAATCTTTTAAAAATTCTTTCTAAACGCCTTGAATTATTATTATCCATTAATGGAATATAATATGGGAAAAAATATGAAATTTTTGTAAAAAAATATTTAAAAAAATTCATTTCATAAAACTCTGTATAACTACCGTAAGAACTATAAGCAATAGAATTTTTTTTATTATTCATATCCATTCTATATTTTGAAAAATCATGGTCTTCTGCTGGAAAAATTAAAGTTTTAATGGGAATTTCATTTTCTAAGCAAAACATTAATTTGATATACATATCAAAAAAACTTTCGCTATGGTAAGAAAAATTAAAGACATTTTCGTCTAAAAATTTCTGTTGAATAGCCATAGGATGCGAATCTCCAAGTATTAAAACATTTGGCTTTTTTTTCAAAATCGGTTTTTCATGTTTTAAATAATCATGAAAAACAAAATCTTTCGTAATAAATTGAAAAACAAGGAAATTAATCGTTAAAAGATATAAAATAAATATTGATATTTTTATTATAAATTTTTTCATTAAAAAAAATTTTTTTAATTTTTACTCAAATTTTTTAACCTTTCTAATAAAGGTGGATGTGAATAATGAAAAAACACATAAAGCGGATGCGGTTTTAAATTACTTAAATTTTGTACAGATAATTTTTTCAAAGCATTTTCTAAATGTAAAGCTTCATAATTTTCTTTTGCAAAATTGTCAGCTTGAAACTCATTTTTTCTCGAAAGAATATTTCCAAATAAACCTAAAATTAAAGAAATTGGGCTGTATAAAATTCCAAAGCTAATCATCGCCAAATGAAAACTGTGATTTTCTGTTCCCAGTGCTTTTGAAAGTTCTGGATTTGCAATTAAAAGAGATAAAATATAAAAAGTAAAACCAGTTTCCAAAACAGAAATAAAAATACTCATTAAAATATGTTTCTTTTTATAATGTCCGATTTCGTGAGAAAGAATAGCAACTAATTCTTTTATTTTCAAATCCTTAATCAAAGTATCATATAAAACTATTCGCTTTTTATTTCCCAAACCGCTGAAATAAGCATTTCCTTTTGTTGAACGTTTTGAAGCGTCTATTACAAAAATATTTTTTAATTTAAAACCAACTTTTTTTGAAAAATCCTCAATTTCATTTCTTAAATCTCCAGCTTCCAAAGGTGTTTGTTTATTAAATAATGGAACAATTAATGAAGAATAAAACATCGCCATAAAAATTGAAAAACCACTAATTGCGAGCCAAGAATATAACCAAAAATTTTCTTTTGTCATTTCGTAGAAAAAAATTAATAAGGCAATTAAACCTCCGCCAATAAAAATTGCAAGTAAATATGATTTTAATTTATCAATAAAAAATAACTTTTTTGTTGTTCGGTTAAAATCGAATTTTTTTTCTATCACAAAAGTAGAATATAATTCAAAAGGCAAATTTAAAATATCGGAAATTACCATTAAAATTCCAAAAAAAATCAAGGCAATTAATATAGAATTATTTGTAAAAGTTCTTGCAAAATTATCTACCACCGCAAAACCGTCAAAAAAAAGCATCATTAAAATTAAAAATAAAGAAAATATACTTTGTAAAATTCCAAAACGAGAATTTATTTTTTCATATTCCTGAGATTTTTTATATTTTTCTTTATCATAAATATCTTTTAATTCCTTTGGCAATTCGCTTTTTAAATTAGAATAATTTAAAAAATCCAAAGTCCTTTCCAAAAGGAATGTGAAAATGATAATAATTATTATTAAATAGAAAATCATAATTTTTATTTATTTTCAATAAAAAAATTTTTTTACAAATTTATTGTTTTATTTGAAAAAAAATTTTTATTTATAAATTTATAATGAAAAACTTAATATATTTTATCTTAATATTTATTAATTTTTCCCAAGTTTTTGGACAAGAAACGTCTGTAAAAATTGCCTTATTAAAATATAATGGCGGCGGCGATTGGTATTCTAATCCAACTTCATTACCAAATTTAATTAAATTTTGTAACGAGAATTTGCAAACAAATATTTATGAAGATTATTTTACCGTTGAAGTTCTTAGTAAAGAAATTTTTAATTATCCATATATTCATATGACTGGACATGGTAATGTTGTTTTTTCTGAAAAAGAAATACAAAATTTAAGAAATTATTTGTTCGCAGGAGGATTTTTACATATAGATGATAATTACGGTATGGACAAATTTATTAGACGAGAATTGAAAAAACTTTTTCCTGATAAAGAAATTTTAGAATTACCTTTTTCGCACAATATTTTTCACCAGAAATATGATTTTAAAAATGGAATACCAAAAATTCACGAACACGATGGAAAACCACCTAAAGCTTATGGAATAATTCATAAAGGTCGTTTAGTTTGTTTTTATTCCTATGAAAGTGATCTCGGAGATGGATGGGAAGACCAAGAAGTTCACAATGATAGCGAAGCAACAAGACAAAAAGCATTAAAAATGGGAGCGAATATAATTAGTTATATTTTTAATGATAATTAAAAAATCTTAAATTTTTTGCAATTTTTTAAAAAAAAAATTTTTTTCGCCAAATTTGGCGAAATTTTTATATTTATATATAAAATTTGAAATGCAAGAAATATTAAAAATTTATTACATAATTTTGTTTTTGTAAATTTTTTCTAAAAAAAATTATTCCTATAAAAAATAAATCTAAACTGACTTTGACTTTTTCATTTTCTTTTATTTTTTCCCAAGCTTCTTCCATTTCTTTAGACCAATGAATATCATCAAAAATAAAAATGCTTTTTTCGTGAGATTTTTTTAAACAAATATTAAAATATTCTAAAGTTTGTTTTTTCCTATGGTTGCCGTCAAAAAAAACAAAATCTAAAAATTTTATTTCTCTCAAAACTTCCGGAATAGTTTTTGAAAATTCACCTTTTTTAATGAAAATATTTTTTAATTTTAAAATTTTAAAATTTTTTTTTGCTATATTTATAATTTCTTCACAGCCTTCTAAGGTGAAAATTTTATTTTTTGAATTTACTTTCGCCAAATAACTGGTTCCAATGCCAAAAGATGTTCCGATTTCTAAGATAGTTTTTGGTTTAAATTCATTTACTATGCGAAAAAGTAATTTTCCAAATCTTGAACTTTGAGAAGAATATTTCGTAATATCTGAAATTTTTCGCCATTTTGAAGAAAAATTTTTTTTAGAACCAGCACCAAAATCTTTTACTTTTATTTTTTCTTTTGATTTTAATAAATCAAAACGTAGTTTTTCTATTTCAAAAAAAGAATAAAAATTTTCATTTTCATTTTCTATAATTTCTGTAAGAAAATTATAAATGAATGGTGAATGAATGCCATGTCCATTTTTATGTTTTGCTTTTAATTTAAAAATTAAATATCTTTTTAAAAAAGAAAGTTTTTTAATCATAGTTTTTTTATAAAAATTTCAATAATAATAATTCAAAAAAAATGAACGTTTTTGAAAAAAAATTTTTTCAAAAAACACAAATATTTTAATGATTTTTTATAATTTAAAAAAATTTTTTTTTAAAATTCGTCCAAAATTTCAATATTTTTTAATTTAAAATTTAAAAAAAAATATTAAAATTAATTTTCATCAAAATTAAACCATTTTTTTATAATTTTTTCTTTATTAATTTCATTAATATGATAAAATTCTCCTGTTTTAGAAGAAAAATTATATTCTTTTTTCCATTTGTCAATATTTTTTATTATTTTTTTTATTGCTTCAATAATGAAAAATAGTTCTTCATTTTTCATTGTTGGATGTACAGAAAGTCTTACCCAACCCGGTTTATTTGTTAAATTTCCAGAATTAATTTGTTTTGTAATCTTATCAGATATATTTTTATCAATATTAAATAAAAAATGTCCGTAAGTTCCTGCACAAGAACATCCTCCACGAACTTGAATACCAAACCTATCATTTAATAATTTTACGAAAAGATTATGATGTATATCTTCTATATAAAAAGATAATGCTCCTATTCTTTTATCTTGCTTTTCCATCATAAGATGCAATTTTTCAATTTTTGAAAAAGCTTCAAAAACAATTTTCAAAAGTTCTTCTTCTCTATCATGAATATTTTTTAAGCCAATTTCTTCTTTTAATTTTATACAAAGAGCGGTTTTTATTGTTTGTAAAAAAGCAGGAGTTCCTCCATCTTCCCTTGTTTCTATGTCTTGAATATAAGAATGCTCCCCCCAAGGATTTGTCCATTTTACTGTTCCGCCGCCGGGATTATCCGGAACTTTATTATCATATAATTTTTTATTAAAAATTAAAACACCAGAACTACCAGGTCCACCAAGAAATTTATGCGGTGAAAAAAATATAGCATCTAATCTCATTTCTGGGTCTTTTGGATGCATATCTATTTTTACATAAGGAGCAGAAGCAGCGAAGTCAATAAAACAATAACCATTATGTTTGTGCATAATTTTCGCCAATTCGTAATAAGGAGTAATTATCCCCGTAACATTAGAACAGGCAGTAAAAGAACCAATTTTTAATTTTCTATTTTTATATTTCTCCAATTTCTCTTCAAGTTCACAAGAATTTACCATAGTTTTTTTGCAAGGTTTTAGAACAACCAAATCAGCAATTGTCTCAAGCCATGAAGTTTGATTTGAATGATGCTCCATGTGAGTGATAAAAACAACTGGTTTATCTTCCTCTTTAATTTTTATTTTTTTACAAAAATCTTTAAAACGGTCGGAAATTTTTAAACCAAGCATTCTTTGTAATTTATTTATTACTCCGGTCATTCCAGAGCCTTCTGTAATTATAATATCATCATCATTTGCATTTGTATGCTCTTTTATGATTTGACGAGCGATATTATAAGATTTTGTCATCATAACACCAGTTTCACTTGCTTCAGAGTGAGTATTTCCTAATACTTCACCAAATAAATTTTTCATTTTTTCTTCTATCGGAGCATAAAGTCTTCCACTTGCCAGCCAATCCGCATAAATCATTTTTTGTTCTCCGAATGGACTAAAAAATTTTGCATTTATTCCAACTATGTTTTTTCGATATTTATCAAAATATTTTTCTAAATTTTCCATAAAAAATTTTTTTTTAAATTTAAAATTAAAATTTAATTTTGAAAAAAAGAATATGAAAAATTTTATAATTTATTTTTTAATTTTTATACCAAATTTTTGTTTTTCACAGACCGAAATTGAAGATTATTTTTTCAAAAAAAATTTTTTTGAAAATGACGATTTTTTATATAGTTTACAACAGCGAGAAATTGGAAATGGAAATATAACTGTTTTTGAAAACAGTAGAATTGATAGTCTTTTGAAAAAAAAAATTTCCATAGATAAAGAAAATCAAAAAATAAATGGTTTTCGCATTCAAATTTATTTTGAATCCGGAAGAGATGCACAAAATATAGCAGAAGAAATAGAAATAGAATTTTCTGAAAAATATCCTTATATTTCATCTTATTTGATTTATAATGCTCCATTTTTTAAAATCAGAGTTGGAGATTTTAGAACAAAAAATGAAGCAATGAAAATCCTCAGAGAAATAAAAATAGATTTTAAATCTTCTTTTATAGTAAAAGATAAAATTAATTTTCCAGAATTAGAAAATATTTTTTAAATTTAATTTTATTCTTTATTTTTTGTGTCAATTAAAATTGTAACAGGTCCATCATTTATTAAATTAACTTGCATATTTTCGCCGAAAATACCTGTTTTTATCTCTTTTCCTAAACAGAAAGAAAGTTTTTTAATAAATTTTTCATAAATTGGAAAAGCAATTTTTACATTTGCCGAACGAATATAAGAAGGTCTATTTCCCTTCTTTGTACTCGCATACAAAGTAAATTGACTAATTAATAAAACCTCTCCTTTTATATCTTTTACAGATAAATTCATCACATTTTTTTCGTCAGAAAAGATACGCATTTTGCTTATTTTTTCTGATAACCATTTTACATCCTTTTCATTATCTGTATTTTCTATACCCAAAAAAATCAATAAACCATTATCAATTTTTGAAAAAATATTAGAATTTATAGAAACAGATGCCTTTTTTACTCTTTGAATTACAGCTCTCATTATTTTAAAATAAAATTTAAAATTAAAAAAATATTTACAAAAATTTAAAATTTTTTTTAATATTTTACGTTTTTAAAATAAAAAAATTTATGCAAAAAATATATAATTTTTCGGAGATTTCTTATAATATATTAAAAGAAATTGCTCATTTTCACCAGGTACGAAGTCAAGATATTTTTGAAGAATGGTTTAGTTTTGATTATAAAATTGATAAATTAGACGAAGAAATTTTATTGAAGTTAATAAAAGCAAATGAATATAATATTGATTTTTATTCTGAATTGCAATTACATTTTATAAGTCCAATTTAAATAGAATTTATTTTTACGGTGAGAATTTTAGAGAGTGGTTTCAGCAAGGACTTTCAGGAGTTATAAATGGTAAAATATTAAAAGGGAAACCTGATTTTATGATTGCATTGGAAAACGTGAACCAAAAAAACGTTTTTCTTTTTGCAGGAATTTAAAAAGCAATACACAAATTCAGACCCTTTATCGCAATTAATTGCACAAATGGCTTGTTCTATTGAAATTAACAAAGGAAAAAAAATGCGTGGTGCATATAATATTGGTAGCTTATGGTTTTTTGTTGTTCTTGAAAAAATCGCTAATGATAAATATCAATACCACGAATCTGAAAGTTTTGATTCTTTGAAAATTAACGATTTAAAAAAAATATTTATAAACCTTAAAGCAATAAAACACAAATACTGTAATTTTTAATGAGGAATCTTAATGAAAATTTATTTTAAATTTAAAATAAAATCCAAATCTTTTTAATCATTATTAATTTTTTTTTTTAATTTTTACAAAGAAAAAAAAACTTTTTACCATAAAAATTGTTAAATACAAAAATAATTAATTTTTTGGAACTTATTGAATAAGAAAAATTAAAATTATTGATAATATTAAATTAAAATTTAATTATCATCCAAGCAAATATTTTTCAATATTAAAACGTATTTTATATGTTTATCATTTTTAATTTTCCTGTTTGTTTATTATATTTGATATTTGAAATTATGTTTCAATAGAAACATAATTTATGTAAATCTTTTATTTTTTTTTAATTTTAAATTTTTTTTTTGATTTATGATTAAAAAAAAATAAATTAAATTATTGTTTACACAAAAATATTTTTAATAATGAAAAAATTTTATATAATTTTATTTTTAATTTTTTGTTGTTTTTCACATTCTTCTTTTTCTCAGCGAAAAAATCAAAAAATTACAAAATTTACTCCTCTTGGTTTTCCTGAAGAAATGATCTTTTTTTTACAGAAAGCGAAAAAAAAAGATGGTGAAAAGCTTGGTGAAAAATTTAAAAAATCCTGGATAGATTTTGTTACAGAAGATCAAGATAGTATAGTTGTTATTGCAAACAAAATGCTTAGTAAACGTATGAAAGCTTTTCCATATTTTGAAAAGTTTCTTATGATAGTAATGGAATTACCCCAAGCACATTCTGACAGTTATATCCCATGGATAAATAGTTTGGATTATTTCCTCAGTGATAAAGGCGTAAACAGTGCAAAATTTTTCATCAATATGACTTATGGACTTTTATTTGAAAATTCTGTTTTTCAATCACCGTCTATAAAATGGAAAAGCAGCAGTAACAATTTTGTTTTTTCTTATAATGAAAAATATAGGAACTCTAAACGAAAAGAAAAATACAAATTAGTAAAATTAGATTTTGGAAGTATGGATTTAGTATGTCATTCTAGGGGAGACAGTTCTAAAATTTATAATACAAAAGGTTCATATTTTCCAATAAACAAGTTGTTTTATGGTCGTGGCGGAAAAATAACTTGGGAGCGTGTTGGTTTTTCTACTGAAGATGTTTTTGTTGATTTGCCAGACAGTTTTAAATTAGATTTGACAAAATCAAGTTACAAAATAAAAGATGTTTCTTTGACAAATAAATTTTATTTTAAAACAAAATTAAAAGGTGATTTACACGAAAAATTAAAGAAAAATGCAAATAAAGTCGAAATATATAGGAGAGATACAATTATCACTTACACAGCAGTTTATCCGAGATTTTATTCCTACAGTAAAAGATTAAAAATAAATCAAATTTATGCAGGAGTAGATTATGAAGGTGGTTTTACTCTAAAAGGGGCAAAATTTGTTGTTGCTAATACTAGTGAAGATCCTAAGAAACTATTAAAAGATGAAGATGCTTTTTCTTATCTTCATATTTCTAAGAATGGAAATAAATTTTTAAAAATTAAATCACCTTTTTTTGTTTTCAAAAAAAATAAAACAAATGACCCAATAACAGGAGAAGAATATTTCAAAGAAACTGCTTTATCAAAGGATGCTTCTGTAACATTTTATGTTAATAAAGATTCTATTTATCATCCAAGTGTTGAGTTTAAATATTTTGTAAATACCGGACGAGTTATTTTATATAGGAATGGAAAAGGCATGTCTATAAGTCCATATTTTAACACTTATCATAATTATGATATGGATTTTGAATTACTTTCTTGGAATACTAATGAAGAAATTATCGAATTTAAAACTTTGTTTAAAGAAGCTTTATTAAGTAAAAAGAAAAATTTATCAGAACAAGATACAAGCAAACAAGTTTTAAACCCAATAACAGCCATCCGTGATTTTTCTAAAAAATATAGAAAAAAGAAATTTCTTGTGGAAGAATTTGCTAATTTTATAAATGAAGGTAAAGAAAAAAGTAAAGACCTAAGTAAAAAATTAGGAAAATGGGCAAGTCTTACGAAAAAATTCGAAAAAGAACAAGACACTTCAAAACTAATAGTTTTATTAAAAAAGTTTTCTGAAAGCGGTGAAACACTTTTATTAAAAATAAATGCAGACCAAAAGGAAGAAGAAAAACAGTTTATAGAACCAATTACAGAGCTTTCACGCATCGCAAAAGAAATTGCTTTAGATGTCCCAAAAGAAGAAACAGACAGAAATAAAATCATATTAGGGATACGTTTTTTAAGAAGTGAAGCAACGAAAATTTCTAATTATTTGAATATAGAAACAAGAAAATTATTAATTGAATTAGCTCGTGATGGTTTCATTTCTTATAATGATAAAACACAAATTGCTGTTATACAAGACCGTTTATATGATTATTTTTCTGCTAATAAAGCCGAATTTATGTCTGCAAATTATTTTAGCCAAAATAGGTTTATGAAATTACAAGGACGAGATGCAAGACATCCATTAATTTTAATTAAAATGTTTGCCAGAGAATACGATACAGATGAATTTTATGCTTCGAGTTTTGCCTCTTACATAAGAAAACCATCACATTTAGTAAGACAATTATTAATGCGTCTTGCTTTCGAAGGATTTTTAAATTACAATTCTGTAACTCAGGAAGTGAAAATAAAACAACGTTTATATGATTACATAGAAAAAAGTCGTGGAAGATTAGACTATGATGTAATTAGCATAAAATCAGAAACAGAATCTACTCTAAATAATGCTTTTTTAAATTTAGAAAATATGGATTTAGTAATTTCTGGTGTTGATAGTGTTAATTTAAGTACTGCTCGGGATCTTGTTATTTATCCAGAGACAAGCAAATTATTATTAAAAGAAGGTGGAGATTTTGATTTTGACGGTAGAATAAGAGTTGGTACAGGTATTGGTTCTTTTGAGTATTCCGGAAGTAATTTCTCTTTTAAATATGATAGTTTTAAAATAGATATGGATAACATAGATTATATGAAAGTTAGGCTTAATTATATGCGCAGAAAAAACAATGAATTAATTAAGGGAGATATAGAATCTTTGATAGAAAAAATTACTGGTGATTTATTAATAGATAATCCTAATAATAAATCTGGTGTAGATACTTCTTTTACTAAGAGTTATCCTGTTTTTAATAGTAGAAGTCCATCTTATGTTTATTATGACAACGAAAAAATTTATGACGGTGTTTATGATAAAGATAAATTTTATTTCGAAATAAATCCTTTTCAAATAGACAGTTTAATGGGAATTAATAATCCGGGAAAATTAAAATTATCTGGTAATTTTTCTTCGGGAAATATATTTCCAGATTTTGAAGATACTTTAACTATACAAATTCATAAAGAAGAAATAAAAGGACGTGAAAAAAAGATTTATTCTTTTGGTTTTAAAAGACCAGCACCGGAAGATGGTTTTCCTGCTTACGAAGGTAAAGGACGTTTTTATAGCGAAGTATCGCTAAGTAATAAAGGTTTACAAGGAAATGGTACATTAGAATATCTAACTTCAACTTCAACTTCAGATGAATTTACATTTTTTCCAGATTCAGTAAATGGCATAGCAGATTCTTTCTACGTAAAAAAACAAAAAACACCAATCGAGTATCCTATGGTTACAACAGATACAGTAATAATTCACTGGGAACCGAATAATGAAAGGTTATTTTCTACTAAGCGAGAGAACCAAAAACCTTTCATTATGTATGAAGGTCTTGCAGTTTTAAATAATACTATACTTGTTGAACCTGACGGTTTAAAAGGCTGGGGGAAAATGGAATTTTATAATTCTTATTTAACAGTAGAAAATCCAAATTTATTTATTTTTAAGATGGAAGATTTTACTGCGGACACTTCAGATTTAGTTTTGCGCAGCACAGACAGCTTAACAGCGATACGTTCTGATAATGTAAAAGCAAAGGTAGATTTTACAGAAAAAAAAAGCGAATTTGTTTGTAATGATAGTTTACCAATTTCTGAGTTTATACAAACAAAATATATTTCTAACATTCCAGAATTTTCATGGTTAATGGAAGACAATATTGTAAAACTTCCGGACCCAGAATCTTCTTTATATTCTGATGTTCCAGATGTTGAAGATAATACAACTTTAGATGTCAGCGATTTGGTTGGAGCAACTTATACTTCCATACATCAAGACAAAGATTCTTTAAAATTTGTTTCACCTCATGCAACTTATAGTTTACAAGAACAATTATTAGTCGCCGAAAAAGTAAAATTAATTCGTGTTGCTGATGCAATTATTTTTCCAATAGACGAAAAAATTATCGTCGAAAGATACTCTAAAATGCGAACTTTATACGATGCAAAAATTATTGCAAATAATAATTCTAAATATCATATTTTTGATTCTGTTGCTGTGGATATTAATAGCAAATTTAATTATATGGGAAAAGGAATTTACACTTATATAGATGAAGAATCAGAAGAGCAAATAATTCATTTTGATACGATTTCTGTAGATAGTTTAAATGAAACTGTTGCTGTTGGAGAAATTTTTCCACAAGACGAATTTTTTCTAAGTCCTAATTTTGCTTTCTCCGGAGAAGTTAAAGCACAAGCAAGAAAACAATTTTTAACTTTTACTGGTGGAACGAAAATAAATCACGAATGCGATAGTATAATGTCTGATACAACTTGGATAGCATTTTCCGGAGAAATTGACCCAAATGACATTTTAATTCCAATTCCGCAATTACCAAAAGATAAAAATAAAAAAGATATTTTTTCATCAACTTTAATGGTTGAAAGTGATTCTACTTATTTGTATTCAACGTTTTTAACTCCGTCTCTGAGTGATAATGAAACGACTATTTTTTATGCTGATGGTTTTTTACATTACAATAAAGAGAAAGAAATTTACCAAATTTCTAAAATGGAAAAACTTGCTGAGCCAACATATCCAGCAAATTTAATGAGTTTAAAAACTGATTTTTGTTTTATTCACACAGAAGGAGATTTCGATATGGGAGTGGATCTTGGACAGGTAAAATTAAAAACCGTTGGAGTGATGAATCATGATATGCCAAAGAGCCATTTGAAATTTGAAGTAATGATGGGAATAGATTTTATAATAGAAGAAAAAGCTACTGAACTTTTGGCAAAAACAATCAAAGAAGCAAAAAATTTGAAAGAAGTTGATATGACAAGCGAAGATTATATAAATAATCTCGCAGAATATATTGGTTGGAAAGAAAAAAATAAAATGGTTAATGATATAATTTTGAACGGTTTAGAAACTGAAGTACCTGATGCAATGAAGCAAACTATAGTTTTCACAGACTTAAATTTAGTATGGAACACTGAAACACATTCTTATAAATCTGATGGAAAAATTGGAATTGCAAATATAGGTGAAATTCCGATTAACAAATATGTTAAAGGAAATATTGAAATTGTAAAAAAACAAAAAACTGGTAAAAAAAGTAGGGATAGAATACATATTTATTTGAATCCAGAAAGAGGAAAATGGTTCTATTTTGTTTATGATACTGAAATTTTGGCGACAACTTCTGGAATTTCTGAGTATAATACGATTATTAATGATGTAGATAAGAAAAAACGTAAATTAAAAGTGGCAAAAGGTGAAGCTGGATATTCTTATTTTCCTGCAACTTCTGATGACAAAGAAGAATTTTTAGAAAATTTTTATAGTGAAGAAGCGGCTGATGACGAAACAGATGATGAAACAGACGATGAAAACAAAGATGATGAAAACAAAGATGATGAAAATAAAGATGATGAAAATAAAGATGATGAAAATAAAGATGATGAAAACAAAGATGATGAAAATAAAGATGATGAAAATAAAGATGATG
>JAOZVH010000229.1 GCA_029938235.1 Bacteroidales bacterium
AAAAAAATTTTTTTTAATTTAAAAAAATCATTAAAATTTGGTCGTTTTTTTGAAAATAGCTAAGAAATATATTTTTTATATATAAAAAATATTTGGAAAAAGCAATTAAAATTAATAATAAATTTTTGAACAAATTTCTTGAATTTTTGAAAAATTGATAATCTTATGTTAAATTATTTTAATGGAAGATTCACAAATTCCTTTATATAATTAATATATGAAATTAATAAAATGAAACATACGGATACCGAAATTTTAATAATTAAAAAATGAAAATTTTATTAATTTTTTATGATTTCACAAAAAGCTTAGATAGCTAAAATCTTTTTCAAAAATCGTCCAAAATTTCAATGTTTTTTTTAAATACCAAATTTTTAAAATGGAATTTGAAAAAAACATTTATTTTTTATTATTTAAATATGTATAGCTTCTTTTAAAGCAACAGCAGCAGCTTCCATAATTGCTTCTGACATAGTTGGATGTGGATGAACAGCTTTAATAATATCTTTTGCTTTTACATTTAATTTCCTAGCCAAAACAATTTCTGCTATCATTTCTGTAACATTCATTCCAACAAAATGTCCACCGATTAATTCATCATTTTTTTTATTAAAAATTAACTTAATAAAACCTTCTCTTGGGCCAGATGCAACAGCTTTTCCTGATGCTGTAAATGGAAATTTACCAATTCTTATATCAAAACCTTTTTTTATCGCTTCTTTTTCTGTGTAACCAACAGACGCAACTTCCGGAGAAGTATAAGTACAAGCAGGAATATTGTCATAATCTATAAATTCTGGATTTTCACCAGCAATTTTTTCAACACAAAAAATTCCCTCAGCAGAAGCCAGATGAGCAAGAGCTGGAGTATCAATGACATCTCCTATGGCAAAAATATTTTTTATATTAGTTTGGAAATATTTATCAACTTTTATTTTTCCATTTTCTAAATCAATTCCCAAATTTTCTATGCCAATATTTTCTATGTTTGGAGTAATACCAACAGCAGAAAGAACAATTTCAGAATGAAATACTTCTATACCTTTTTTTGTTTTTACATAAGTTTTACACATCTCACCAGAAGTATCAACACTTTCAACATTAGATTTAACAAGAACTTTTATCTTATATTTTTTAAAAGAACGCCCAACTTGTTTAGAAACTTCTATATCTTCAAGTGGTAAAATATTTGGCATATATTCAACCAGAGTAACTTTTGTTCCTATAGAATTATAAAAATATGCAAATTCACTACCTATTGCACCTGAACCAACTATCAAAATACTTTTCGGTTGTTTTTTCAAACTCAAAGCTTCTCGGTAGCCGATTATTTTTTGTCCATCTTGTTTTAAATTCGGTAATTGTCGAGAACGTGCACCTGTTGCAATTATAATATTTTCAGCATTATAAGTTTTCTTTAAACCATCAAAATCCGTAATTTCTACTCTCTTATTAGAAAGTATTTTTCCAAAACCTTTTAAAACTGTAATTTTATTTTTTCGAAATAAAAACTTTATTCCTTTACTCATATTCTCTGCAATTTCACGACTTCGTTTTATCATATTTTCAAAATTCGCCGAGAAATCTCCGGAAATATCTACTCCGTAAGATTTTGCATTTTTTGTGTATTCATAAACAGAAGCACTTTTTAATAAAGCCTTAGTTGGAATACAACCCCAATTTAAACAAATTCCACCAATTTCTGATTTTTCAACAATGGCAACTTTCATTCCCAACTGTGATGCTCTAATCCCAGCAACATAACCGCCGGGACCACTTCCTATAATTATTAAATCGTAATTCATTATTTAAATTTTAAAATCCGTAATATTCTTTATCTTTATAATTATTTAAGGACTTCATTATAAGCTGAACAGCTGACTTATTTTTGAAATTAACAACAGAACCAACAACACCAATTTCAATTCTTTTATCATAAACGTTCCTAAAAAAAGCTTCAAAATAGTTTACTTTTTTATCTTTTTTCATCTTAACTTCTATCTTCTTTCTGTAAACTTCCTTAGAATCATCTTCAATGAAAGATAAAATCGGCAAACCTATTATATTTTCAATATAAGGAGTTTTGAATAATTTTAAACCTGCACTATTGATATATTCTATAATTCCATCTTCGTTAATTATAATTATTGTATCGAGCGAATCATTCACAAGACTATTGTAACGCTCTTTATTATAACGCAATTCATTCTCAGAAGTATATTTTCCGTAGGCAAGTTCTATTTGTATTCCCAGAACAGATTTATCTATAGGTTTTATTATATAACCATAAAAAACAGTGTGTAAAACACTGTCTAAAGTAGATTGTTTTGTGTCGCTGGTCATAAAAACAACAGGAATATCAAATTTCTTATAAATGATCTCTGTAGTCTGTACACCATTAATTTCACCCTCTATATGAATATCCATCAGAACTAAATCCGGACTAAATTTTTTACAAATAGATATGGCTGATTCTCCATTATTACAAACTCCAACTATATTATGACCTAAACTTTGAAGAAACATTTGATAAATCTGAGAAAGCAATTTATCATCTTCAACAAGCAATACTTTTAATCCTTCCATAAATTAAAAATTTTTTTAAATAAAATATATTTTTTTTTAAAATTAAATTATACCTTCTTTTAAAATATCGTGCAAATGTAAAATCCCAAGATATTTATTTTTTTCATCTATAACAATTAATTGAGTAATATTATTCTTTTTCATCAAATGAAAAGAATTTACAGCAAGTTCCTCTTTAAAAATACTTTTGTAATTTATTGACATTATATCATTTGCTGTAATATTTTCTAAAATATTATTTTTTTCTAACATTCTTCTCAGATCTCCATCTGTAATAATACCGCAAATATTATTTTTTTCGTCTAAAACTACTGTTGCTCCCAGACGTTTTTCGCTGATTTCTAAAATAATTGTTTTTATTTTATCATTTAAAAAAACTTTTGGTGCATCATTATTTATATACAAATCACTGACACGCATATATAATTTTTTCCCAAGACTACCACCCGGATGAAATTTTGCAAAATCTTCCTGAGTAAAACCTCTTAATTTCAAAAGTGCAACAGTGAGAGCATCTCCGATAACAAGCTGAGCAGTTGTGCTGGAAGTTGGAGCTAAATTATTTGGACAAGCTTCTTTTTCTACTGTTGCTCGTAAAATAAAATCAGATTTTTTTGCAAGAAAAGAATTTACATTAGAAACCATAGCAATAAGTTTTGTTCCTAAATTTTTTATCAAAGGTACAAGTACCTTTATTTCCGGAGTATTACCACTTTTTGAAATACAAATCACTATATCATCTTTCAAAACAATTCCTAAATCTCCGTGAATTGCATCGGCAGCATGCATAAAAATTGAAGGAGTTCCGGTGGAATTTAAACTGGCAACTATTTTTTGGGAAATATTAGCACTTTTGCCTATCCCAGTGATAATTACACGTCCACGACAATTATAAATAAGCTCAACTGCATGAGCAAAATCATCATCTATATACTGAATTAACTTCTTTATAGCAAGACTTTCAATTTTTATTGTTTCTCTTGCTGTTTCTTTTATTTTTTCTAAAAAAGACATTTTTTTTATAATTTTTTTTTTATAATTTTATATTATAAAATATTATAGTAATTTAAAAATATAAAATTATAAAAAACGTAAATAATGATTTTTTTTTTCAAAAAAAAAATTGATTTTTTTTTAATTAATAAAATTATAATTTATTTTTATAATTTTGAATTTTACAAAATAAAATTATGAAATTAATAAAATTATTTATAATAATATTTATTTTCAATCACACAAGTTTTTCACAAGTTATAATTCTTGACAGTATTAAAGCTGACGAAAAAAAATATTATAAAGACGAAACTATTAAACTGATAAAAGATTTTCAAGATTATAAAAATGCTTTGGGTAGTGATAGTTATACTTTCGTTGAAAAGATGAGATTGTTATCTAATAAATTAGATTATTTTGAAAATAATAGTGTTGTTATAGAAAATGATTTATTATCAATTGATAGAACAAGTTCAAGAGTAAAAGTAGATAGATATTTGAAAAATATAGATTTATTTTTCAAAAAAATTACTTTCAAATTATCAATAATTAGTATTGGAGAATTGTATATAGCTAATAATAAGTTATTTATAAAAATAAAAGTTGAAAAGGATATAAATGGAATTTATGCAGATAATTCAAATTTAAAAAAAAATTTAATACGTTTTTTAGAAATACAAATTTCCCCAAAAAAAAATGAATTCAAAATTGTAAGTATTTATACAACTGTTCTTGTTGATGAAGTAGCAAAAAGAAAAAAAGAAGAAGAAATAAAATATCTAAGAAAATGGTGGGACAAGCTTTCTTTAGATTGGAAATCTGAGTTAAGAGAACAAATAAAAATTTCCCGAATAACGCCAACTGATAAGCAATTAATTAAAATTTCAAATATAAGTGATTTATTTATAGCAAATAATAAAAATATAATTTCCTTGGAACCAATAAAAAATTTTACAAAATTAAAATCTTTTTATTTATACAAAACTTCTGTAATGAGTTTAGAGCCTTTAAAAAATTTGAAAAATTTAAGAATTTTATATTTTTATGATACAAAAATTTCAAATTTAAAATACATTAATAAATTGAAAAAATTGAAATATTTGTCTTTTTATAAAACAGAGGTAGATGATTTAGATGCTTTAAAAGAATTGAGGAATATTCATACAATTTATTTTCAAAATACAAAAGTTAAAGATATTTCTTCTCTGGGGAATATGAGAAATTTAAAAGAAATTTATTGTCATGATACAGAAGTTGAAGATTTAAGCCCGTTAAAAAATTTAAATAAATTAAGATATTTAAATTGCAAAAATACAAAAGTTAAGGATATTTCTATTCTAAGCGGTTTGAAAAACTTGGAAGTAATAATATTTGAAAACACAAAGGTTAACTCTTTAGATTCTTTAAAAAATCTAAAAAGATTAAAAATTATTAATTGTAAAAATACAGAAATTTCGGAGGAAAATATTGAAAAATTTAAAAAAAGATTTCCTGAAGTTAAAGTAAACTTCTAATTTTTATATCTAATTAAAAAATCGTCCAAAATTTTAATATTTATTTATTTGAAATAAAAAAAATTTTTTTCAAAAATCGTCCAAAATTTTAATAATTTTTAATTTAAAATAAAAAAATTTTTTTCAAAAATCGTCCAAAATTTCAATATTTTTTAATTTAAAATAAAAAAATTTTTTTCAAAAATCGTCCAAAATTT
>JAOZVH010000230.1 GCA_029938235.1 Bacteroidales bacterium
AGCTAAATTATTATAAGAATTTGCATTATTTGGGTCTAATTCTATTGCTTTTTCATAATATATTTTTGCTTGTATGTATTCCTTAAAATAATCATTTTGTAAAAGATTAGCTAAATTACTATAAGCATTTGCATCATTTTGGTTTAATTCTATTGATTTTTCAAAATGTATTTTTGTTTGTATAAACTCATTTTTTTGATATGCTTCGTAAGCTTTATAAAAAAAATATTCTGCGTTTTTTTTCATATTTTGTTAAAAAATTTTTCATTATTTTTTGCAAAATTAAAAAATAATTAAAAAAAACATTAAAAATTTGGACGTTTTTTGAAAAAATTTTTTTTATAATTTTAAAATGAAAAACATTAAAATTTTGGACGTTTTTTGAAAAAAATTTTTTTCATTTTGAAATTAAAAAATATTAAAATTTTCACGTTTTTTGAAAAAAAATTTTTTTGAATTTAAAAAATATTAAAATTTTGGACGTTTTTTGAAAAAAAATTTTTTTTATTTTGAAATAAAAAATATTAAAATTTTGGGTGTTTTTTGAAAAAAATTTTTTAAAACTCATTAATTATTATTTTTCATTTCGTTAATGTACTCATCAGGACTAAAAATTTCTAAGCCTGAACTTTTAAAATCTTTTTTATTTCTTGTTATTATTATATTGATATTATTTTGTATTGCAGCCTCAGTTTGGACGGCATCTTCAAAATCTTTCATGCCAGAATATAGAGCATCTAAAATTGTTTCACTATCTACACCAACAATATTAACAATTTTAAAGAAACTTCTTAAAAATTCAATTGCTTCATTGTGTCCTTTTGCTTTTCGTAAAACATAATAAATGTCCGTTATTGATGATGAAGTAACAAACACTTCTATTTTTTTCTTAAGAACCATTTTAATAAGTTCTTTTGCTTTTTCTCCAAATTCTATGCGTTGTAATGCTAAGTCAAGTACAACATTTGTATCAAATAAAATTTTTTTCATTTGTTCTTTCCTATTATTGCGTTATACCTTACATCATTTGTTTCTATTTCTGGAAAATAAGCAAACCATTTATCTAAAAAATCTTCGACATTTTTTTCCTTTTTTATTAGTTTTTTTTTTTGTTTAAGTACAAGGAAAACTTCAACTCTTTGAGTTTTATATTTTAAGAAATCTGGAATTTGTATCATTCCATTTTCTAATACTGTTGTTTCAAATTTATATGTCTCCATTTTGTAATTTTTATTATCTAATAATATTAAAAAAATCCCATTGCAAATGTAAAAAATTTTAATTAAAAAAAAATTATAAAAATTTCGTCATTTTTTTGAAAAAAATTTTTTTTATTTTAAAATTTAAAAATGTTGAAATTTTGGTCGTTTTTTGAAAAAAAATTTTTTTTATTTTAAATTAAAAAACATTAAAATTTTCACGATTTTTGAAAAAAATTTTTTTTTAATTATAAAATAAAATTTATTATATTGATTTAATTTTTATAAAAAATTATAAAAAAATTTGGAATAATATTTTTTTTTACATTTGCAACGGTTTTGAAAAATATAAATTATATATAATTTAAATGAGATTTATAAACAAACATATTAAAAATGCTTTATGTAACATAGTTACTCAAAATTACCCATTACACACAATTAAAAAAAACTATTAATAAAAAAAAATGTATTTTTGCAATTAATAAAATAAAATTAATGGAAAAACGAGACAGATATATAAAACGGATAAATAGAAGTTTATCTCTTATGAGATTTGAAATAGAACAGCTCAACAAGATTAATCTGACAGATTATAATATCATCGCAGAAAATTTTTATAAAGACTTGCTTGTGTTTTATGGTTTTGAACTCAAAAACCTGAATGAGAAAAAATATAATGCTGAAAGTATTGATTTAGTTGATGAAGAAAACAAAATAGCAATTCAAGTAACTTCAAGAAATGATGCAAAAAAAATACATGATACTATTAAAGGCTTTAACAAACCAGAATATGATGAATACAAACAACTGATAATGCTTTTAATAGGAAAACCCAAGTTGAAATATAAAGCTGATTTTACGAAAAAAAATCTTTTTTCATTTGATAAAAAAAAAGACATAATTGATGTTGATGATATCATTAAAAAATTTCGTAGTTATCCTGCAAAACAACTTGAACCAATCGTTGATTTCTTAGAAAGCGAAATTGATATAAAAATAAATACTAAAAACACAAAATCAAATGAAGTTATCACGATTATCAAAATGATTGAATATTTGAGTGATGATAAAAATTACAAAAAATCAGAAATAAATGAAAAAAGTGACCCTGATGGTAAAAGTCTTCGCTTTATTGAGCATTTTGATTTTTTAATGACAAAATACGGTAGATTTATTTCTATATATACTGGTGCTTTGCTTGAAGCAAAATCTGATATTGACGGAGTAAGAGTAAATAAAATAAATGTATATCTGCAAAATTTGAGTGATGATTATCTAACAAAATATTCAAATAATCCAAAAGACGCATTAAATGAATTGGTCAATTATTTTGAAACTGAAATAAGCATATCAAACACAAATTATGATAGATTAGCGCTATCGAATTTTATTTGTTAGATGAATTGATTAATTGTAATGTATTTCCAAACCCAAAAACATAAAAAATGTTAGTTTCAAAAGATGAAAATATTAAAACTTCGGCAGTTTATGTTGGTTCACTGGTTTTACAACACATAAAAAATACTAAAAAGGATAAAATAACAATATTTGAAATTGCAGAAAATTTGCAAAAAAATAATATTATTAGTTATAGACATATTGTTTTTGCTCTTATGTTTCTTTATTCTTGTAAAATAATTGACTTTAAAGAACCTTATATTTACAAACTATGATAATATTAAAAAAATTATATACAGAACCTGAATATTTTAAACCAATTCAATTTAATACAGGAGTTAATCTTATTATTGGCGATAAATCCGATAAAAGCAAAAAAACGAATGGAGTTGGTAAATCTATTTGCGTAGAATTTATTAATTTTTGCTTGTTGAAAGGTAAAAAAGACAGTAGAGTTATGAAAATCCCTGATAATGACTTTCCGCTGGACACAAAAATAATACTCGACATAAAAATCAATGACATAGAACTTTCTATCATTAGAAAAAGGGATAAGCTTGATAATGTTTTGATAGTAAAAGAAAATCAAGAAATATTTTTCAATACTATTTCCAAAGCTTCTGATTACTTACAAAATATACTGTTTGTTAATCAAACAAATAAATCTGTTTTTCCATCTTTTCGACAATTATTTTCGCCTATCATTAGAGATGAACGCTCTGAATTTAAAGATTTAATAAATACTTTTGATACAAAAAAAAGAATTCCACCTGATTTTATTCCTCATTTATTTTTATTAGGTTTTGATATAAGTATATACATAGATTTTAAAAGAGTATTTAAACAAATCGAAAAGCAAACTACATATATAAGAAAACTTAAAAATGATATTACAGAAAATCGCAGTTTAAAATTAACTGATGTTCGTGCAAAAGTAAATGCTTTGGATGATGAAGTAAAAAAGCTCAATAAAGCAATAGAAGGATTACACAGTAATGAAGCTTTTGAAAGTGTTCAAAAAGATTTAATAAACTTAGAAACAGAATTAGACAGTTTACGAATAAGACAAAAAGCGTTAAAATATGAAATAAAAAAAATTCAATCTTTACCAAAGCCAGAAAGTATTAGTAAAACAGAAATAGCAATTCTTTATAACCAATTTAAGCAAGGATTAGGTGATTTAATTGAAAAATCACTATCAGACCTTGAAATTTTCAAAGCTAAAATTGATAATTTCAGAAATAATATTATTAATAAAAAACTTGAAAAGCTAACAACAGAATTAAATAAAACAGCTATTAAGATAGGTGAAAAAGATAAAAAATATTCAGATATATTAAAAACAATTGATGACGGGAAAATTCTTAAAAACTTAAAAACAGGTTTAAGCGTTTTCAATAAAAAAAGTGAAGAGTTAAATAAAATACGTTATCAGATGACTGCTTATGATGAAGCAGACAAACATAAAAAAAATGTTTTAAAACCACGATTAGATGAATTAAAACTCGATATCAATAAACAAATTACAGAAAATGAACTAATTAGAAATAGTTTTGAACAGACAATTCTTGATATTCACGAAATTATAATGAATAATAAAGAAGCTTCTTTTTATATAAATACAAAAAAAGCATCAAATAGTAAACATTATATTGACTTTGAAATGCGAATATTCGATGACGGAAGTCGTAGTGTTGAAAGGACTAAGGTTTTCATTTATGATATGGCTTTAATGTTCAACGAACATACCAAAGAAAAGCATCCACGATTACTAATCCACGATAATATTTTTGACGTTGACCAAGATACCTTAGTGCAAAGTTTGAATTATCTATCAAAGCAAGAAGAATTATATCCCAATGATTTTCAATATATTTTAACTCTAAATAGAGATAAAATAGAAAATGAAGAAAAACAAGAACTAATAAATCTTGATATTACTTCTCACAGAATAGCGAATTTTACAAAAAAAAATCGGTTTTTAAAAATTGTCTATAAAGAAAAATAAAGTATGTAATATTAGGCTGGTTGTTAGTAGTTTGCGTCATCGTTCATGATGACCCCAAAATCATCGTGGATGATGACGCATAAAAAATTTTTTTAATTTGAAAATTCGTAAAAAATTATCGTTTTTTGAAAATTTTTTTTTTAAATTGAAATTTAAAAAATCTTAAAATTTTCACGTTTTTTGAAAAAAAATTTTTTTTATTTTGAAATTAAAAAACATTAAAATTTTCACGTTTTTTGAAAAAAATTTTTTTTAATTCAAATTTAAAAAACATTAAAATTTTGGACGAATTTGAAAAAATTTTTTTATTTTTAAATTAAAAGATGTTGAAATTTTGGACGTTTTTTGAAAAAAATTTTTTTTAATTTTGAAATTAAAAAATGTTAAAATTTTTGGCGTTTTTTGAAAAAAAATTTTTTTTATTTTAAATTAAAAAATATTAAAATTTTCACGTTTTTTGAAAAAATTTTTTTTAATTCAAAATTAAAAAATATTAAAATTTTGGACGTTTTTTGAAAAAATTTTTTTTAATTGAAATAAAAAATTATTGAAATTTTGGACGTTTTTTGAAAAAATTTTTTTTAATTGAAATTAAAAAATGTTAAAATTTTGGACGTTTTTTTGAAAAAATTTTTTTTATTTTAAAATTATAAAATATTAAAATTTTGGACGT
>JAOZVH010000231.1 GCA_029938235.1 Bacteroidales bacterium
GATTTTTCATTTTTATTTAAATTTTCATCGTTTTTTGCAAAAAATTTTTTTTCAGGATTTTCAATTTTATTTAAATTTTCGTCATTTTTTACAAAAATATTTTTTTCGTCATTTTCAATTTTATTAAAATTTTCGTCGTTTTTTGCAAAAATATTTTTTTCGGAATTTTCATTTTTATTTAAATTTAATAATTCCAAATTATTTTCATAAATTTTATTTACTTTTTGAGCAATTTTTTTCTTATTTTTTTTTGAAATATAAGCAATATTTTCCATCAAAATATCTGGCGAAGTTCTTAAAAACAGAATAGAAATCGTAAAAAAACTTATAGCCGTAAAAGTAATTATATAAGAAGAAAAAGAATTAAATTTAAAAAAATTATCAATAAAATTATCCCATGCACTTGGATTTTCTGAAGCAAATTCTCCATCTGTTTCGATGGTTTCCTCCATTTCATTCCAAAATGTATCTTTAAACTCAAATTCTCTATTTTCGAGTTTATCTTTAAATAACTTATCTAAACTCCTATCAACCATAATATTAGACTTTTTGCATTAGCAAAACTTTTTTTAATCATTTCTTTAATTTTCTTTCTCGCAAAAGATAAATGCCATTTTGACGTTCCTGAAGATATATTTAACATATCACCAATTTCTCTATGATTGTAGCCGTCAATCACATACAAATTAAAAACCTTTTGACTAACTTTTGGTAAAAGTTTTATCATCATTTCCAAATCATTAGCATCAAATTTCTTATCCGCTTCATTATAATCAATCAAAGAAGTATTATCATCGAAATCCTGAAAATCTTTATAATCCATCATTTCTTTTTCTTTCTTGTTTTTACGAAATTCGTCAATAATTGTATTTATCATAATTTTTCGTATCCAAGCCTCAAAAGGAACTTTCTTAGAATATTTTTTTATATTTTTTAAGATTTTTAAAAAACCCATATTTAATAATGCTCTGGCATCTTCTTCATTTTTTTTATAACGAATACAAACAGACATAAGAATATTATAACAAGACTTATACAAAAATTGCTGAGCTTTGCGATCATTCTTAATACACGATTTTAATATGTTTCTATCTATTTGCATTTATAATATAAAAATAAATATAAATATTTTTTTTAATTTTTTGAAAAAAAATGCTTTTTTTTTCAAAAAAGCATTTTAAATTTCAAAAAAACAATATCAAATCTTAACGATTTATGACAACTTTTTTAGTTGTTCTTAGATTATTTTCGTCAGTAATATTCAAGAAGTATATTCCATTTGGAATTTCAGAAACATTCATTTCAAAATTCAAATGACCTTTTTTAGTTTCTACATTTTTGCTATTTACTTCTTGTCCAAGAGAGTTGGTTAAAGTAAATTTCAAATTGCTATAATTTTCTATATTCATAGAAACATTCAATTTTTCAACTGCAGGAATTGGATATACTTTATTTATCATAAAATTAACAATTTCAGAACTTACAACATTAACATTTTCTCCGGAAATATTAAACTCAACATTATCAGAAGTATTATTTTCATCTAAAGTAACATTATAAGTTTGGCTTTCTTTTCCCATAATTTCAACAAGTACACTGTAATTTCCAAAAGGAATATTTGTAAATTCAAAATTACCATTTGCGTCAGTAGTTGTGAAAGCTACTGCTTCGCCGTTTTCATTTAATAAAACTACAGTTATATTTTCTAAACTTGATTTTCCTCCTCCGTCATTAACGATATTTCCACCGATATAACAATCACCAAAGAAATCTCCTTCGAAATTGAAACTTTGTAAAGTTATATTATATAAACAATCTACACAATTAACGTCATTAATACTTGAAGCATCTTGCCAGAAAATAACATCTCCAAAATAAGTTGGTAAATAAGTTCCACTAAATGGAATAGCATATAAATAATAAATTCCATCTGCATCAGCACTAAAATTAAATAAACCATTTTCAGTTTCTACCATGTCAACTATTTCAAAAGTTTCTCCATTTTCGTCAGATTCAATCAATAAAACAAGAGAATTTATAATTTCAGTAGTTACTCCATCGTGATTAACAGTACCAGAAATCGCTCTTAAATTAGCACCATTTTCTATCACAACTGTTTGACAGTAAGTAAAAATACAATCACAATCTGTTTCATTAACATCACCTGTTGTATTTGGGTCTATTACAATAGTATTATCAAAAATATTAGATGTTACAGTTAAACATATTTCATAAGTTCCGTCTTCTTCGAAAATATTTGTAGGATTGCTTTCATCAGATGAATTACCGTCTCCGAAATCCCAGATATAAGTTATTTCTAAGTCTAAATCTGGAGGCAGATTTAAAGTATCCATATCAAAATTTAATTCTCCAATATGATTAAACAGAACTGTATTATAATTTATATATTCATAAGTAAATAAAGCGAAATTAGGGTCTTCTGGATTTGGATTTCCATTTTCGTCAACATAAACAGTTACAGTTTTTGTATCATTACAATTTTCTCCTTCGATAGTAAATGTAACTTCATAATAACCGTTTTCTTCATAAATATGGTTTGGAGCCATTTCATTAGAAGTGTTTCCGTCACCGAAATTCCAAGTGAAGGTTAAATTAGGATCTACAAACCAATCTATCATTCCAATCATAGGATAAAAATAAACAATATCTTCAATTTGTTGATAATCAAAAGTTGCATCGCAATATCCTTGAAAACCTTCAAGATAAACTGTTTGTGTTTGTGAGTCTTCGCAAGTTTCACTTGTAACAGTTAATGTAACTTCATAATTTCCATTTTCTGCATAATTGTGAACAGGATCTAATTCGTTAGAAGTTTCTCCATCACCAAAATCCCAAGCTAAATTAACATCTAGATCTGTAGTGTATGCATCACCAGCGGCATAGTAAAATTGAACACTTAGATCACTATTTTGATAAAAATAAAAACCTGCTTGACAAGACCAATCAAAATTTTCTACCTCAACAGTTTGTGTAAAGGAAGTTTCGCAATCTTCTGCTACTATAGTTAATGTAACTTCATAAGTTCCAGCTTCTTCATAAATGTGATTTGTCATTAAAATGTCTTCTTGCGTAACAACATTTCCATCACCAAAATCCCAAGTAAATTCTCCTTGTGAATATCCAAATGGAGAACCATAATTAGAAGAGAAATAAACATTCATACTTTCTTCTACCCAATAGTAAAATTCTGCATCACACTCAACCGGAGGATATTCATAATCTATAACCTCTATAGTTACTGTGTAAGTATCTTCGCAATCTGTACCGTTAGTGATAGTTAAACTTACTTCATAAAAACCTTCTTCTGGATAAGTATGTAATGGATTTTCTTCGTTAGAAGTTTCACCGTCTCCAAAACTCCAAAAATAAGTTAAGTCAGTTGTATCTATTGTATCATTATTTTCCCACCAATTACCTGAATAATGTAAAAAATCTATACTTAAATCGTAATTTTGAGAATAATAAAACTGAGCGTCACAATCTGGTGTGTAATTTTCTAATGTAACAGTTTGTGTAACTGTTGCATTGCAATCTTCTCCGTTAGTAATATTTAAAGTTACTTCAAATTCTCCTTCTTCTGAATAAGTGTGAATAGGATCCATTTCATTAGAAGTGTTACCGTCTCCGAAATTCCAAGTATAAACATAATTATTTTCGTCATTAGGATTTTCTTCTAAAATTGTGTATTGTAAAACATAAAATTGAATATCTAATCCACCAATATTTTCAAAATAAAAATCAGCATCACAATCCCAATCATAAGATTCTACATAAACAGTTTGCGTAAAAGTTTCTTGACAAACATCTCCGTTACTAACAGTCAAAGTAACTTCATATTCTCCTTCTTCCATATAAATGTGAACAGGACTTGCTTCATTAGAAGTTTCGCCGTCTCCAAAATTCCAAGTGAATTCAGTAGTATTTTCATCAGAATTCCAGCCCCAACTCATATAACTATAAAAGCTTACTTCCATATTTTCATCTGCCCAGTAATCAAATTCTGCTGTACATTCATCAGGATATTGATAAGTTTCTACTTCTATCTCTATAGAATAAGTATCTTCGCAATCATCACCATTTGAAATTGTTAAAGAAACTTCATAAGTTCCCTCTTCTTCATAAGTATAAGTTGGCATCATTTCATCAGAAGTGTTACCGTCTCCAAAATTCCAAGTATAATTTAAATCATTATCAGAAACAACAACTGAATCACTATCATAATCAATCAAATTTCCATAATGAAAAAATTGCAAAGACATATCGCCTACATAATCATAATAAAAAGAAGCATTACATTCCCAATTGTAAGTTTCAACATTAACTGTTTGAGTTTGCGTATCTTCGCAATCATCTGTTGTTACTGTTAAAGTTACTTCATATTCACCTTCTTCAGAATAAATATGACTTGGATTTGCTTCTTCAGAAGTTTCACCGTCTCCAAAACTCCAAAAAAAATCAACATCAAAATTTGGAATATAAAAATTAACAGAATCTCCATCAATAATTGGGTCATTTATCCAAACCATATGATTGTAAAAATTTACATTCATATCCTCATCCACCCAATAGTTAAATTCTGCCGTACATCCATTATCTACTATGGTGTCATTTCTATCCTGAGTTGCTTTCGCTCCAAAGAAAACGAAACTCAAAATCATTGCCATTAAAAAAGAATTTATATTTTTCATTTTTATTTTAATTTAAAAAAATCATTAAAAATTCATATTCATCTTTATACACGTATTATTTTCTGAGATGGTTGGGTTTTATTTATTTTTTTTTTGAAATTATATATTATTTTTTTATTTTTTTTTATAAAACATTGAAAATCAAACATTTATTTTTAATGTTTTTTTTTAAATTTAAATTAAAAAAAATTATTTTTCAAAAAAACGGCAATTTTTTATGATTTTGAAATTATTGAAAAAAAATATTTTTCAAAAAAACGGCAATTTTTTATGATTTTGAAATTATTAAAAAAAATTTTTTTTGAAAAAAACGGCAATTTTTTATGATTTTGAAATTATTAAAAAAAAAATTTTTTTGAAAAAAACGGCAATTTTTTATGATTTTGAAATTATTAAAAAAAAAATTTTTTTTGAAAAAAACGTCAATTTTTTATGATTTTGAAATTATTAAAAAAAAATTTGGTTATCTAACCTTTTTGTGGTGGGAGTTTTTTTTACAAAAAAAATTGTGAAAAATTTGTGTTTTTTTCAAAATATTTTTTAAAAATTTTTAT
>JAOZVH010000232.1 GCA_029938235.1 Bacteroidales bacterium
GAAAAAAAATTTTTTTTATTTTGAAATTAAAAAATATTAAAATTTTGGACGAATTATGAAAAAAATTTTTTTTATTTTGAAATTAAAAAATATTAAAATTTTGGACGTTTTTTGAAAAAATTTTTTTTTAATTTCAAATTAAAAAATATTAAAATTTTGGACGAATTTTGATTTTTTTTTAATTAAAAATCCGTAAATTTTTGCGTTTTGTATAAAAAAAATCCAATTTTTAAATTTAAAAATTGGATTTTTTTTTATACAAAATTTAATTTTTTATTCTAATTTTATATTTAAACACAATCCTTTTAACTCATGTAAAAGTACATTTAAAGATTCTGGAATACCAGCTTTTGGCATATATTCACCTTTTACAATGGCTTCATAAGCTTTTGCTCGTCCAATTACATCATCAGATTTAATGGTTAATATTTCTTGTAGGATATTAGCAGCACCAAAAGCTTCCAATGCCCAAACTTCCATTTCACCAAATCTTTGTCCACCAAATTGTGCTTTTCCTCCAAGTGGTTGTTGCGTAATGAGAGAGTAAGGACCTATGGAACGCGAATGCATTTTATCATCTACCATGTGTCCAAGTTTTAACATATAAATAATTCCAACGGTTGCAGGCTGATGAAAACGCTCACCTGTACCACCATCATATAAATAAGTTTTTCCATAATTAAGTAAACCAGCTTCCTTAGAATATTTATTTATTTCCTCCAAAGTAGCACCGTCAAATATTGGAGTTGCAAATTTTACACCTAATTTTTCTCCTGCCCAAGCAAGAACTGTCTCATAAATTTGTCCAAGATTCATACGAGAAGGTACTCCAAGAGGATTTAAAACAATATCAACAGAACTTCCGTCTTCCAAAAACGGCATATCTGCTTCTCTAACTATTTTTGCAACTATCCCTTTATTTCCGTGTCGTCCAGCCATTTTATCACCAACTTTTATTTTTCTTTTCTTAGCAATAAAAATTTTCGCCAGTTGTATAATTCCTATTGGTAATTCATCTCCTATAGTTTCATTGTATTGCATACGTTTATATTTCGCATTTATTTTTTTATGCGTAATAATATAATTGTTTAACAATTTTTTTATAATGAGGTTTTTATTCTTATCTGTTGTCCATCTATTTGGACTAACATTTAGAAAATCTATAGCACTAATTAATTGCAGAGTAAATTTAGTTCCTTTTGGAATAATATTTTCACCAATATAATTTTTTACTCCTTGCGAAGTTTTTCCTTTGATAAATCTAAATAATTTATCAGCAATTCGTCCTCTTAAAGTTTCTGTTTCCATATTCAAGTTGTCGTCCAATTTTTCTAAAATTGGTTTATCCTGAGCAACAGTCCTCTTTTTTACAGAACGCGAAAATAACCTTTTTTTAACAACTACACCTCCTTGTAAAGATGGCGGCGCTTTTAAAGAAGCATCTTTTACATCTCCGGCTTTATCACCAAAAATTGCTCTTAATAATTTTTCTTCTGGCGATGGATCAGATTCTCCTTTCGGAGTAATTTTTCCAATTAAAATATCTCCGGGATTAACAACTGTTCCGACGCTTATTAAACCATTTTCGTCTAAATTTTTTGTTGCTTCTTCGCTTACATTAGGAATATCATCAGTAAATATTTCCATACCTCTTTTTGTATCTCTAACCTCAAGAGAATACTCATCAACATGTATAGAAGTTAAAACGTCTTCTTTTACAACTTTTTCAGAAAGTACTATTGCATCTTCAAAATTATAACCTTTCCAAGGCATAAATGCAACTTTTAAATTCCTACCAAGAGCTAATTCACCATTTTCTGTAGCATAACCTTCGGTCAAAATTTGACCTTTTTTAACCTTATCACCTTTTTTTACTATTGGTCTAAGATTTAGACAAGTGGATTGGTTGGTTTTTTGAAATTTTGGTAATTTATATCGTTCTGTCTCGTCAGAAAAACTTACAAATTTTTCTTCTTCTGTAAAATTATATCTAATAACAATTTCATCAGCATCGACATATTCAATAACACCATCTTTTTCTGCAATTATCATAACACGCGAATCTTCTGCAACTCTTCTTTCTATTCCCGTTCCAACTATAGGTGCTTGTGGATTTAAAAGTGGCACTGCTTGACGCATCATATTTGAACCCATCAAAGCACGATTGGCATCATCATTTTCAACAAAAGGAATTAAAGAAGCAGCTATAGACGCTATTTGATTTGGTGCAACATCAATTAAATCCAATTTTTCTGGCTCAACCATAGGAAAATCGCCATCATGTCGAGCTTTAATTTTTTCATTACAATCTGGCTCGTAGATTTCTTTATTCGCCTGAGCAATAACTCTATTTTCCTCTTCTTCAGCAGTTAAATAAAAAACACCATCGTCTTCCAGATTAACTTTTCCCTCTTTAACTTCCCTATAAGGAGTTTCTATAAATCCAAGACTATTAATTTTTGCAAAGACACAAAGCGAAGAAATTAAACCAATATTCGGACCTTCAGGAGTTTCAATTGGACACAATCTTCCGTAATGAGTGTAATGAACATCTCTAACCTCAAAACCAGCTCTTTCTCTGGAAAGTCCACCTGGCCCAAGTGCAGACATTCTTCTTTTGTGTGTCATTTCTCCCAGAGGATTTGTTTGGTCCATAAATTGAGAAAGCTGATTAGTACCAAAAAAAGAATTTATTACTGATGATAAAGTTTTAGAATTAATCAAATCTATAGGAGTAAAAACTTCATTATCACGTACATTCATACGTTCTCTTATTGTTCTTGACATCCTCGCTAAACCAACACCAAATTGATTAGATAATTGCTCACCAACAGTTCTAACTCTACGATTACTTAGATGGTCAATATCATCTACATCAGTTTTTGAATTAATTAATTCTATCAAATATTGAATAATTTTGATAATATCAACTTTTGTTAAAACTTTTGTATCACTAGAAATATTTAGTTCTAATTTTTTATTAATTCTAAAACGTCCAACTTCACCCAAATCATAACGTCTTTCCGAGAAAAATAATTTATCAATAACATCTCTTGCAGTTGATTCATCAGGCGGCTCTGAACTACGAAGTTGTCTATAAATGTGATAAACAGCCTCTTTCTCAGAATTACAAGGGTCTTTTTGTAAAGTATTGTAAATTATAGCATAATCAGAAAGATTTTGATCTTTTTTATGCAAAAGTATAGTTTTCGCACCTGAATCTAAAATCTCATTTATGTGATGCTCCTCCAGATCCACTTCTCTGTCCATTATAATTTCGTTTCTTTCTATAGAAACAACTTCTCCGGTATCTTCATCGACAAAATCTTCTATCCAAGTTTTTAGAACTCTTGCAGCAAGTTTTCTGCCAATCAATTTTTCAAGAGCTGGCTTAGAAACAATAATTTCATCAGCAAGGTCGAAAATTCCAAGTATATCTTTATCTGTTTCATAACCAATGGCACGTAAAAGTGTCGTTACAGGTAATTTTTTTTTACGGTCTATGTAAGCATACATTACACTATTTATGTCGGTTGTAAATTCTATCCATGAACCTCTAAAAGGTATAACTCTTGCTGAATATAATTTCGTTCCATTTGTATGCAAACTTTGTCCAAAGAAAACACCCGGAGACCTATGTAATTGGGAAACTATTACTCTTTCTGCACCGTTAACAACAAAAGTTCCTCTTGGAGTCATATAAGGAATGGTTCCAAGATAAACATCTTGTATAACAGTATCAAAATCTTCGTGTTCTGGGTCTGTACAATATAATTTTAACTTTGCTTTTAGCGGAACACTAAAAGTTAAACCTCTTTCTATACATTCGTCTATTCTATAAAGTGGAGGGTCAACAAAATATTCTATAAATTCCAAAACAAAATTATTTCGCGTATCTGTTATAGGAAAATTCTCGCTAAAAACTCTATATAATCCTTCATTTTTTCTATTTTCTGTTGTTGTTTCCAGTTGGAAGAAATCCTCAAAAGATTTCAATTGTATTTCCAAAAAGTCTGGATATTCTAATCGTTCTTTTATCGAAGCAAAGTTAATTCTTTCTGTCATACGGTTTTTTAATTTATAAAATTAAATTTATAAAATTTAATTTTTTTAAAAATTGTAATTTGCAAAAATAATTTTTTTTTTATAAAAAAAAAATTATTTTATTTTGAATTTTTTAATTTAAAAAAAAATGAAAAATAGTAATTTAAAAATAGAAATAGATAAAAAATCTGGATTTTGCTTTGGAGTTGTTTATGCCATACAAAAGGCAGAAGACGAATTGAAAAAAAGTTCAAAATTATATTGCATAGGCGATATAGTTCACAACAGTGCTGAAGTGGAAAGATTGGAAAAAAAAGGCTTAATAACTATTAATCAAAAACAATTTAAAAAGATTAAAAATTCTAAGGTTTTGATAAGAGCACACGGGGAACCACCAGAAACTTACAAAATTGCATTAAAAAATAATATAGAATTGATAGATGCATCTTGTCCGGTAGTTTTAAAATTACAAACTTTAATAAAAAAAGGTTTTCATGAAGAGGAAAAAAATAACGGTCAGCTTGTAATTTTTGGAAAAAAAGGACACGCAGAAGTAAACGGTTTACTCGGACAAACAAAAGGTAAAGCAATAGTTATCAGTTCGAAAGAAGATTTAAAAAAAATAAATTTTAGAAAACCAACAAGTATTTTTTCACAAACAACAAAAAGTATAAAATCTTATTCGGACATTTCAAAGCAAATAAAAAATAAATTAGATTTTTATAAGAAGAAAATAAAAATTAACAATACAATTTGTGTACAGGTTTCAAATAGAGACAAACAAATTAAAGAATTTGCAAAAAAATATGATATTATAATTTTTGTTAGTGGGAAAAAAAGTTCTAACGGAAAAATGCTTTACAATGTTTGTAAAAATGAAAATAAAGAAACTTATTTTATTTCGGAAATAAAAGAAATTAAAACAATTTGGTTCGAAAATAAAAATAGAATTGGAATTTGTGGAGCAACTTCTACGCCCTTTTGGTTAATGCAAAAAATTGTAAAAGAAATTAAATTGAAAATTTTTTAAGTTCAAAAATTCATAAAATAATTGTTTTTTCAATTTAAAAAAGTTCGTAAAATTTCGTCGTTTTTTGAAAAAAATTTTTTTAATTATAAAAAATCATTAAAATTTCGTCGTTTTTTGAAAAAAAAATTTTTTTTTAATTATAAAAAGTTCGTAAAATTTCGTCGTTTTTTTGAAAAAAATTT
>JAOZVH010000233.1 GCA_029938235.1 Bacteroidales bacterium
TAAAGATTTTATCAATGATAAAAAATGGGGAAATCTTAATGAAGAAAATTTAAAAGAAATTATAAAAAAACATGAAATTTTAGAGAAATTAATTAGAACAAAACATAGAGAATTGGATTTCTTGCAAGAAAATAAAATGATATATATTTTTCAAAAGCAAGTTATTAAAAATAACAATGAAGAAAAATATTTTAAATGGTTTGATTTTGCTGATAAATCAAAGAAAAAAGATAATAAAATATCTGATTTCCCTAATTATGAAGAAAAAGTTTTTAAAAAATTAATGCACATTCTAAGTTCAAAATTTGTTCCGGAAGGAGAATTAAATGAAGTTGAAAATTATTTTCTTGCTCATGAAATGTTATCTTCAGAAACAAATGATTTTGTTCAAAAAAGAACCGACGAATTAAGAAGTGAATTACTCGAAGGATTGAAAAAAAAAGATGAAATTATTGAAATAAAAGATGAAATTATTGAAAAAAATAATGAAATTATTGAAAAAAATAATGGAATTATTGAAAAAAATAATGGAATTATTGAAGAAAATAAAAAGCGTTTGAAAGAAAAAGATAATAAATTGAAAAAAAAAGATTTAAAAATTAAAGAAATTAAATATAATAAAGATTTAAAAATTAAAGAAATAAATAAGAATCGAGAGACAGAAATGTTAAATATCGCAAGAATTATGAAAAAAACCGGAATTGATATTAAGGAAATTAAAAAATTAACAAAACTTTCATTGATGAAAATCAAGAAATTATAAAATATAATAAATAAAAATATTTTTAATAAAAAAACAAAATTATGAATGAATATAATTTATTAATACAAAAACTTGAATTTTTTATAAAAAAATATTATAAAAATCAAATAATTAAGGGAATAATTTTTTCGGCAATTATTTATATTTTTATTTATTTGTCTGTAACTCTTACAGAATATTTTGGACACTTTTCCACAAAAATAAGAACATTTTTATTTTATTCCACTCTCGTTATTTTTGTTTTTGTTTTTGTTTATTATATTTTGTTTTCCATTTTGAAATTGTTTAAAATTGGAAAAACAATCTCTCATAAACAAGCGGCGATTATTATTTCAAAACATTTTAAAGAAGTAGAAGACAAGTTATTAAATATTTTAGAACTTGCAAATTTTGATAAAAATAATGGTTTTTCTAAGGAATTAATTATTGCAAGTATAGACCAAAAAGTAAAACTTTTAAAACCTATACCTTTTAAATCAGCCATAAATTTTAAAGAAAATTTTAAATATTTAAAATTTTTAGCTCCTTTAATTTTTATAGTTTTTTTAATTTATTTTATTGCTCCAAATATGCTTGCCGACGGAACACAGAGAATTTTTGAACATCAAACTTATTTTAAACCTGTTTCGCCGTTTCATATTAAATTTTTAAATGATTCCTTAGAAGTAAAAAAAGGAAAAGATTATAAAACAAAAATAGAAATTACTGGAAAATATATTCCAAGAGAAGTAAATATTTCTTACGGTGGAAATCAATTTTCTATGAAAGTAAATCCAAATGACAGAAGAAAATTTTCTTATACTTTTAGAAATATTAACAATGAAATAGATTTTTATTTTGCTTCGGAAAAATATAAAACTGAAAGTTATCATTTAAATATTTTGCCTCCTCCTTTGATTTTAAATTTTAATGTTTCTGTTGATGTGCCAAATTATACAGGTGAAAAAGACAAAATTTTGGAAAATATTGGCGATTTAACAATTCCAATTGGAAGTAAAATAAAATGGAATATTAAAACATTAGATGTTGATTCGCTTTATTTAGAATTTTCGGAAAGTGAAATTTTAAATTTAAAAAATCTTAATCAATCTTTTGAAGCATTTAAAAAAATTATAAAAAGTGAAAATTATTCAATAAATTTTTACAATAAATTTTTTAAAAATCCAGAAAAAATAGAATATTCTATAAATATTGTTCCGGATTTATATCCAAAAATTGTTGCTAATTCTTTGATTGACAGTGCAGTTTATACATTACATTATTTCAAAGGAAATATAAGTGATGATTATGGGTTTAAAAAATTGACCTTTAATTATAAAGAAAAAGGAAAAAAAGAAATTTTAGAAAAAATTAATTTACAAATTTCAAATAATACTTTGACGCAGGAATTTTATCATATTTTTGATTTTTCTGAAATTTTAGAAAAAAATTATACGGAAATTGAATATTATTTTGAAGTTTTTGATAATGATGGAGTAAATGGAAGTAAATCTGCAAGAACAAAAAATTTCACTTTTAAAATTCCAAACAAAGACGAATTGAGAAATATGGAAAATGAATCTAATAAAAATTTGGAAAAAAAGATAGAAAAAAGTTTAGAACTCGCCGACGAATTAAAAAATGATTTGAAAAAAATGAAAGAGCAAAATATAAATAATTCAAGTACTTCTTGGGAAAAAATGCAAATGATGGAAAATATTGCTGATAAACAAAAATCTTTAGAAGAAATGTTAAAAGAAATTGCAGAAGAAAATAAAAACAAAAATGATATGAAAAAAACTTTTAATAAACAATCTAAGGAAATTATGGAAAAACAAAAAAAAATACAGGATTTATTGGAAAGTTTAATGACTGATGAATTGAAAGAATTACTCGCAGAAATTGAAAAATTAAAAGAAAAATTTAATGAAAAAGATTTTAATAAATTATTTGAAAAAATGGAAATGTCTTATGACGACTTAGAAGAGCAATTGGACAGAAATTTAGAAATTTTGAAAAAATTTGAGTTGGAAGAAAAATTAAATCAATCTATAGAAGACCTAAAAGAATTAGCAAAAGAACAAAAACAACTTTCTAAGGATGTAAAAGAAAAAAATCTCGATAGAGAAGTAGAATTGAAAAAACAAAAGGACCAAAAAAAGAAATTTGAAAATATAAAAGAAGACTATAAAAAAGCAAAAGAGTTAAATAAAGAATTAAAAGATAAAATGGATTTAAAAGATTTTGAAAAAGAAGAAAAAGAAATAGATGAGCAGTTTGAAAAAACAGAAGAAAAAATGGAGAAAAATAGACGAAAAAAATCATCAAAAATGCAAAAGGAAAATTCCGAAAAAATGGAAAGTTTGGCAATGAAAATGCAAAAAATGATGGATGAAAATATGCAAGAAGAAACTGGTGAAGATATTGATGCACTAAGACAAATTTTAGACAATTTAGTTACGTTTTCTTTTTCTCAGGAAGAGCTAATGAATAATTTAAAAAATATGAAAAGAGAAAATCCTATTTATGTTGAAATTACACAAAAGCAAAAAGATTTAACAGATGATTTTCAAATTATAAAAGATTCTCTTCAAGCTTTGGCGAAGAGAACTCCACAATTAAGTTCTATAGTTTCTAAGGAACTTTTGCTAATTGAAAATTATACTTCTAAGGCAATAGAAAACTTAGGTGGCAGAGATATTTATAGTACAAGGTCAAAATTTAGCGAAGAACGTTACAAACAAAAAGTTTCTACAAGTCAGCAAATGGTTATGACTTCTGCCAATAATCTCGCTTTATTATTAGACGAAGTTTTAAAAAGTATGCAAGAGCAAATGTCAAATTGTTCTGGGGGAAGTTGTAGTAAAAAAGGTAAAGGTAAAAGTTCAAAACCGTCTATGTCAAGTATGAAACAAATGCAAAAGGATTTAAAAAAGCAATTGGAAAATATGTTAAAAGAAATGAAAAATGGTAATCAAAAGGGTGGTAAAAAAGGTGGAAGTAAAGAACTTGCAAAAATGCTTGCGGAACAGGAAAAATTTAAACAAATGATGAACGAATTTGGTGGTTCAGCATTAAACCCAGAAACACAAAAAAAATTAAATGATATAAAAAAAATGGTTGAAGAATCAGAAAAGGAAATTGCAAATAAAATGGTTTCTATAAAAACCTTAGAAAGACAAAAGAAAATTATGACAAGATTATTAGAAGCAGAGAAATCAGAAGAAGAAAGAGAAATCGAGGAAAAAAGAGAATCTAAAGAAGCAAATAAAATATTTTATAAAAATCCAGAGGAATTATTTAAAGAGAAAAAATTAGATTTACCTTTCAAAGAAATTTTAAATACGAATAATTTAAAACTTGATAATTATTATAAGAAAAAATATAAAGAATATTTATTAAATCTTATGGAAGATTAGATTTTTTATTAATTTGTAAAAATTTTTAATATTAATTTTATGAGTAAATCTAAAAAAGAATTTATATTTATGGTTTTGGGAGTTTTGGGTTTCATATCTATTTTATATGTTTTTAATCCTTTTGAAAATAATATAACAGTAATTTTAGATGAGCATGGAAATCCAAAAGGTAGTGAATATGATTTAGCAGAAGATAAAGCTTTTGATAATTTTAAAGTTGCTGTTTTACAATTGTACACTGGTGAAGGTTTTGACTTTAAAAAACCAGAAAAAGCATTAAAGGAAAAAGGTTTTGAACTTGTTATTTGGAAAAATAATCCGCCAAATATTAATGAGTTTAAATCTGTTTTGGAGGAATCATGTCAGCTTTGGATTATTTCTTCGACAAGTAAAAAATTAAATGAAGACTATTTAAAAGAAATTAAAAAATTTTTTAATTCAGGAAAAGGTCTATATTTATGGGGAGATAACTCTCCATATTTTGCAGATGCAAATTATATTGGAAAAGAAATTTTTGATGTAGAAATGTCTGGAAATGTTCATGGTGATAAAGTTGTTCAAAAATTTAATAATGGAAAAGGTTTTATTGAACACGATATTACTCAAAATATAAATAATTTATATGAAGGTGCAACTGTTGCAACAATTGATAAAAATGAAAATTTTGAAGCATTAATCTATGGTTCTGCTGGAAATATTGTTATTTCTGTTTATGATAAAAATGGGAAAAGGGCAATAATAGATGGTGGTTTTACAAGATTGTACAAAAATCTTTGGGATAAAGCCGCAGGCACAGAAAGATATGTAAAAAATGCTGCTTCTTGGCTTGCTAATAATGATGATTTGTTTCAATAGTTTTTTAAAATTATGGCGTTTTTTTAATTTTTTTAAATAAAAAAAAATTTTTCAAAAATCGCCATAATTTTTAATAAATTATTAAAAAAAAATTTTTTTCAAAAATCGTCCAAAATTTTAATGTTTTTAAATTTCAAATTAAAAAAATTTTTTTCAAAAATCGTCCAAAATTTTAATGTTTTTAAATTTCAAATT
>JAOZVH010000234.1:0-4582 GCA_029938235.1 Bacteroidales bacterium
CGATTTTTAGCAAAAAACCCCAAATATAATTTTGTATATTTAGGTTTGTACAGGTTGAAAATTTTTTTTCAAAAAAACGAGAAATTTTAATATTTTTAAATTATTTATTTTTTTTTTGAAAAAAATGCCGTTTTTTATGATTTTAAATCATAAAAAATAGTGTGAAATTTTCAATTTTATTTTATAAAAATTTCTGGTTTTTTTATAACTTTTTTTATATTTACAAAAAATTAAAATATAAAATTATGAAAAAAAAAATATTTTTTTTATTTTTAATTTTTATTTATAAATTCAATATTGCTTATTCACAAATAGATAGTTCAGAATTTTTTCAAGAAAAAGATACTATAGACTATTTAAGTTTAAGCCTTGAAGAATTGATGAATATTGAAATAGTTACAGGTTCTTCTGGTCCTATGAATAAAAGTCAATATCCAAATGCAATATCAACGATTTCTAAGGAAGACATAAAAAATTCTAATGCTTTTTTTCTAAGCTCTGCAATGTCTGGAAAAATAGCTGGAGCACATATCGTCCATAATACAGGAGATCCTGCTGGAGGAATTTCTGTAAGACTTAGAGGTCCCAGTACAATTCTTGGTAACTCTGACCCTTTATATATTATTGATGGAGTTATTGTAGATAACAGCTCACGAAATTTAATAAATGCAATTTCTCCTATTTTTAATGTCAGAACACAAAATCGTTTAATAGATATTAATCCACGAGATATTGAGCGAATAGAAATAATTAAAGGTGCTTCTGCGTCTGCAATTTATGGTTCACGAGCAAGTAATGGAGTTGTGCAAATTTTTACTAAAAAAGGTAAAGCTGGCGAAACGAATATTACTTTTTCTACTAATGTTAATCTCAACATAATACGAAAAAAAATTCCTGTTAATGAAGTTCTTTATGATTGGAAAAATCCAACAGATTATAATGATTTAGAAAGAATTTCTGTAGAAAGATATGATTATCAAGATTATTTATTTCAAAATTCTATGGGTATAGAAAATTATCTTTCTGTTTCCGGAGGAAGTGATGATTTTACATATTTTGCTTCTGCTTCACATTTGTATAATGAAGGAATATTAAAAAATACAGATTTCGAAAGAAAAGGAGGACGAATTAGATTGGATAAAAAATTTAATGATAATTTAGAAATAAGTTTTGGTTCTACTTTTGCAGTAAGCGAGAGCAAAGATATGACAAACGAATTACATTGGGCGTGGCAATCTCTAACTGGAACAGAAGATATGTCAAGTGATGAATTTGGAAATTATCCTGCTCCAGAAAACGGTGGAAGATGGGCAATGAATCCTTATGATATGGTTGATAATTATAAATATTCTCAACAAACTAACAGATATATAAATAATATTAATGTAAAATATGAGCTTGTTGATGGTTTTTCTTTGAATTATGTAATAGGTTTTGATAATTATAATCAAATTGGAGATTCATATATTCCAATAGGAAGTCCAATACCTGCAACCATAGGTTTTGCTTTAAAACCAACAGGTTACACAGAAAAATCTAATTCAAATGTATCACTTATGAATAGTGATTTAAATTTCTTATTTTTGGAAAAAATAACTAAAAATATTCATTCTGCAACAGCAATTGGTTATACTTGGCAAAAGGATATTATAAAATATTCATTTGTTTCTGCGGATCATCTTAGTCCTCACGTTCAAACGACAAATGCAGGAACTTTAGTTTCAAAAAATGATATTATTCAAGAGCGTGCTATACAAGGTTTTTATTTCCAAGAAACTTTTGGTTTTAAAAATAAATTATTTTTAACAACAGCTTATAGATTATTTGATGCTTCTTCTTCATTTGGAGATGAGAATAGATTTCAATCTTATCCAAAAGTCAGCACTTCTTATTTAATTTCTGAAGAAAATTTCTGGCAGAATAGTTTTTTTCTAAACAATATTAATAATGTAAAATTGAGATTAGCTTGGGGACAAGCAGGAAATTTGACTGCAATTAATCCTTATGATAGGTTTACAAATTATCAATCAGTAAGTATGGTGGAAAATACTGGACTTGTGCCATCTTATGTAAAAGGAAATAATACTTTGAAACCAGAAAAACAAACAGAAATTGAGGCTGGAATGGATTTAAGTTTATTTGAAAATCGTTTATTTTTAGAATTTACTTATTATTCTCAGAAAGTTGAAGATTTAATATTCGAAAGAAATTTAGCACCATCAAGTGGTTTTACAAAGCAAATTGTAAACGAAGGAGAATTAACAAATAAAGGTCTTGAAATATTAGCAAGGGCTTTAATAACAAAACCAGAAAATAATTTTAGATGGGATATTACTGGAATTTTTTCTGCAAATAAAAATAAAATTTTTACTGAAGGAGGTATAGTTTCGTCGTCAAATGATGATAATTTTTCAATTGTTAATGGTGAAGCAATTGGAGTTTTGTATTACACTTATTATGCAAGAAATGAAGATGGAAGCCTATTAGAAATAGACGGTTTACATTATGCTGAAATGGGAGATCCAGAAACTGGAAAACCAATGAGAGATGAAGATGGAAAACCAACAGGTGTACTGTTGAAAAAAGTAAATGGAGACCCAAATCCAGACTTTACGGCTTCTTTTATAAATCAATTTGATTATAAAAATTTTACATTTCGTTTTCAATTTGATATAGTTCAAGGAATAGACGTTTGGAATTGGAACAGAAGACAATTAGAACATGTACTAAGAAGACAAGGTCCATTAAATGGAGAAGAACTTTTATTTCAAGTTCAAAAGGGAACAAGCCAACAGCAAAGTGGAAGCGGACCACTTATTAGAGAAGAATATACTGACGACGCATCTTTTATAAAATTACGTGAAATTTCTTTAAATTATAGAATTAAACCGGAAAATTATATTAAAGAAGTAAATTTCTCCATTGCAGCAAGAAATTTATTTTCAATAGATAATTTTAAAGGTGCTGACCCAGAAATAAATGCAGGAGGACAAGATAATATTGTTAGAGGTTCTGCAGTTGGAGTTACGCCTATTCCGGCTTCTTTTCATTTTGGTATTACAGCAAATTTTTAATATAAAAAATTATGAAAAAATATAAATTAACAATTTTATTTATAAGTTTTTTGCTTTTTTCTTGTGAAATGGATTTAAATAATCCAAATGCAGCTACAGAAGAAGAAACTTTAAATAGCAAAGAAGGACTTTTTGCTCTAAGTATTGGAATAAAATATAAATATTCTTCTGATGCTTTGAAAAATCTACTACCAATGTCTGGACTAACAACAAGAGAAATAGCTCTTGGATTTCCAAATGAAAAGACTAAGGAATTTCAAAAAGGGGGTGAAAATGGAATAAATGGTGAAAATGCTTGGCTTGTAGGAATTTGGAGTGAGCTATTATCTGTAAAAATTATGAGTGAAAAACTTTTAAAAAATGTGGAAAAAATAAATATGGAAGCAGATACAAAAAGTGGTTTAATTGCTTATGCAAGCTTTTTCAAAGCTATTGCAATTGGAAAACTTATTACACATTTTGAATATGTACCGATAAATTTTTCAGAAGAAGGAAACTCAGAATTTTATAATAAAGAAGAATGTATGATAGAAATCCTAAAACTTACATCTGATGGAATAAAGATTTTAGAAGAAACACCTTTTTCTGATGAATTTAAAAATGCTATTCTTGGTAAGAATTTTGATTTAAAAAATTGCCTATATGCTTATCTTGCTCGTTATAATTTGATTTATGGAAATTATCAAGAAGCAATTAATAATGCAAATAAAGTAAATATAAATTCCATTTCAATTTTTGAATATGATGTTACAACAGCAAATCCAATTTTTCAAACTGGAATGGGGGCGCAAGCTTTTGTAAAAGCTGTAGATAATTTTGGTTTACCACAAAATTTACATCCTGAAAATAATGATGCTAGAATAGATTTCTATATGTCACCAGATACTATGTTTGCTGTTGATTCTGAATTACCAATTGAAAATTTAAAAGGTTTTTTTGATGAAGCGAATAAATTTATTCCAGTTTTTTTGCCCGGAGAAATTTATCTGATAAAAGCAGAAGCTTATGCTCGTATGGATAATTTAAATTCAGCGGTAGAAAATATAAATATTGTTAGAAAAAAGACAGACGATATTTATGGAGTAAACGCTATGCTTCCAGAATGGGATGGAAATGAAAAGAATAAAGAAGAAATTTTAGATGAAATATATAAAAACCGTTGTATAGAACTTTTTATGCAAGCTATGAGGTTAGAGGATAGTAAACGTTTTGGAAGATTAGAACCACCTTTAGTTCCTGTTTTTACGAGCGAACGAAATAGAAATTATTACCCATATCCAAAAAGCGAACATTTAAATAATATAAAAACTCCAGAAGATCCAAGTATATAAAAAAAAACATGTATTTTATAAAAAAATTTTATAAAATACATGTTTTTTTAATTTTTAAAATTCAATTTTCATAAAAATTTTTTCCAAAAAACGGCAATTTTTTATGATTTTATTTTTAATAAAAAAATTTTTTCCAAAAAACGGCAATTTTTTATGATTTTATTTTTAATAAAAAAA
>JAOZVH010000234.1:4682-5203 GCA_029938235.1 Bacteroidales bacterium
TTTTTTCCAAAAAACACCAATTTTTTAATGATTTTATTTTTAATAAAAAATTTTTCCAAAAAACACCAATTTTTTAATGATTTTAAATTATTAAAAAAAAAATTTTTCCAAAAAACGCCAATTTTTTAATGATTTTAAATTATTAAAAAAAAAATTTTCCAAAAAATGCCAATTTTTTAATGATTTTAAATTATTAAAAAAAAATTTTTTTCCAAAAAACGCCAATTTTTTAATGATTTTTAAATCAAAAAAAAATTTTTTTTTCAAAAATCGTCCAAAATTTTAATGATTTTAAATTATTAATAAAAAAAAATTTTTTCCAAAAAACGCCAATTTTTTAATGATTTTAAATTATTAATAAAAAAAAATTTTTTTTCAAAAATCGCCCAAAATTTTAATGTTTTTATAATTAAAAATTTTTTTTCAAAAATCGTCCAAAATTTTAAGATTTTTTAATTTCAAAAAAAAATTTTTTTTCAAAAATCGTCCAAAATTTTAAGATTTTTTAATTTCAAAAAAAA
>JAOZVH010000235.1 GCA_029938235.1 Bacteroidales bacterium
AAAAAACGTCCAAAATTTTAATATTTTTAAAATTTAAGATTAAAAAATTTTTTTTAAAAGATCGTCCAAAATTTTAATATTTTTAATCTCAAAATAAAAAAAACTTTTTCAAAAATTCGTCCAAAATTTTAACATTTTTTAATTTTGAATTATAAAATTTTTTTTCATAATTTGCCCAAAATTTTAATATTTTTAATCTCAAAATAAAAAAAACTTTTTCAAAAATTCGTCCAAAATTTTAACATTTTTTAATTTCAAATTAAAAAAAATTTTTTTTTCAAAAAATCGCCCAAAATTTTAATGTTTTTTAATTTCAAATTAAAAAAATTTTTTTTTTCAAAAAATGACCAAAATTTTACCATTTTTTTATTTTCAATTAAAAATTAATTGTATAACTTACAGAAGGAATAAAAGGAAATAAACTAACTTGATAAATCTTTTTTTTATAATTTCCTGTATTTTGACCATTTTTATCTTTTATTTCTTCTATTTCTGTTGTATAAAAATAAGGATTTTGACGATTATACAAATTATAAATACTAAAATTCCAAACTCTTTCACTTTTCTTTTTGTATTTTTTGATATTTAAAGCTATATCAAGACGATGATAAGGATGCATACGAATATTATTTTTATCCTTATGGCTTGTGATAGTTATCTCTTCTACATTGGGATTATCTTGTAATTCACTCATATTTTCCTCTAATCTTAAAGCACTATAATTTTCATTTGCAAACGTAATTGCTCTTCCATTTGTGTAAATCCATGAAAATGAAACATATAAATTTTTTTTGATATAATAATTTGAAGTAATTGAGAAATCATGTTTAGCGTCATAAGTATATAAATATTCATTTCCACCATTGATATTATCAAATTTACGTGTCGTTTTAGACAAAGTATAAGCTATCCAACCATTGATTTTTCCTTCAGTTTTTTGTAATAAAAATTCTATACCTTTAGATTGTCCAAAACCGTCTGTTTCTATTAATTCCTGCCAATTTTTTGAATTACTTCCTGCATAAGCGATACCATCTTGATAATCTATTAAATCATACATATTTTTATAATAAGTTTCTATACTCATTTCTAAACGATTTTTAAATAAAGATTTTGCTATTCCTATTATCAATAATTTAGAATTTTGAGGAGGCACTTTGTTGGTAGTTGGCATCCATAAATCACTTGGTAAACTTGCTCCAGAATAACTTAACAAATGAACATATTGTTGCATTTGAGAATAAGAAAACTTAATGGAAAACAATTTTGGTATATTAATGCTTAATAATAAACGAGGCTCTATATTATTATAAACTTTATCATTTGTCATATAAGACATCCCTCGCATACCTAAATTAAAACTTATATGTTTTAAAATAGTAAATTGATTTTCTATATATACGGCATTTTCCAAAATATGATGCTTTTTTGTGTTTAAACTTGTGTCCATATTAATAGTTCCTTTTTGTTCCATAAATGTAGCGTTCGGAGAAAAAACATGAAAAACATGATTACTTCCAAAGCGTAATTTATAATTTGGAAAAAAATATTCAAAATCACTTTTTATACAAATATCATTTATTGAAGATGTAAAATTATAATTTACTTCTTCTTTTTCTTCTTTATCTTCTGTTAGATAAGTAAAGTCAGCATCATATTTATACCTTGTATAATAAGCTGTGATATTACTAAAAAAACGAGGATTAAAAATATGATTCCAACGTAATGCAAATAAAGTATTTCCCCATTTTGTTTTATTTTTCATTAGGTTTATTTTTTCTTTTCTTTTTGTAATAATAGCATCATTACCTATATAAAAACTAAAAAACAAACGATTTTTATCAGAGAATTTATAATTTAATTTGGCATTTAAATCATAAAAAGTATAACCAAATGAAGTTTTATTATTAGTCAACCAAGTAAAAGGGCGAGTAATTAAATCATACATAAATCGTCTTGCCGAAATCATATAAGAAGAAGTATCTTTTTTTATCGGTCCTTCGGTTTGGAATTTTGTTGAAATCATACCTATAGTTAAAGTGTTTTGTCGTTTTTTCATATCTCCGTCTTTCATTCTAATATCCATAATAGAAGATAAACGTCCACCATATCGAGCAGGAAAAGCTCCTTTATAAAGTTTTAAACTATTAATAGCATTTGGATTAAATACAGAAACAAAACCTCCTAAATGATTAACATAATATAAAGGTACATCATCAAGCAATATTAAATTTTGGTCGTGGCTACCACCACGAACAAACATAGAACTTTGACCTTCACTTCCAGACCTGATACCAGGCATTAGTTGCATAGCTTTCATAATATCCACTTCACCTGCTAAGACTGGTAAAGTTTTAATTTGTTTCATAGGAATTTCTATGACACTCATTTCTATTCTTTCTTCTATAGGTCGTTTTGCTGTTATGAGTACTTCTTCTAGTAAAACATTCTGAACTATTTTAAAATTAATTATTGTATCTTTTGTCAGATTAATTTTAAATGTATCGCTTTGATAACCAATATAAGAAACTTTTAAATGATAAATTGATGCTTTTTTAAATGAAAAAGAATAAAAACCATGTTGATTACTAACAGTTCCTTGTTTTTTATGAATATCATAAAAATTTGCACCTATTAATTTTTCTCCAGTTTCTTTATCTGTGATATATCCGCTAATGCTTTGTGAGTTACTTTTAAAAAAACAAAACAGAAAAAAAATAAAAAAAATTTTTTTCATTTATTAATAATCTAAAATTTTTGTACTATCAATATCGCTGCAACTTAATGCAGCAAAAATACCGTAACCGTTATTTATGTTAGAATATAATTGAGGTGGCTCATTTACGCCAAAAATATTATCACTCATTTCTTCATAATGCTTATAACTTTTTTGGTATTTGTAAAGAGATTCGCTAATGCTTAAAATATGAGCTTTGAGTTTATAACTTACTTTACTGTCTTCTGAAAAAAAAGATAGAGGATCTATAAACATTATATCTAAAATTACATTATCTTGTGTAAACAATTTATTGCTAAAAACCCTACTTTTTTTATCTCCTTCTTCTAATATAATAGGATTATAACTAAAAACACCATCATTAACATAAAAGTTGTGATTATAAAGATAATCTGGTTCTTCAAAAATAGAAATAATACTATCAATATCAATAGAACCTTCGTATTGATAATACGCTGAAGATTTTGTTGTATCTGTAAAATATATATTTAATTTTGATAAATCACGAGCATTTTCATTTTTCCCAACAAATCTATTTACATTTATGCTATCTAATAAAACAGGATATGGAACATAAGTTTTTGCTGTTAGTTTATCAAAACCTTTTACCATCACTTCTATAGAATATTTTTTTCCTATCTCTGCTTTTATATCAGAACTTTTATAAATTCCTGCCGAATCATGTTCTAATATTGTAAGAAATTCATTATTTACAAAAATACGAACTTCTGCATCTTGAATAATTTTTTTTTCTGTATCTAAAATATAAGTACTTTTAGATACATAAATTTTAATGTTTTCATCTGCTACTAAAATACTGTTGACAACTATTTTTTCCTCACTATGCGGAATGTCTAAAACAGTTTCTTTGCGACAAGAAACGAAATATATTGCTAATATTATAAAGTAATATTTATATTTTTTCAATTTTATTTTTCTTTTTCTTGTGTGTTAGTATGTAACTTAAACTTAATCCTATAAAGCCGAAACCTTTTTTTATTTTACCTTTAGAAATATGCTTTGGTCTATCAGGAAAAAAAGTATATTTGGCAACAAGATTTTTTTGAAAAGCAATGTTTTTAATAAAACTTAATTTTAATTCATTTTTATTTTTTAATAATTTTTTAATGCCCATTTCTATCCAAATACCATGATTAAAAAATTTATTTGGTAAATAGTTTGCGGTATAAAAGTTTGTGCTATCACCAAGAGAACTATTTACATCCACATCACTAAAAATAATAAAACTAATAGGAATACTTAAATTATAAGCTATAGCAGGTTTAAAAATTAAAGTTTTTGTCAATGGAATGGAATAAGCATAAGTGATAGGGAAACTTAATATACGTATATTATAATCTTCTGGACCTTCAATTTGCCAAGGTAATTGATATTTATCTTTGTCTAATATAAAATCCACACTAGCCACAGATAAATAATGATTAAATCCAAAACCAATACTATGCTTTTTGTTTATTTCATAATTAAATCTTAGCATAATTCCTATAGTCATATCTGAGTATGGTTTTGCTATTTCTTCTCCAAAAGTATGTTCTAATTCAAAATTAGACAAAACAGTAGAAAGCGAAAACTCAATATTAAGTTTTCGCTTTATTAATGTTGTATCTTGTGCTATAGTTTGAAAAAAAAACAAAAAATGACAGAATAAAAGAAAAGAATTTTTTTTCATTTTTTAATGAAAATCTCATTTAAATTATTAAAACAAAATAATAAAATAAAAATGTAATCTCCAAATTTTTTTATGTTTTTTTTTAATTTTTTATTAAAATTTAAATTGTTCTGTGCTTGTGCGGTGTTTTCACCGAACAATTATTCATCGTAAATTGATAAATGGTGGTTAAAATACCGTCCAAGCGCAAGATTTTTTTTCAAAAAAAACAGCAATTTTTTATGATTTTAAATAATTAAAATAATTTTTTTCAAAAAATCATCCAAAACTTTAATATTTTTCAATTTAAAAATTAAAAAAAAATTTTTTCTTCAAATTCGTCCAAAATTTTAATATTTTTTATTTCAATTAAAAAAATTTTTTTTAAAAATCGTGAAAATTTTAAGACTTTTTATAATTAAAAAAAATTTTTTTTTCAAAAAAACGTCAATTTTTTAATGTTTTAAAATTCATAAAAATTTTTTTTTCAAAAAAAACGTCAATTTTTTAATGTTTTAAAATTTAAATTAAAAAACAAATTTTTAAATTATATTTGTTTTTTAAAATGATAATTAAAAATATAATGATCTATAATTTAAATGTAAGAGAGGAAGAGCTAAAAAATAAAATAGCCAAGTATTATTTTTGGATCTATGATAATACCAAAATTATTGGAAATATAGATTTCTGCGTTTCCATGCATAAAAATGAATCCTTAGAACAAGAAAGTTTGCTTTGGGCAGAAGCAAAAAAAGGAAAATCTGACATTTATAAATCCTTCGTTCAATTGA
>JAOZVH010000236.1 GCA_029938235.1 Bacteroidales bacterium
TATACCATTTCTTCTGTAAACAGGCATATCTAATGTATCAGTAGAGTAACCAAATTGAACAAATTTTTTTAGATTAAATAAAGTATCTACTATAAATACACCAATTTCTCTGTCATTAGCAGAACTTTTTGAATATAAGGTATTATCATTCATACCAAAATACATTAAAATTCTATTATCATTCAAATATTTTACTGTTGACAAATTATTTAAATAATAATCTATCTCATAATTCCCAAAACTATCCATCAAAGTATCAGTACATTCTAAGTTTTTATTAAATTTGAATACATCATTATGTAAAAAAGTATAAAAAGAAGAATCATTATTATTATTGAGAATAAGAGGTGGAAAAATAAAATTGCTATTAATAGTTCTTTTTGTTTGTATTGTATCAAAATTAGAATTTAATTCATATAAAATATTTTTATCTATACCAAAAGATGTCAATACTAATAAATTATTTGTTTTTGTAGGAAATAGTCTTTTACAAAATAGTCCTACAATAGCAGGTATATCTATAGGAAAATAAATAGGCAGTGGTAAAGTATTAGTCGATAATATATTAAGGTCTTCGTCTATTTTTAATAAAATAGGTGAAGAAACTGTATTTTCTGGAGTTTCGAAATATTCTCCTCTGCCAGAAAGTAAAATTTCATTATTATTTATATTTATCATATCGCCACGTAAATTAATGCCTGTTAAATATGAACTATCTAATGTCTCTCCATTTTGAGAGATTTTAAATAAAGTTTGACTTCCCTGAGATTCTTCTATAAACCAATCGTCAACAACTATAATATAATCATTCGTACTTGTTTCTACAACTAAACCACCAAATACTTGCATTTGATGAGGAATTATTTTCTCAAATTGAGAAAATACAGATAAGTTAAAGGAAACTATAATAAGTAATAATAAATATTTTTTTTTCATTTATTTTTTTTATTAAAAATAGAATAATAAGAATTATTCTATTTTTTATTTTATATAAAATAAAATTCTAAAAATCTATATTAATATTTATAGATTGTAAATCTTCTTCATAATTGTAATTAGGTCCATATTTAGAAATCTTTTTAGCAAAAGTAAGTTTTACTGCTTGTAGTGCTATTTTAGCCAAACCAGAAGTACCATCTACAAATCCAAACATAGCATTATTTTCACATGTTTTTAAAAATAAGTAAGTTGAATTCCATGGAAAACTTAATCTTTCTTCATTTATAAGGAGATATAATTCAGGAATACCTGTTTCTTCAGCATAATAATTTTCATCAAAATCACCAAAATTATATTCTGGTTCTCCGTCTGTTGTAACTCTTTTTTTACATGTGCTGCCAGTAGGTACTGAATATAAAGAAAAAAACAAGTGGTTAAATAAGTAATAAGTAGAAAAATATTCTGGAAAAAAATCAACATATAAAGTACCAGGTGAATCTGTAAATGTTAATACTTCTTGTTCACCATGATAAATAAAAACACTTGGTTTATATTCATTTTCATTTATAACAGATTCAATTTCTGACATTTGTACATCTACAACAAGTTCTACATGGTCATAATAATCATAATAATAATCTGTTGCGATGGAAGATTTGATTTCTAAAATTCCATTAGAAGTGTCAAAATTAAGAAATACAGAAGTGAAAGATTTTTCTTCTCCTTCTAAATCTTCATAATGCTGTCTAACAAGAGAAAGAACATCTCCATAAGCTTTCAAGATATTTTCGTAAGTGCTAATTTGTGTTCCAAAATTAACATTTATAGAAAATTTTTTCTCTTCTACATTCTTTCCTGCAGTTTCTTGTGCATAAGTAGCATTCAAACTTGATGTCATTAAAATAACTGCCTCATTTGTTTCAAGACTTTCTCCTCTTTCAAAACCATTTCTCAGTAACTTCTCTCTGAAGTTAATAATTTTCTCTAAGGTTTCTTTTGCTTCGTTAGAAGCCTTTGTATCTGAACTACCAGCTACAGAGATTTTATTCTCCTCTTCTTTTTGACAAGAATAAAAACCAATTGTCAATATTAATAAAATTGCGAAAAATTTGTTTACCATTTTTTTTATTGTAAAAATTAAAAAATTTAATATTTACAAATTAACAAAAGCATAAAGCTGTTAAAGCTGTTAAAGCTGTTAAAGCTTACTAATTTGTGATGCAAAATTAATTATAATTTTCTTATTTGCAAATTTTTTTACATTTAATTTTAAATAAAAAAAAATTTTTTAATTTTAAATTTCGTAAAAAAAATGCCGTTTTTGGAAAAAAATTTTTTTTTTTAATTTTAAAAAATCATAAAAAAATTGGCATTTTTTTGAAAAAATTTTTTTTCATTCCGAATTCCTCATTATTTTTTAATCAATATTTCTTTTTCAATTATTTTATTATCGTTTAAAATATGATAAACATAAGAACCAATTTTAAGATTTTGAATGTCAATTCTTGAGATTGGATTTTTTAAATTTTTTACAAAAATTTTCTTTCCGGAAATATCAAATATTTCTATGGAAACATTTTTTAAATGAGCACCATAACGAACATTAATAAAATCTTTTGAAGGATTTGGATAAATAAATGCCAACTTCATTGTAGAATTATTAATTTCCTCATTACTTATTGGAGGCGATAATTCGCCATTTTCATTAACTTTTAATAGATGAACATGACCATAATTATTTCCTGAATTAACTTCATATTTTGATGAAATAATTATACAACCACCATCAGATGTTGCTTTAATATCACAAGGAGAATATCTATTATCTCCACCATAAAAAGTTTGATTTTTTATATTTAGATTACTATCTAAAACACTTACCATAATGGAAGTCATTTCTTCTGAATTTTCTGGCATATAATGAAAACCACAATGATTAACTATGCTTACAACAAAAATATTATTTTCATCTGTAAAATCTATACCACTTCTATCCATAACTGGCATATCTAAAATATTTTCAGAATCACCAAAATATACATAATCTTGTACATTAAGTAATGTATCTACTATGTAAACACCAATTTGTTCTTCAAAATTAGCACCTTGATAAGAAGCATCTGCACCAAAATACATTAAAATGCGATTATCATTTAAATATTTTACTGTTTTTAATTTTCTTATTATACCATCATAAACAACAGTGTTTAAATTTTTTATATGTGTAAATTCTAAATTTTTATTTACGTGATAAACATCCAAATCTGAAAAAAAATAAAAAGAAGAATCATTGTTATTTTTAATAACAATAGGAAGAAAAAAAAAATTATTGTGAAAAAAATTTGTTTGTATGGTATCAAAATCATAACTTAATTCATATAAACATACTTCTATACCACTACATAAAGCTAAAAAATTATTGTTTTGTGTTGGAATTATACGCCTACATGGGAATCCCTGAGGAAATGAAAATAATGGGTTTATTGGGAAATTATTTGGTAGTGGGATAGTATCTATTGATATCATATTAAAATTTTCGTCCATTTTAAAAAAACAAGGTAATTCTACTTTATAGGACAAAATTGTACCATCTTCTTCTTGTGTTCTTTCTTCATGTATGTATCCAGAAAGTAAGATTTCATTATTATTTATATTAATAATATCACCACCCAAATTAGACTCTGAAAAATAAATACTATCCATTATTTCTCCATCTTGGGAAATTTTAAATAAAATTGAAGAATGATCATATTCCTCATATCCAGCATAATGACTAATTGTAACATAGTCATTAGTACTTGTTTCAATAATTAAAGCAGAATGTTCTTTGTTCATTCTATGAGGAATTGTTTTTTCAAACTGTGCAGAAACAAATAAGTTTGAGAATAAAAAATAAAAAATAATTATATAATTATATAATTTCATAAATAAAATTTTTATAAAAAAATAATCATTTAAAATAAAAAAAATTTTAAATGATTATTTTTAATTTTAATACATATTTTTTTAATAGTCTGCAGAAATATTTAAAGGATAAATTGCTGGACATGCCCAAAGAACATAGTCAGCAAAATGTTTATTTTCCATAGTTTGATGTGCCCATCCATAAGTGCTATTTTCATTTATATATTCTTTGTTTACACCTAATTCAAAAGCAATAAGTGTTTTATCAAGATAATTTTGTCTATTAATAACCCATTGTGTGACATTATCTATTCCCTCTAACTCTGAATAATAAGTGCCAAATTCATTAGTGTATCCTAACATAATATTTCCACCATCAAGATATCCATAAGTGTTTACAAAATAATTTTTGACATAGTAATATTCATAATTGCCACTATAATAGATAGCTTTTATTGAAAGTTTTTCTTCCTGAGTTAAATTAGACATACTAACAGTAAAATCAGTTTCAATACCATATATAACGTGCATAAAACTTGGAGCACAACGATTATGAACAGCTATTTCTATTTTCAGATTTTCTTCCTCAAAGTTTCCGTGTGGAACATCTAATGGTAAAGTTCTAACTTCAAAAGCAGTATTAATCGTGATAGTATTATCTCTATTCAAAGCTAAATCTATAACTTTAATTTTTTTATCTCTTTCTTCTATAGAAGCATAAACATTACGTACACTATTTAAAATATCCTCATAAGTTTTATAAACTTTAGAATATTCAACTGTAAAATTAGAAAAATCTCCATCCACAGAAACCAAACTTTCTATCGTTCTCATTTTGTTTTCCACAAGACCACTATGTCTGTAAGTTAAATTCAGACTAGCTTCCATTAACAAAATTGCATCTTCAGTAGAAATACTTTCACCCACCACATAATCTTTTGTTAATAATTTCTCTCGAAAATCTACAATGCTATTATAAATAGCTTCGTTTTCTGGAGTCATTTTTTTAACCCCCTTATTTACGTTATTATTGTCAATGGGAATATTTTCTTCCTATTTTGACAAGAATAAAATCCGATTGTCATTGCTAATAAAATGATAGCAAAAATTTTTCTTTTCATTTATTTTTATTTTAAAAAAATATTTATAAAAAAAACAAAAAAGCAAAGCACCAAGCCGTTAAAGCCGTTAAAGCCGTTAAAGCCGTTAAAGCCGTACTAATCTATTTACGCCGCAGTTTAAATATAATTTTTCTTATTTGCAAATTTTTTTACATTTTTTTTTGAATTTTTTTTATTATAAATAAATCATTAAAATAATTGGTTTTTTGGGGAATTTTTAT
>JAOZVH010000237.1 GCA_029938235.1 Bacteroidales bacterium
AAAATTTTATTACGATAATTTATATTTTATTTTCTTTTTTTATTTCTTTTTCACAAGAAAAAGATAAAAATCTTTGTGAATTAATTTTAGAAACTTCTTTGAAATCGGAATTGTACAAAGAAAAAATTAACAATGTTATTATAGAAGTTGGTAAAAATTTCATTTTTTTTCCATATAAATCAGGAGTTTTAGAAAAGAATGAAAAAGAAAGTTTAATCATCAATCTAAGAGAATTAGATTGTGTAACTTTCGTTGAAAATACGATGGCAATATCAAATTTAATAAAATCAAAAAAAAATAATTTTTCTGATTTTAAAAAAGAATTGCAATTGATAAGATATAGAAATGGAGAAATAAAAAATTATTCTTCCAGATTACATTATTTTTCCGACTGGATATTTGAAAATGAAAAAAATAAGAAAGTAAAAGATATTACAAAAATTCTCGACGGTGAAGTTTATAAAAAAAATATAAATTTTATCTCAAAAAATAAAGATAAGTATAAAGGAATTTCTGACGAAAATATTTTGTCAGAAATAAAAAAAATAGAAAATAATATTTCAAAAAGAAAATATTATTTCATACCAAAAAATAAAATTTCAAAAATAAAAGACAAAATTAAAGATGGTGATATAATCGCTATTACCTTAAATATTAAGAATTTAGATATTGCTCATGTTGGAATAGCAATATGGGAAAATTCAAAACTTCATCTTTTGCATGCTTCCTCTCGAATGAAAAAAATTGTAATTTCAGAAAAAACCTTAGATAATTATCTATTAAATAATAAACAATTTACTGGAATGATGGTTGTCAGACCGCAATTTTAGAATTCAAAAAAAAATTTTTATAAAAAAAACCGATTTTTTTATAAAAAAATCGGTTTTTTGAATAATTTTTGTTTTATTAAAATAAAAAAAAAATATTTTTGTAAAATTTAAAAAAAAAATTATGAAATATACAATATATATATATATAACATTTTTTTCATTTTTTAATGCAATTTATTCTCAGAATGAATTATATATTGAAAATACTTTAAAAAATACTTGGGCGAAAACTTACAATATAAATGGTGACGGAACAGGTCTTGGAAATGCAACTCTTGGATATTCAAGTGGTGTAAATAATACAGAAGGAGTTTACAATGTTTTTATTGGAAGTTATAGCGGTTATAACAATACCTTTGGAAGTGTGAATGTTTATCTTGGGAGTTATAGTGGTTATGGTAATTTAGAAGGTAAGAAAAATGTGTTTATCGGTTACAAATCAGGTTATTACGAAAAAGGTTCTAATAAATTATATATTTCTAATTCTGCAACAAAGAATCCTTTAATTTATGGTGATTTTGTAAAAACATTATTAAAAGTAAATGGAACTTTTGTTATAGAAGACCTTTTAATACTTAAACCGAGAAAAGAAGCCCCAAAATATCCAAGTGAAGGAACAATTTACATGGATAAAAGAACAAAAGAATTGAAAGTTTATAACGGTAAAACTTGGAAAACTATAATGTTTAAAGAATAAATTATATGGAAAGAAAAATAAAAGACTATACACTAATATTTTTAAAAGGTATAGCTATGGGAGCAGCGGACATTGTTCCGGGTGTTTCCGGAGGAACTATTGCTCTTATTTCTGGAATTTATGAAGAACTAATAGATACTATTCGCTCTTTTAATTTGGAAAATTTGAAAAAAATTTTTGCTCTAAAATTCTCAGATTTTTTATATTCTATAAATATAAATTTTTTAATGGCTTTAGTTGGAGGAATTTTTTTAAGTGCAATTTCCTTAGCAAAAATATTAAAACATACTTTAGAAAATTATCCTGTATTAATTTGGTCATTTTTTTTCGGTTTGATATTAGCTTCTGCAATAGTGGTCGCTAAAAGTATAAAAACTTGGAATTATAAAACTTTTATTTTCTTGATTTTAGGAATTATAATTGCTTATTTTGTAACAATAATTTCACCAACAAAAACTCCAGACGCATATTGGTTTATTTTTATTTCTGGTTCAATATCCATTTGTGCGATGATTTTACCCGGAATTTCCGGAAGTTTTATCTTATTACTTTTAGGAAAATATGAATTTATTATAGATGCAATTAGTGAATTTAAAATAGGAATAATTTTAACTTTTGCTTCCGGAGCAATAGTTGGTTTATTAAGTTTTTCTAATGTTCTTTCTTGGCTTTTGAAAAAATATAAAGATTTTACCATCGCTGTTTTAGCAGGTTTTATGTTGGGTTCACTAAATAAAGTCTGGCCTTGGAAGTTTATAAAAGAAGAAATAAATAGCTACGGTAATTTAATAAAAATAGAAAAAAATTTTTTTCCAGATATTACTTTTGAATTTAATAATGATTCTTTGTTTTTAGCTTTGATAATTTCTTTAGTTGGTTTTTTTGTGATAGTTTTTATAGATAAAATTACGAGTAATAAATGAAAATTTTTGGTTTAATTTCTTATCCTATAAAACATTCTTTTTCGGCATCATTCTTTGAAAAAAAATTTCGTAATGAAAAAATAAATGATGCTTGTTATAAAAATTTCCCTCTAAAAAATCTAAAAAATTTTTTTGAATTATTAAATAATTATCCGAATTTAAAAGGTCTAAATGTGAGTATTCCACATAAGAAAAAAATTATAAAATATATAGACGAAATGGATAATATTTCAAAAAATATTGGAGCGGTAAATACAATAAAGATTTTAAAAAGAAATAATAAATTTTTTCTAAAATCTTATAACACAGATGTTTATGGTTTCGAGAAATCTTTTTTAAAATTTTTAAAAAAAAGCACTTTTTTGGAAAAAAAATTTTTTTTTAATAAAAAAGCTTTGATTTTAGGAACTGGCGGCTCGGCGCAATCTGTTGCTTACGTTTTTAAAAAACTTCATTTAAATTTTTATTTTGTATCCAGAAAACCGAAAGAAAAAAATGAAATTTCATTTTTAGATATAAATAAAAATTTAATTCAAAATGTTGATTTTATTGTAAATGCAACGCCGATTGGAATGTTTCCAAATGTAGAAAAATATCCAAATATTCCATATAAATTTTTAAATGAAAAACATTTTTTATTTGATTTAGTTTATAATCCAAAAATTACAGAATTTCTTAAAAGAGGAAGTTTTTATAATGCAAAAATTCAAAATGGCTTAGATATGTTGCATTTTCAAGCAGAAAAATCTTGGGAAATTTGGACAAAAAATTAATTTAAATTTTTTTATATTATGTATTTTAAGTATTTATTTACTTTTGTTTTTGTTATTAGATTATTTTTTTCTGCTTTCTCTCAGGAAGAGGAAAATAATATTGAATTCTCCGCTTATTACGAAAATCAATTTTTTCCGCAAAAAAGTAATAATGGCGAAATAAGTTTGCAAGATTATAATAAATTACGTTTAAATATTTCGTCGGAAATAAGTGATAAAATTTCTTTCAAATCAAATTATATTTTAAAAACTTATCACGGAAAAACGACAATTAATATTATGGAATTTATGCCGGAATATTTAAGACAAGAAAATATTTCTGATTATGAAATTAAATTGGAAAATGAGAGTTTTTTGGATAATGCTTATATTTCAATTTACACAAAAAGATTAAATTTTAGAATAGGAAAACAGCAATTATCTATGGGAAGTGCTTATGCTTGGAATCCAACGGATATTTTTAATAGAAAAAATACTATGGATCCGACTTATGAAAAAATTGGTTTAAATGCTTTCAAAATAGAATTTCCTTTTCATAATGATGCTATGTTAACTGGAATTTTAAATGTTAATGAAGAATTTAAAAATTCTACCAAAGGAATAAAATTAAAAGAACATTTTTTTGGATTTGATTTTTCTTTATCTTTTATAGAAAAAGAAGAAATAGACACAAGCAAAAGAACAAATTATGGTTTTAATTTTTCCGGAGAAGTTTTAGGTTTTGGTGTTCATGGAGAATTTGCTTATAATGAAAAAAATAATTCGAAAAATTTTAAACAATTCGTTTTCGGAGCAGATTATACTTTTGAAAATTCTTTGTATTTTATTGCGGAATATTATAAAAATGAACTGGGTAAAACGGATTATAAAAAATACAGTTTTTTTGATTGGACACGTTTTTTTACAGAAGGCGAAAATCTCGGACAAGATTATATTTATCTGGGAGAATCATATCCAATTGGAGATTTTTTAAATTGGTCTAATTTTTTAATGCTAAATTTAAATGATAAAAGTGGTGTATTTTTTCCATGGTTTGATTTAAGTATTAATGATAATACAGAATTTATTATTGTTGCTTATTTGCCTTTCGGTAAAAAAAACACAGAATTTGGAGAATTTGGAAAAGGTGCTTTTGCAAGAATAAAAGTTTATTTTTAATGAAAAATGTTTGCAAAAAAAATTGCGATTCCGAAAGGATTCGAACCTTTGACCCACAGCTTAGAAGGCTGTTGCTCTATCCAACTGAGCTACGGAACCGTTAAAAACGTCGCAAAGATAATTAAAATTTTTTAATTGCAAATTTTTTTTACAATTTTTTTTGAAAAATTATAAAAAAAATTTTTTTAATCAAAAAATATTAAAATTTGGACATTTTTTCAAAAAAGTTTTTTTATTAAATTATATTTTTTAATCAAAAAACGTATCCAACAATTTTTATGGTAAAAAGTTTTTTTTCTTTTCTTTTCTTATGAAAATAAAAAAAACAATTTTAATAATGAAAAAAAGATTTCAAACATATTGATACAAATAATGCAAATGATATTGCATATTAAAAAATATACCAAATGTTTGTTAAATCATTTAAAATTTATATCAAATAATTAACGAATTAAATATAATTCAATTATTTATGAAATTAATTTTTAAAATTGAAAATAAATACCAAATATATTCAAATTCATTAAAAAATATTAATATTTCTACGAAAGATTAAAAAAAACAAAAAAACAAAAATAAAATCAAAAAAAAATTTCATTAAATTTGATATGAAAAAATTTTAAATATTAAAAAAAATATCTTCCTAGGATGCTTTTCAAATTTTGGGATGATTTATTAAAAATATTGTTTTTAAAAATAAAATATTTTATATAATTTGAATTTATTATTCAAAATCTGAATAAAAACA
>JAOZVH010000238.1 GCA_029938235.1 Bacteroidales bacterium
TTTTGGAAAGAATTTTCTTTAAAAAAATATTAAAATTTTGGCGTTTTTTTGAAAAAAATTTTTCAACCTGTACAAACCCAAAAAATTAATGTTTTTTGAAAAAAGTTTTTTATAAATTATAAAACTCGTAAAAAATTGCCGTTTTTTTGAAAATTTTTTTTTATAAATTCGTAAAATTTCGGCGTTTTTTGGAAAAAATTTTTTTTCAATAAATTTTTTCAATATACAAACCCAAAAAATTGTCATTTTTTTGAAAAATTTTAGGTTTGTACAGGTTGAAATTTTTTTTTCAAAATATTAAAATTTTGGCATTAAAAAAAATTTTTTTTTCTAAAAAAAACAATATTTTCTTAAAATAAAATTTCAAAAACTTCTTCTACTTTAGAAACTTCTTTAATTTCAATATTAAATTTTTTTATATTAAAATTTTTCTTTTTGTATTTTGGAATATAAATTGTGTTGAAACCTAATTTTTCTGCTTCTGTAATTCTTTGTTCTATGCGATTTACAGGACGAATTTCACTTGTTAAACCAACCTCTCCGGCAAAACAAATTTTTTTATTTACTTCCATATCTTCTTCTGAAGATAAAATCGCTACAATAACAGCCAGATCTATTGCTGGATCCTTGACATTTATTCCTCCTGCGATATTCAAAAAAACATCTTTTATAGACATGCGAAAACCAGCCTTTTTTTCCAAAACAGCAAGCAACATATTTAACCTTCTTAAATCAAAACCTGTGGAAGAACGCTGAGGATTTCCATAAGCAGCCGAGCTAACAAGTGCTTGTATTTCTATTAAAAATGGTCTTGCTCCTTCTATACTTGAAGCTATTGCAACTCCACTTAAATTTTCTTCGTTCTGCGAAAGTAATAATTCTGATGGATTATTTACCTCTCTTAGTCCATCACTTTGCATTTCAAAAATCCCCAATTCAGAAGTAGAACCAAAACGATTTTTTATACTTCTTAAAATTCTGTACATATAATTTGTATCTCCTTCAAACTGCAAAACAGTATCAACTATATGTTCAAGAACCTTAGGTCCAGCAATATTTCCATCTTTATTAATGTGTCCAATCAATAAAGTTGGAATGGAAGAAGCTTTTGCAAAATATAAAATTTCAGATGCACATTCTCTAATTTGCGAAATACTGCCTGCGGAAGATTCTAATTTATTACTTTGCAAAGTTTGTATGGAATCAATAATAATTAGTTCCGCAGAAAAATTTTTTAAGACTTGAAAAATCACTTCCAAAGAAGTTTCATTAAGAAAATAACAATTATTATTTTCTAATTTTAATCTCTCTGCCCTTAATTTTATTTGTAAAATACTTTCTTCGCCAGAAATATAAAGAATTTTTAAATTTTTTAATTTTAATGCGATTTGCAAAGCAAGAGTAGATTTTCCTATTCCGGGTTCTCCACCTATCAAAACTAAAGAACCTAAAACCAAACCTCCTCCAAGAACACGATTAAATTCTTGATTTTTTGTATCTATTCTTTTTTCGTCTTCTCCGGAAATTTCAGAGATTAATTGTGGTTTTAAACTTTTTGTATAATAATTCTTTTTATTTTCTTTTATTAAAATTTCTTCACTTAAAGAATTCCATTCTCCACAGTGAGGACATTTACCAATCCATTTTGTAACTTTTGCATTACAATTTTTACAAATATAAATTTTTTTCGTTTTAGCTTTCAAAATATTTTTTATTTAAAATTTTAAATTTTTCAAAATTAAATTTTTGAAATTTCTTTGTATTTTGTTAAATTATTTGCAAGAAACAAAACTTTTATAATTTCACCAGTATTTTTATCTTCTATGGGACTAAAATTAACAAATAAATAAATTAAACCGCCAATTCTTGTTCTTTTTTCAATTACATTAGAATAAGATTTTCCATTTAAAACATTATTCCATATATTTTGAAAATTTTTCAATTCATTTTTTGGTAAAAATTCAAATATTTTTTTATTTTTCAAATCTTTAATTCTATATTTAGTTGCTTTTGTATATTCTTCATTTATGGAAATAAATTTCGCCTCTATGCTTAATTCGGCTTTTATAATAACATTATCTATTGCTTTTAAAATCCCTGATGTTTTAACTTCTTTTCTTGATGTTTCTTCTTGTGTTGCTTGCATTTCTTCCATATTTTGTCTAACTTCTTCTTCTTGTTGTGAAAGCCTTTCACTTTGTTTTTGAGATTCTCTCAGTAATTTAGAAGTTTGTAGATTAATTTTTACACTTGATATTGTCGAAGCAATATTTTCACCAACTTTTTCTAAAAAGTCTATTTGATAAGGTGGAAACTCTGAGAAAGAAGCAAATTCCATAACACCAAAAGTTTCTTCATTTACATTTAAAGGAATTAATAATAAACTTGTTGGCGGCGATTCTCCAAGTCCAGAAATTATATTTATGTAATCATTTGGAATGTCTGTCATATAAATTGTCTCGTTTTCTTTTACGCATCTACCAATTAAACCAATTCCAATATCTATTCTTTTTTGAACATATCTGTGTCTTTCATAAGCGTAACAACTCATTAATTCAATAAATTTGTCTTCTTTATTTTCTTCGTTCATGATAAAAATTCCACCTTGATTTGCTCCGAGATATTTTACAAGATTGCTAATTAAATTATCAGATAATTTCTTTATGCTATCATTATTATGTCTTAAAATATCAGAAAATTTAGCAAGACCTTGTGTTGTCCAATTTCTTTGGCTGTCTTCTTTTTTTCTATTTTCATCATCTTTTTTTGCTTTTTTCAAATTTTCTCTGGCAATTAATAAAGAATTTCCGAGAGTATCTTTTTCACTTAGAGGTTTAAATTTCGTCTCGAAATCTCCATTTCCTATTTCTAATGAAAATTTAGAAGTATCTTTTAAACCGTAAACAAGTAAATTTAATGCGTGAGACATTTCACCAATTTCATCATCTCCTTCTGTAATTTTTTCTTCCGGCAAAATTCCTTTACTCATATTAAAAATAATTTCTTTTACATAATTTATTGGTCTAACAAGAGAATTAGTTGTAAATAAAGCAGTAATTATTGCTCCAATAACAAGCACTAAACCCATTATAAAAACAAGATTTTGAAAATCATTGAAAGAAAGTTCCATATTTCTCATAGCTTCTCCTACTTTCTCACTGTTTTGTTTTTTTAAAAAAGATATATTTTCAAGTACTTTTTCTGTTAGAAGCATAATTTGACTACCTGGATCTACTCTTGTGTTCAGCTCAAATTGAACCATAGTATCTTCATAATCTTCAAAACTCGTTAATTGACTCATAATATCTTTATGCTCTTCGAAAAGAGTATCATTAACAGTCCTATAAATTATTTTCAATTTTTCTCTTTGCTCTAATGTCCATTTTTCACTTAAAATATTTAATTGTTGTCTTAACTCAGGAAAATCTTTTCTATGTATTTTTCTTAATTTTATCTTACCTGGTGTATCATTACTCATTTGATCTATGTAAACCCAAGTTTTTATCAACATCTTTGAATCAGAAACCAAACTATAAAGATCTGCAAGTTTAGAAACTGAAGGCGAGTAAATTTTAATAACTTCATCACTTGTTTTTCTGCTATTTTCTAAGGTATTATAAGTTAATATTGTATTAAGTAATACTGCAATGGTTAAAACACCAAAGCCAAGACCTAATTTTTTAGCAATAGTTAATTTAAGTTTCATAAAATAATTTATTTTTAATAAAAATTATAACAATTAATATGCATTTATAAAAAATATATACAAATTTATAAAAAAATTCTTTTTTACAAAAAACAAAAAAATTTATTTAAAAGAACAAAAATATAGAAAAAATTAGAACAGAAATAATTAAACCGTACATAAATATATTATATGTTATTCTTAATAACTTATATTTTTTCCTCAGCACTTTTCCAAGAAAAAATTGGTCTTTTATTAATGTATCATATAAATAATTATAATCTTTCATCATTTCTTTCATTCCAAATAAATAAGTATCTAATTCCATCTTATAAAAGTTCCCAAAAAAAAGCAAATTTACTTTTTTATTTAAAACATCTTTTTTTGTAAATTTTTCGCTTTTAACTTCCGGACGAGTAGCCAGAACAGCAAAAACTATAGTTGTTAAATTTGTAATAACCATCATTACTGTTGGTATAATTAAATAATAATTTTCTTCTATTTTATTAGCAAAAAAAGTTAAAATAACAGAAATAATAATTGCATTTACAGAAATCATAATATTTGCCTTATTATCAGCAATGGCACTCAGATGAACTTGATTTCTTCCTAAATTTCTAAACATAGTTTCTATTCCACGATTTGGAACAATCTCCTTATTTATTTTTTTATTTTTACTAATCCAATTTTTTAATTTTAAAAAATTTTCTTCTTTTTTTTTCTTTAAAATTGTTTTTCCAAATTCTGTATGAAAATAATGACTTTCCATAAAATCATAAGTGTTAATAAAATACTCTCTTTTACTGAGTTTTATATTCAAAATATTATCCCATTCTTTACGTAAGAATTTTGACCTTTCAAGAAAATTATCACTTCCAAAATGGAAAAGGTCGGCATCACAAAGAATTTTTGAAATTTCTGTTTCTGGGTTTTGTGGAACTTTAGTGCTTTCTATGCAAGTTAGAACACTTTTAACAACAAAACTATCAACATTTTCCTTTGTTAAAAATTCTTGTGCAATTTTTTGACTTTCTTCTTCGTGTCCTTTATATGTTTTTGTAAAACCTGTATCATGAAACCAAGCAGATAAAATTAAAATTTCTTCCTCTTTTTTTGATAAATTTGTTTCCTTAGAAATTTTTTTACAAAAATTTATAACCTCTTCTGTATGTAAAATATTATGATAACAATATTTTTCAGAAAGATTATCTTCTAAAATTTTTCTAACATAAATTTCTACTTTTTTTAATAATTTCATTATTCTAAAATTTTTTTTAACAAATTTAATTTTTTTTAAAAAAAATTAAATATTAAAAAAAAATCAACTTATATAAGCATAATTTTTTTGTTTTTTTTAATGCCGAAATTTTAATATTTTGAAAAAAAAATTTTTGAAAAAATGCTGAAATTCTAACATTTTTTATTTTAAAATAATTTTTTTTT
>JAOZVH010000050.1 GCA_029938235.1 Bacteroidales bacterium
TGCCTTAAAATCAATAATTTATTCCTTAGAAAACGGCTATGGCGTGGACGCTTGAATCATAATCTGCCAATTTTTTATAATTTATAAAAAAATTTTTCAACCTGTACAAACCCAAAAAATTAATGTTTTTTTGAAAAAAGTTTTTTATAAATTATAAAATTCGTAAAAAATTGGCGTTTTTTGGAAAATTTTTTTTATAAATTCGTAAAATTTCGGCGTTTTTTGGAAAAAATTTTTTTTCAATAAATTTTTTCAATATACAAACCCAAAAAATTGTCATTTTTTTGAAAAATTTTAGGTTTGTACAGCTTGAAATTTTTTTTCAAAAAAACGCCAATTTTTTTAAGAATTTTTCATTTTAATTGCCATTACAGTGATATCATCTCTTTGTTTTTCAATTTTCATCCAGTTATTTAGTTCTTTTTCAAAAATTTCCTTTTGCTTTTTTAAATTTTTTCTCGCAATTTTTTTCGTAATCTCAAGAAATTGCTTTGTACCAAAACGCTTTCTTTCTAAATTATTTTGGTCTATATAACCGTCAGTTGTTAAATAAATTATGTCTTCATTTTTAATAAAAAATTCTTGACTTGTAAAATCTACAATCTTGCGTTTTTTTATTTTTCCACCTATGGAACGACGGTCTGGTTTTATGATTTCAATTTCATTATTTTCATCTCTATAAATAAATAATGGACGTTTTGCTCCGGAAAAATTTACAATAATATTTTTATCTTCCTTAATTTCAAAACGACATAAGCATAAATCCATACCATCATTATTTTCTGTTTTTTCTTGTTTTAAAGATTTTTTTATTCCATCATCTAATAATTCTAGGATATTTTCTGTGTCAATAACTTTTCTTTCATTTACAATTTCACTCAATAAACGACTTCCAATCATACTCATAAAAGCACCAGGAACTCCGTGTCCTGTACAATCCACCACAGCAACAAAAATAAAAAATTTATTTTCAAATTTCAATTTTGTAAACCAATAGAAATCTCCGGAAACTATATCCTTAGGACGAAATATATTGAAAAAATCAAAATATTTTTTCATATTTTCATCTATTGGTAAAATTGCTTTTTGTATGGTTTTTGCATAAGTAATGCTTGAAGTTATCATTTCATTTTGTAATGAAATTTTATTATGTGCATCTTTTATTTCAGAAATATCTGTTTCTATTGCAATTAATTTCAAAAGATTATTTTCTTCGTCAAAAATTGGAGTTAATGTAGTTTGTAACCAAATTTCATATTTTGATTTTGTAATATTTTTTGTCTCATAAATTACAGATTGCTTTTTTTCTATGCAATTATTTATTAGATTTTTTATTTCTAAATTATTAGAATTTTTTATTAAATTTATTTTTTTATTTCTTGTAAATTCTTCAAAAGAATAACCGTAAATTTTCGTAAAACCATAATTCACCCATTCTAAATCAAAATTTTCATCAAAAATCAAAACCGCATTATCTGTTTCACTTGCCACTATAGATAATTTTTCTAATTCTACATTAACTTCTTGCAACTCCTCTGCCTGAGTTAAAATTTCTTCTTTTTGCTGCTCTAATTCTACATTCTTACCCATTATTTGTTCATTTTGTTTTGTGATTTCTTTTGTTCTTTCTTTTACTATATTTTCTAATTTGATATTTTGTTTTTTTAATCTTCTAGTATAAATTTTCACAAAAATAAAAATCACCAAAACAGCAAAAATAAAATAAACAAAATATGCTAAAATTGTTCTCTGTAAAGGTGGATAAATTTTAAATTTATATGAAGCTACCGTACTTTCATTTTTTAAAACATCTTTTGCTTTCACTTTAAAAGTATAATCACCCTCATATAAATTCGTATATTCCTTTTTTATTTCATTCGTCCAATCTGACCATTCTTTTTCAAAACCTTCTAATTTATATTGATATTGAATTTTATCTTTATTTGTAAATTTAACAGCAACATATTCAACAACAATATTATTATTTTCATAATCAATTTTAGGCATTAATTCCTTAGATTGCTTTTGACTTAATACAAAAATACTATCGTTTTTTTTTTTATAATTTGTACCATAAAAATAAGTTGTATCTTTATTATAAACTTTCCTAATTAATGTTTTATAAGTTTTAAAATTTCGTTTATCTTTATTGTAATTATATGAAAGTAATTTCTTTGTAGCTCCCATTAAAATCAAACTATCCGAAAAAGGATAAATAGACGATATCATTTTATCAGGTAAAGAACGAGTTAATAAAGTGTCCAAAAAGTAAGTTCCATCTTTTTGTTTTTTCAATAAAATATTTCCACCACACCATATATTTCCTTTTTTTTCAAAATATAAAGTAAAAATAATATGATGCTCATCACCATAATAAGTTGTAAACTTATTCGTAGATCTGACAGAAAAATTTTTTTCATTTAATTTATAAAATCCATTTCTTGAAGTTAAGAAAATTTCATCATCTATTTCATAAATTTTACATTGGTTCATTTTTTTATTTCCAAAGCCTTTTAAACTATCAAAATGTTGTAATTCATACTGTTCGGAAATTTTTAAATTAGGTTTTTGTTTATTTTTTAAAAAATATATACCATTAAAATAAGTTGTTCCCCAAATATCTCCATTTAGATTTTCTAATATTTTAATAATAATTCCTTCTGTATTAGTAATAATTTTAGTTTTCCATTGATTGTTTTTATATTCTAAAACCGCAATATTATTATGTCCACCAATGTAAAAACGATTATCGTATATCTTAGATTTTATAATTTCTACATAAGGAAATTCTTTTGTAATTGTCGAAACTTTATTATTTTTTATATAAAAAATTCCTTCTTTTCCAGATAATAATAACATTTTTTCACCATTTATATTTGCTTTTTCCATGCAAAATATAGAACCAACATTATAATTTGTTTTGAAATTTGGAGTTTCTGTTTGATTTAGATTTCTTAAATCTAAATATTCATATCCCATAAAATTACCAATGTATAAAATACTATCTAAAATTTGTATAGATAAAACTGGACCTTCCAAGTTATTACTTTTATCCCAATAACGAAATGGCGAATCTATATCAACTTTACCAATTCCAATATTAAGTGCATACCAATTCAAATTATTTTTATAATATTGTGCATGAATGTGATTATTATTTAATACATTATCTTCATTAAAAATATCAACAACTTGTCCTTTTAAATTCATAACAATATTACCTTTCTTAGAAGAGCCTATGGAAATATATTTTTCGTTTATGATTTCTATATTTAATATTTCATTATTTTCAAAAAAATCTGTAGCATTATTTTCAAATGGAATAATAGCTTTTTTTTTAGTTTTTGCTTTTGGATTGAAAATTATTAAATTATTATTTTTAGCTATTAGTAATTTTCCATTTTCCAATGGAATAATTCCTTTAATTTGTTTTTTAGAAAACAAATCACCATAAGATTCCAAAACAAAACTATCTTTTCTAAAAATATATAAACCGGAAGATAAAGCTGCATAAATTGATTTATTAACTTTATATAGACCTGAAATTTTTTTATTTTCTAATATTATTTTGAAAGTAGCTAATGTTTTATTATTTATTTCAAAAACACCATTAATATAAGGTTCCAAAAAATAAATATTACTTTCTCCTTCGAGAAATATTTTATTATCATTTATTAATATTTCATTAATATTAGGTATTCTTTTAAGTTTAATGCTGTCTAATTTAGAACTTATAGATTCATATACTTTTTCTCCTTGTTCATTAATTTTTAAATAACCAAAATTACCCATTCCTCCAACAAAAATTACATCATTTTTATCTTTTACCACAACAAATGCAGGATTATCATTATCTAAATTAATTTTTCTCCAATTTTGTGAATCATATTCTAATACACAATTTGTATTCGCAACATATATAACGCCACGAGAATCTTGTACAATGTCCCAATTTTGAGGTTGTGATTTGTATTCATTAAAACCAATTTTTTCATGAAAAGCATTGCCGATAAGTTGTGCTTTTGCTAAAAAATTAAAAAAAATAATTATAAATAGAGTGAAAAAAAATTTCATAATATTAAATTTTTAATTAAAAATATTTTATTTTCCAATTTAATAATTTTTTATTTAAATTAAAAAAAAATTTTTTTCAAAAAACGCCCAAAATTTCAACATTTTCAATGTTAAAATATTTTTTTTTAAAATTCGTCCAAAATTTAAATTTTTTTTAATTTTAAAATATTTTTTTTTAACACCCAAAATTTCAATATTTTCAAAATTAAAAAAAAATTTTTTTTTCAAAAAAACGCCCAAAATTTTAATATTTTTCAATTTCATTTTTTAATGTCCAAAATTTAAATTTTTTTAATTATAAAATTCATTAAAATAATTCTTTTTTCAAAATCTTTTTGACTATAGAACATTTTGTGGAAATGGATTTTTTATAATAAAATTGTAAAAAATTTGTGTTTTTTTCAAAATATTTTCTAAAAATTTTATTCCAAGTCGTCATTAAAAATCAATGTATTATAGTAGGATGTAACGAAATTATAATACCTTATTTTTTAATGAAAAAAAATTATATTTCACAAAATGTTCCATAACCAATTTTTTTTAATTATCGGATTCATTAAAAAATTGTCATTTTTTTGAAAAAATTTTTTTCAAAAAAAAATAATTTAATTTAAAATAAAAAAATGCTGTATTAATAATATACAGCATTTTTTTTATAAAATTTTAAAAATTAAATTATTAATTTTTATACCAACTGAAATCATAAGCAATAAAAGCTTCTAAAGAATTATTATCAAAATGCGATAAATCTCCTGAATTCATTTCGTAAGCATAACCAACTTTAAATTTTCCAAGGTCTGCTCCAAGAGCAAATATCATACTTGCTTTATCTCTATAAGTAAATTGTAACCAAATAACTTTTTTCACTTTTATAGCAAGATTGAAATCAAAATTAGAAGGACTGATATAAATATTCTTATATAAAAAAGAAGGTTCTATCATTAAATCTTCACCTACATTTATTTTATAAGAAGCAAAAACAAAATAAGAATCTTTATTTTCATAAGTTTCACTAAACATTTCTGGTAAAGAAGCACCAATTTCCAAATTATTCCAAGTATATCTTAAACCAAAACCAAAACCAAATACTGTTCCGGTATAATATTCACCAGCTTTTTTTATAATATCATCTTGATTACTAGATATAATGTCAGAGTTAGAAACAGAATTATTTTGGAAAATTCCTGATAATCCAAAATGTATATGATGCTCATCTCCCATTTTCAAGTCATAAGAATAATTAATAATTCCAGCATTTCTTTGTAATACCCCTTTTTGATTTTGCAATAACATTCCTCCTAAACTTACATTTTCGCTCACGTGTCCAGCTAAACCAATAATAGCATTTCTTGGAGAACCATCAATTTTTCTCCATTGATTTCTAAGATTTACAAAGAACCTATTTTTTTCTATTTCTCCTGTATTTGCAGGATTTATTAAAATTCTATTTATGCCGTATAAAGAACTATTTCCAAGATTTGTTTCTTGTGCGAAAACTTTTCCAGAAAATAAAACAGATAGAAAAAGTATTTGTATTATTATATAATTTTTCATTTTTAATTTTTTTTAATTTCTTATTGAAGATTTAAAAAAATCTCCAATAAAAAAATTTTTATTTATCTTTAAATATTGTTATGAAACCGCTATGAACATCATCAGAACATTCAATAGTATAATAATAAGTATCCGTTGGAAGTGCTTCTCCTTCATAAGTTCCGTCCCATTCTTCATTTGCTTTTCCTTCGAAAACTATGCCTCTCCAAGAATTAAAAATCTTTAGATCACAAGTTTTATATTGATTGTAATTTGCAATTCTCCATATATCATTAACATTATCTCCGTCCGGTGTAAAACAATTTTCTATTTTATTTACATCAAAATGTTCTGTCATATCAAGAACGTTAATAACAACCGTAGCATTTGCTTCCAATGGCTCATTAAAATCGCTATCTTTTACAATTACGTTTAATTCAAATTTATCCTGAGTTTCATAATCTAATTCTGAGGAATTTAGAACTGAAATTTCTCCGGTAAAAATATCTATTTTAAAAACTTGAATATCTCTTTGTCCAATAACATTAGTAGCACTGTCTATAAAAAAAGTTAAAGATTGTCCTATATCTTCATCTTCTGCGTAAACTATACCAACCGTTGTTCCTTCAAAAGAATTTTCATAAATGTCAAATTCTTCGTTTTCAACAAAAACAGGAGCATCATTTGTATTTACAACATACAAATTAAATTCTTGTTCAACAGTTGCTCCTTCAGAATCAGATACTATAACAATAATTTTATTACTTCCTACATATTCATTTGTTGGAGTTCCGGATAAAACATTTCCATTTAAAGATAAAAATTCCGGTAAATTTTCAGTAACACTAAAATTTAATGTTTCATCTTCTATATCTGTTGCACTTAAATTATAAGTATATAAATCATCTTCTAAAGTACTTTCAACTGGAATGGAAGTAAAAACAGGAGCATCATTAACTGGCTCAATTACGAGAGTTAAAGTTTGTGAAAAAGTATTATTTTCGCTTTGACCGTCGTCTGCAGTAATTGTAAATTCCTGAGTTCCATTTGCATTTTCAATAGATGTAAAAATAATCTTTCCTGTAAATTCGTTAATTTCTAAATTCACAATGTCAGAAATATTTGGTTCTATAGAATAAGTTACATCTTGATTTGTTTCATCTAATGGAGTATTTTCTGGATGTAAATCTGTTTTAATTTCATTTTCAAAATCTTCATTTGGGTTCATATTTTGAATTGTTGAATTTAAAAAAGCAAATTCTGGAGCATCATTTACAGCATTAACATCTATTTTCATAGAATATGAAACACTATAAAGTTCACCGTCAAAAACTTTAAAAGCAAAATTTGCATAAGAAAAATTATTTTCATTTTCTAATGCTTTAAATTTTAATTTTGAAATATCTGCAGTTAAAATTTCTTGTGCAAGAACAATATCTTCATTAGCATCAATAATATTATTTTCATTATTATCTAAAAATAAATAACCTTTAGTCTCCAAAGCAGTAATTGTAAGATTTACAATTGGGTCTCCATCAATGTCAGAATAATTAAAATCTCCCAATGTAAATGTATAATTTTCATCTTCATTTGCAGTAACCGATGAATTTTGAGCAGTAGGAGCAGCATTTGTATTTGTAATTTCTATGGTAAAATTTTGTTCAGTACTTCCTCCTTCGCTGTCTGTAACCAAAAGACTTATATCATAAGTTCCAACAATATTATCAGGTGTTCCGGTCAAAACATTTCCCATAATATTTAACCAATCAGGCAAAACTGTAGATGAAGAAAAATCTAAATCTAAATCATTATTCTCGTCAGTTGCTTGCAGTTCATAAATATAAAGCTCATTTTGTGGTGCTTCTGTAACTGCTTCCGAAGTAAATATCGGATTTATATTTATTCCAGTTCCTATAACAAATTTATTTAAACTCTCTGCATTTAAAGAAGTATGAGAAATATTTGCATTGTAAGATGCGACATCATTTGGTAAAAAATGAACATAAATAGTTGTTTCTTCAATTGCACCTTGAATTGGATCTATTGTAATTTGAGACGTATAAACTCCATTTTCTTCTGTAGAAAGCGTAAATCCATTTGGAGCACTAATAACTAAACTTCCAATTAAATTATTTCCAGAAATATTATAAGTTAAAGTTTCATCATCTAAATTATTATATGATTGTTCACCAAAATTAATTACATCATCAGAAATATTAATTTCCGGAGCAGGTAATACAGTAACTTCTTCAGAGTAAGTTCCTTCACAACCATTTGCATTTGTATATGAATAAGTAATTACAAAATTACCCACTTCATTTGGAGTAAATTCATTTCCAGAAATACCATTACCAGAAAAAGTTCCTCCTTCAATATTTGGTGTTAATTCAAAACTTCCTTGTCCAGAAGAATATATTTCATATAAACCAGTAAAATTAACTTCAGGAATTTCTGATATATTTACAGTTTGAGTTGATATTGAATTACAAGAACCAAGATTATAAGTGTAAGTTATTTCTTGTTCACCAATTGTGTTTGCTGTAAAGGTATTGTTTACTACATTTTCTCCGGAAAAATATCCATTTGCAGGTGTTGCTTCCAAAGTAACAATTTCTCCTTGACAATAAATTTCATTTAATTCAGTAAAATCAATTTCTAAATTTTCAACAACCTCAACATTTTTCGTAATAAAACTTACACAAGAATTTTCATTTTCATAAGTGTATGTTATACTGTAATTTCCAGCTTCTTCTGGTTGAAATTGTATTCCATTTATATCAGCACCAATAAAAGTCCCACCTTCTGGTGTCGCATTTAAAGTAGAAGATCCAACACAATATAAATCTTCTACATTCATTTCTAACTCAGTAATTGGAAAAACAGTAACATTAAAAGTATCTACTATAGTTGTATCATATTCTTGGTAATCATAAGAATACATAATTTCAAAATCGCCAGCTCCTGTTTCTATAGGATTAAAAATATTTTCGTTTACACCAGTACCACTAAAAGTTCCACCAGAAATATTTGTTTCTAAGGTTAAATTATCACCATTTAAACAGACTTCAGAATTTTCATTTATAATTTTAGTAACTGGATAAATAGAACCATCTCCCATACCAAAACAAGAAATAGCTTGAGCAGTTATGTCTACAACTTCATAATTATCTTCGAAAGACATTTGAGTTACTCCACCTTTATAAATAAATTTAAAAGTTATTACAGCACCATCTACTATATTTAATGGAATTATTTCATAATTACCATCATCATTAACAATAATTGTAGCAAAATTTGTAATACTAATTTTGCCATCTACAATGCTATTATTTACACTAGCATTTGTAGGAGTTATATCTACATCATCATAAAATAAGAAATTTTGATTATCTTCTACAGAAACATATTCGAGAACTTCTGTATCATAATCAAAACTCATAGTTATTGCTCCAATGTTTATTAAATTTTCTGCTCTTAGCGAAACAAAAACCTCATCGTTTATGTTTTCAACAATTACATCGTCTAATGTAAATCTACTGTTATTGTTTACAACTTCAACTGAATTCGTTGTCGAAAAAATTTGACCATCATGAATAAAGGTATAAGTTATTTCATGTGTTCCAATTCCAGCTTCTGCAGGTGAAAAAATATTTCCATTAATTCCGTTTCCTGTAAAAGTTCCTTCGGACATAGCCGGATTAAATTCTACATCGCTTTCAGATAAACAATAACTTTCTTCAAATTCAAAATTAGTATTTATAATAATTTGTTCTTCTGGATCTATATTTGAAAACTCGGAATTATCAAGATCAAAATGTAAATCAAAATTATTAGCACCGTCAACAACTTTACTAAATTTTAAATCAAATAATTTTGTTACTGTATTATCAATAGTAATCTCTGACTCAAACAAAAACCAAGATATTCCAATTCTTCCTTCTCCTGGCTCATTAAAAAAAAAATTACTACTAAATTGAGTATTAAGATTTATAGATTCTATAAAATCCAAAGAATTATTATCATACTCAACAAAAAAAGTAAAAGCCGCTATAGAATTGAAATTCTCTACCATTACTGGTATTGTAATTTCTTGTTCATTTTCTACAGCTTCACCAAACCATATTTCTGTTGTTTGTGAAAAAATGCTGTTAGAAAAAAACAATGTAAATAAAAATGATAAAAAAAAATTTTTCATAGTTTTTTTAATATTTTTTTCATAAAATTTTAAAATATTTATTTTTGTAAAATACAAATTAATTAAAAAAAATTTTTTTTTCAAAAAAAATTTTTAAAAAATAATTGTATTTTTAAAACAATTTTCAATTAAAAAATTTTTTTTTAATTTGAAAATTAATTTTTTGCAAATTTACAATTTTTTTTATAAAAAATTATAAAAAAAAAAATTATTAAAAAAATTTTGAAGAATTCAACAAAAAAAGTTTTAATTTGTCCATTAGATTGGGGACTTGGACACGCAAGTCGCTGTGTACCAATTATTTATGAATTATTAAATCAAAAATTTAAAGTAATTATTGCAGCAGATAATTTACCATTAGAGTTTTTGAAAAAAGAATTTCAAGATGTAGAATTTGTAAAATTTCCATCTTTTTATAAAATTTCTTATTCAAAAAAAGTTCCATTTTCAATAAAACTATTTTTTCAAATTCCTAAAATAATTTTAGGAATTTATAAAGAAAATATTTTTCTAAAAAAAATAATTAATAAACTTAATATTGATATTGTTATTTCTGACAACCGTTTTGGACTATTTAATAAAAATATTTTTACAATTTTTATCACTCATCAAATTTTGATAAAAATGCCTTTTTATTTGAAATTCTTGGAATTTCCAATTTATTTTTTGAATAAATATATAATAGAAAAATATAATTTATTATGGATACCAGACAATGAAAAATCACCTTTTTTTTCCGGAGATCTATCACATAAAAATAAATTGCCAAAAAATGCAAAATTTATAGGCATTTTATCTCGTTTTTCAATAAATAAAAAAAATGCCGATATTTTCAAAAAAAAATTTTTTATAAAAAATGCCGATATTTTCAAAAAAAAATTTTTCGTAAAAAAATCCCATATTTTCAAAAAATTTTTTTTTTCAAAAAAAAGCCGATATTTTCAAAAAAAATTTTTTTTTCAAAAAAATGCCGATATTTTCAAAAAAAAATTTTCCGTAAAAAATATCCAATTTTTTGAAAAAATTTTTTTTGAAAGATCTAAATTCAAAAAAATATTAATTATTTTATCTGGAATTGAACCCCAGCGAACTTTACTTGAAAATATTTTAGTTGAAAATTTTAAACATTCTGCTGACAAAATTCGTTTGATAAGAGGAAAACCAAATGAAAAAAAGTTTTTTAAAAAACATAATATTTTATTTTTTTCACATTTGAAAAGTGACAAAATGAAAAAAATGATAAAAAGTTCTCATTTGATAATTTGTCGTTCTGGTTATTCTTCGGTTATGGATTTGCTTATTTTGAAAAAAAAAGCGATTTTAATTCCAACTCCGGGTCAAACTGAACAGGAATATTTATCTGATTTTTTAAAATCAAAAAAATTGTTTTACAGTGTTTCGCAAAATAATTTTAATTTTGAAAAAGATTTGAAAAAAATATTTTTTTTTGAAAAAAAATTAACTTTTTTTAAAAAAAATATTTTAAGAAATGAAATAAAAAATTTAAATAAAATTTAAATAAATTTTTTTATGAAAAATTTTAGTAAAATTACTAGGGTATTTGCAATTATTTTAATAATTGTTATTTGTGTAAATAAAGTTTTTTCTCAAAATTCCGGAAGTTTTTTGGAGTTTAAATTGCGAGTTGAATACGAGAAAGAAGCTCTTGGAAATGCAAATGTTGATGTATTTCACAATGGGAAAAAAATTAAAAGTTCCAAAACAGACATCAAGGGAATGGTTGAATTTCGTTTTGATTTTAATAAAACTTTTATTTTGGAAATTTCCAAAAAAGATCTTGTTAGTCAGAAAATAGAAATTGATACAGAATTGCCTACTGATGTGATGGGGGAATTTACTTATCCTTTTAGAATTTCTATGTTTGATAAAGCTGTTGGTTTAAATACTTCATTATTGGCAAAACAATCCATCGCAAGAGTTAAATATCTTGCAGATATGGAAGATTTTGACATAGATGAAACTTATACAACTGGAATGTCAGAAAAAGTGAAAAAGATAAAAAAGCAATTAGCTACAATAAAAAAAGTAAGCTATGATAAAGAAATAAAGAAAGCTGACAAGTATATGGAGGAAAAAAATTATGAAATGGCAGAGAAATCATATTGGAAAGCTTCAGATTTATTAACAAATGAAAGATATCCGAGATTACAAATAACAAAAATTAAGAAGCTAAGAAAATCAGATAAAAAAGATGTAGAAAACTACAAGAATGCTATAGAAACAGCAGATGGTTATTTCAATGCAAAAAAATATGGTAAGGCGAAAAAAAGTTATCAGAAAGCTATGGCTTATATGCCGAGCGAAACTTATCCACAAGATAAAATAAAAAAAATAAATTCATTTTTCTCATTAGACGAAAAGGAAAAAAATAAACAATTAGAAAAAGAAAAAGAATATAAGAGAGAAATTAATAAGGGAAATTCTTTTTTAAGAACAAAAAATTTCGAAGATGCAAGAAATTCTTTTCACACAGCATTGAGAATTAAACCAGAATCAAAATATGCAAAAAAAAAATTGAAACAAATTTCTGAACTGTTAGATAATAAAAAAAACAAGAATGAATCTAAAGAAGAAAAAGAAAAAAGGTATAAAAAAGAATTATCAAAAGCAGACGTTTTTTTCGGAGAAAAAAAATATGAGAAAGCAAAAAAGTTTTACGAAGAAGCCTTAAAAATTAAACCAAGTTCTATTTATCCAAAAAGTAAAATTATAGAAATAGAAAAGCTAAATAAAAGTAAAGCTAGCATTGATAAAGAATATCAAAATAGTTTCGAAACAGCAGAGAAATATGAAAAAGCAGGAAATTATGAACTCGCAAAAAGAAATTACAAGAAAGCATTAGATGTCAAACCTTCGGAAACACATTTGAATGCAAAAATCCAAACTATGACAGAATTTATAAAAAAACAAAATGATAGGAAAAATTCTTTAGATTATAAAAGAGCCATAGATAATGGAGATTTGTTTTTTGAAAAAAAAGATTATAGAAAAGCGAGAAGTTTTTATTTAGATGCAAAAAAAATAAATCCCAATAATGCTACAAATATTAATAAAAAAATTAGAGAACTTGATAAATTAATCAAACAAAATGAAAATAAAGATGAAACAGCAAGAAAGAAAAAAATGAAATATAATATTAAGATGAAATATGGTGATAAAATGTTGAAAGAAGAAAACTATAAATATGCAAAAAAATCCTACAAACAAGCATCAGAAATTTTTCCAGATGAAAAATTACCAAAAGAAAAAATTAGAGAAATTAATAAGATTTTAAGAAAAGTGATTTTAGAAAAAGAACAAGAAAAACTTTCTAAGGAAAACTATGAAAAATATTTACATATGGCAGATAGTGCATTCAGAGCAGAAGATTATGTAAAAGCAAAAAATTTCTATGAATCTGCTATGTCTATTTCGTCAGATAAAAATTCTATAAAAATTCGTATAGATGAAGTTAAAGATATAATTGTTGGAAAAGCAAGAAAAGAAATGATAATGGAAAAAAGAGAGCAGGATTATAAAGCAAAAATGAATCTTGGATACGAATTATTTGCAAATAGTATGTACGAAGAAGCAAAAAAAGTTTATCAAAAAGCATTGGAAGTAATACCAACAAGCCAAGATGCTATTGATAGAATAGATGAATTAGAACCATTAATACAAAAAAAAATAGCTGAAAGGGAAGAGGAAAGAAGAATGAGCGAAGAATATAATGAAGAGTTAGAAACTGCAAATTCTTTTTTTAATGAGGGAAATTATTTAGAGGCTAAATTTTCTTACGAAAGAGCAGTAAAAATAAATTCTACATCTTTTGCTAATGAAAGAATTATAGAGATAAACAATTTATTAGTTGCAGAAGAAAACAAAACTAAACAAATGGAATTTTATGATACAGAAGTTAAAAGAGCAGAAAATTCCATAAGAAAAAAAGAATATAAGGATGCAAAAATTTATTATCAAAAGGCATTATTACTTTTAAAAGATGATAAAGTTGCAAAAAATAAAATTGCAGAATTAGATATTTTGATAAAAAAACAAAAAATAGAAGAGAAAAAAATCATAGAAAAACAAGAAAAATATGATGCTTTTTTTACAAGGGCAAATAGTTTACTTCTTTCAAATGTTTATGACGAAGCAAAAAAACATTATGAAATGGCTTTAAAAATTAAACCTAAGGAAAAAGTACCTAAGGAAAAACTTGGAATTATAAAAAGAATTTTGTTGAAAGAAAAAAAAGAAAAAGAAGAACGTGCTAAAAAAGATGCTTCATACAAAAATTTTATTGCCATAGCAGATGGTTTATTTAATGAAAATTCTTTAAATGAGGCAAAAAGTAATTATATACGTGCTTCAAAAATTAAGAAATATGCGGCTTATCCAAAAGTGCAATTGAAAAAAATAAAAGAAATAAAAGATGCACTTAAAAAGAAAGACAGAGATGCTTGGGAAAAAGCACAAAGAAAAAAAATGTTAGATGCAAGAGCAAAAAGAATAGAATTAGAAAAAAGAGAATTGGACGAAGCTGCAAGAGCTATAGAAGAAGCAAAACGTTATTCTGATTTAGTGAAAAATTATCCGGAAGGAATTACTATAGAAAAAATTGTAAATGATAAAAAAACTGTAACTATAGTAATTGTTCATAGAGATGGTTTAGCTTATGAGTATAAAAAAGTCGTACATGCTTGGGGAGGTGATCCAGTTTGTTTTAAAAATGGAATGAATATTTCAATTACTGTTTTTGAAAACAGCATAAAACCAGCAGAAGGAGAAGAAGTTTTCAAAATGAAATAAATTTTTAATGAGGAATGGGCATGCTCTGACAAAAGACATGCCTTGTCGAACTTTTTAATGAATTTTAAAATTCTTGGCGTTTTTATTAAAAAAAAATTTTTTAATTCATAAAAAAAATGACGATTTTTATTTTTTTAATTTTAAAAATTCATTAAATTTTGGGCGTTTTTTGAAAAAAATTTTTTTAATTTCTAATTTGAAAATTATTAAAATTTTGGGCGTTTTTTGAAAAAAATTTTTTATTTCTAAATTAGAATTATTAAAATTTTGGGCGTTTTTTGAAAAATTTTTTTCATCAAATGAAAAATTAAAAAAAAGTCGTATTTTTTGAAAAAAATTTTTAATTAAAAAAATGTTAAAATATTTGATTTTATAAAAAAAAAAAAATGAAAGTACTAAAATTTATCTTGATTTTTTCAATTACACAAATACTATTTGGAAATATTAAAGCACAAAATATTACAGAAAATATTATTTTAGCAAAAAAATATTATGCACTTGGCGATAAATATTATAGTAAAAATAAATTAGACAGTTCTAATATTTTTTATCAAAAATCTGCTGATATTTATAAACAAATTGCAGAAGAAAATAATGATACACTAAAGTGGGAAAAATATGTAAGATCTTTGTATGATATTTCATGGAATTTAACTTCTTTATCAAAATTTGAAAAATCAATTAATATTTTAGACACAGCTCTTATAAATTGTAAAAAATATCTCGGTGAAGAACATAAACAAACTGCAAATATTTATTATGGTTTTGGAGAAATTTTCAAAAAAAAATTAGAATATAATAAAGCTTTAAAATATTATTTTAAAAGTTTGAAAATAAGGAAAAATCTATTTGGTGAAAAACATTTTAAAGTTGCTGATTCTTATCAGCAGATTGGTCTTAATTATAGATATAAATCAGAATATAACAAGGCTTTAAAATATTATTTTAAAAGTTTAAAAATAAGAAAAGAATTATTAGGAGAAAAACATATTGATATTGCAAAATCTTATAATGAAATTGGTATTGTTTACCGCTATAAATCAGAATACAATAAAGCTTTAAAATATTATTTTAAAAGTTTAAAAATAAAAAAAGAATTGTTAGGAGAAAAACATATTAATATTGCAAAATCTTATGATAAAATTGGTATTGCATACAGCTATAAATCAGAATACAATGAAGCTTTAAAATATTATTTTAAAAGTTTAAAAATAAGAAAAGAATTGTTAGAAGAAAAAAATATTAATATTGCAAAATCTTATGATAAAATTGGAATTGTTTACTACAAAAAATTTGAATATAATAAATCTTTAGAATATTATTTTAAAGCATTAAAAATATACAAAAAATTATTCAGAGAAGAACATAATAAAATAGCAGATTTTTACAATAATATCGGACTTGTTTATAGTAAAAAAAAAGAAAACAATAAAGCTCTTGAATATTATTTAAAATCTTTGGATATATATAAGAAACTATTTGGTGAAATAAGTATTGAGTTTGCAAGATGCTATAATAACATTGGACTTGTTTATGATGAAAAATTAAAATTTGACAAAGCTTTAGAAAATTACTTAAAAGCTTTGAAAATAAAAAAAGAAATATTGGGGGAGAAAGATATACAATTGACAACTTCTTATAACAATATAGGAATATCTTATATGAAGCAATCTAAATATGATAAAGCTTTGGAATATTATTTTAAATCTTTGAATTTAAGAAAAGAATTACTTGGGAAAAAACATGTTTCCTTAGCAATTTCTTACTATAATATTGGAGTTATTTATTATAAAAAATCAGAATATGAAAATTCTTTAGAATATTATCAAAAAGGAATAGTTGCAAATTGTAAAAAATTTAATGATACAACAAATATTTATTCAATAGCTGAAATTAAAGATTATTTGAGCTGGTATGAATTATTAACAATTTTACAAGCAAAAGCATTGATATTTACAGAACAAAAAAGTTTAGCAAGTTTAAAAATTGCTAAGATTCATTATCAAGCATGTGATACTTTGATTTCGCAAGTTCGTAAAGAAATGAAAACGAAATCTGATAAGATTTCACTTGGCAAAAACGCAAATGAAGTTTATAAAAGGGCTATTAATCTTTGTTTACAATTACATAAAGAAACAAAAGATAAAAATTATTTAAAAGAAGCATTTTATTTTTCTGAAAAAAATAAATCTTCTGTTTTATTAGAAAGTCTCGCCGGAGCAGAAGCTCAGAAATTTGCTGGAATTCCAGACACTTTATTAAATTTAGAACATAAATTAAGTGTCAATATTTCAAATTATAAAACAAAAAAAAATAATGCAAAAAATGATAGTTTAGCAAATGTTTGGGGAGATAAACTTTTTAATGCAAATCGTTCTTATGATAGTTTGATGACTGTTTTTGAAACACAATATCCTAAATATTATGATTTGAAATATAATAATGAAGTTGTAAATATTTCCGAAATTCAAAAACAATTAGATAAAAATACAGCCGTTTTAAGTTATTTTTTGGGCGACAGTCTAATGACTATTTTTGCAATTACAAGAAAAAAATATTTTGTATCTCATAATGAATTTAATTTAAATAAATTAGATAAAGACATCTCAGATTTTAGAAATTTCCTTTCGAATTCTGTCAATGTAAATCGTTCTTATACGGATCATTTTGAACCTTTTATGCCTGTAAAAAAAGAGGAATTTAATTATCCCAAAAAAGCTTATGAATTTTATAATTTAATTTTTCCTGAGGAAATAAAAAAAATTTTATCAAAAAAAAAGATAGAAAATTTAATAATTATTCCAGACGGTAAATTAGCAAGCATTCCATTTGAAGTTTTACAAACAGAGGAAAATTATTTTACAGATAAGAGAGATAAAAAATATTTTTCCGAAATGCCATATTTATTAAAAAAATATAATATTTCTTATAATTATTCTGCAACTTTATTTAACAGAACAACGCCAAAGGAAAAAACAAAAAAAATAGAAGTGAGACCGTTAAATGATTGGATGGCTTTTGCTCCGGTTTTTGATAATGAAAAAATTGCCGGCACAACTGAGAGAACAAGAAACGTTTTAAATTTTTCTTCTGGTGACAGTACTCAAACAAGAAGTTTAGTTTCTCGTGGAAAATATATAAGTCCATTGCCCGGAACAGAAGAGGAAATTGAAAATATCTTTTTTTTGTATGAAAAACATAATAAAAATGCTTTGATGAAAACTCATTTGCAAGCGAATGAAAATTTTTTAAAATCAGGAGATTTAGAAAATTATAAAATCATACATTTTGCTACTCAT
>JAOZVH010000051.1 GCA_029938235.1 Bacteroidales bacterium
TTCCTCATTTTTCATTATTTTACAGTATTGTTTTACAGCTTTTAGATTTATGAATATTTGTTTTAATTCTTCTATTTTACAAGAATTAAAAGAATTAGATTCGTGGAATCTATATTTTTTATGGTTAATTTTTTCTAAAATAACAAAATTCCATAATTTACCAATATTATATGCACCTCTTATTTTTTTTATTTTATTGATTTCTATTGCTACAGCCATTTGTGCTAACAGTTGTCCTTTTGGATGTTTTGGAACGGCGAATGATTTTTTAAATTCTTGAATGAAAAAAAATGGAACTTCTGGCTCTTCTGTTCCTGAAGCAATCATAAAATCTAAAATTCCACCTATTTTATGTCCATTTAAAATTCCTGAAATTTCTGGCTGTAACCATTCTCGATAATTTTCACCATAGAAATCTACTAATTTTAAAATTGGATTAATAAAATGACCGAATAATTGATATTCATTATAAAAATCAATATTATATTCATTAATTTTTATTAATTTAATAAGAAATTTTTCGTCATATTTATTAATTTCAAATTTAAAATCAAACCATTCATTAAAAATTTCTCTGCTTCGCACTTGTTTAATGTCAATAATTTCTTTTAGAATTTTATAAGAAATATTTGAAAATTTTATATAATTTTTTTCCATAATTTTTATAAAAAAATTTATTCGCAATGTAATTAAAAATTAAAATTAATAGCATTTTTTTTTAATTTTTTCAAAAAAACCAGTTTTTTTAATAAATTTTTTATAATTTATAAAAAAATTTTTTTTCAAAAAACGACTAAAAATTTTATGATTTTTTAATTTCAAAATAAAAAAATTTTTTTTCAAAAATCGTCCAAAATAATAACAAACATTGGAGGTTAAAAAAAAAAACTCCAATGTTAAAAAATTTTTTTTTTAATTCGTCCAAAATTTTAACATTTTTAATTTTGATTTTAAAATTTTTTTTCAAAAATCGTCCAAAATTTTAACATTTTTTAGTTTCAAAATTAAAAAAAATTTTTTTCAAAAAACGCCCAAAATTTTAATATTTTTTAAATGGAAAATTTATTTAAAGTTTTCGTTTTCTATAATTTTAATTTCTTTTTTTGTTAAATTATATAATTTATAAATCATAAAATTTAATTTGGTTTCTAAATTATCCGTATTTTCTTTATTTTTTTTTAAAAAAATATTATCTGTTAAAATCTCAAAATTTTTCATTTCATTATCAGAAATTTTAGGAATTGGAAAATTATTAATCATATATTTTGTAAAATTAATTCCTGTATTATAAGTTGATGCAGAATAACGTTCTTTAATATAAAAAATAGATAATTTAGAATTAATTATAGAACTCAAAAATTTAAGCAAACTTTTATTTTTATTTTGCATCATCAAAGTAGATTTTCCTGCTATAAAATTTCCTGTCAAATCCAATGATGCGTCAAGCAAAGTAAGTCCTTTGATAATTATTTTTGTTTTTTTTGTTTTTTGCGAATAAGTATTTTTGAATTTTTCAAAAAATTCAGATTTTTTAACCACTGGAAATAAATATTTATCTCCAAGATAAGTCATTTTTTTCTTTCCCCATTTTGAAACATATTTATCAATGGTTCCGGTATTTATTACTTTAAAATAATTTTCTTCATCAATTTTTTGATTTTTAAAATCAAATATTATTTCTTTCAATTTATAAGCATCAGAAGTAGAACAAGCATTTTCACAAAAAATATTATAAACTTTTGTAATTGTTTCATATTTTTTTGTTATTGATAATATCAATTTTAAATTTTTTGAAAAAATAATGTCCAATTGAAATGGATGATAAAATATTTTTTTAGATATGTCATTTATTTTAATAAATTTATCACCTTGATAATCAAAATATTGAAAATAATTTGTTTTTTTTGTTTTATTGAAAATCGTAACAATTGAATCTACCTTAGCTTCTTTAAAAATAGTTCTTCCTGCTCTGCTTAAATTTATCAAATTTGGTAAATATGTTTTTCTTAATTCTAAACCAAAAGATTTTGATAACCATTTATCCGGAGTTATAAAAGATAAAAATCCATTTTCTGATAATAAATTAAAAGCTAATTCGAAAAATCCTATATAAATATCCCAATTTCCTTTTGTTAATTTATAATTCTTTTTAATATAATTTCTTGTAATTTTATTTTTTTTCACCATAGATTTAGAATCAATATATGGCGGATTTCCAATCACAATATCAAAACCTTCGAAATTTCCATTTTCATCGCAAAGCTGAGGAAATTCTTTATCCCATTCAAATATTTCATTTTCTTCTTGAAAAGATTCTTTTTCTAATTCCTCAATTTTTGCTTCCATTTTTTTCAAAAAATCTTCGCTTTCTTTCAGAAAAATATCTTCCTCATTTTTAAATAGATCAAATTGTTTCATTTTCTATAATTTTAATTTCTTCTTTTGTTAAATTATAAAGTTTATAAATAAGAATGTCCATTTCACATTCTAAATTTTTTATATCTTTATTTAAATTTTTTATTCTTGTTATTTCGTCTATTTTTTTTATAATTTTATCTTTTAAATTATGATTTTTTTCAGATAAAGTAAAACGTTCTATTGTTGCTCTTTTTAATGTAAAAGCACCACCTGCAGTCATCACTCCAAAAATAGAAAAATAAAATTTCATTAATTTACTATTTAAAATAGCCATTATAAATTTTATAGGAATTTTTTCACTTGTTAAAAAAAATGCCCCACTTATTAAAAAATATTTTTCATTATCCAAACAAAATCCCCATTTGTTGGAAGTTAATGCCCAAATTATTTTTTGTTTTTTAAAAGATTCATAAAGATCATAACTTGGATTTGCTTGTAATTCATACCATTTATTATTTCCAGCTTTTTTTGATAATTTTTTCTTATGCTTTTTTAAATATTCTTTTATTTTAGGATATTTTTCAATGTCAATATTTTTTCGTATCATCAATATCCAAAATTTTGCAAATTTATATCCATATTTTTTAATATCACGTCCTCGCAAAACAGCTTTAATAATTTCTTCATTTTTCTTGTCAAAAGCAATTAGTTCATTTTTTTTATCATCATCAATAATAAATGCCTCATTATAACCAGTTGTTATCCCTCTTCTTATTTTAATTGTTTCGTAATCTTTTATTTGTTTTCCAGACATTTCAATTTTATTTATTATTTTTTCCTTTTCTGGTGAAACAAATTTCCATATTTTAGAATTGATTTTTTTTGGATTAAATTTTATAATGCGTTTGTTTATTTCTGTTGTTAAATTTTGTTCATTAACACTTTCCTTTTCAAATTTTGAATATTCAAAATCTTTTGTAGTTTTTATTTTTTTTCCAATAATAATAGAAGTGGAAACAAGTGCCTTATCAAAAATAGGAACTTGTTCAAAATCTATTATTTTTAATAATTGATTTTTATTTAATAAATTTCTTAAATTTTTTCCATATTCTGTTTTAAAAAATTTATTTGTTGTTATAAATGCAAATATTTTTTCTTTTTTCAAAATATTTAAAGCAAGTTCAAAAAAATATACGCTAATATCTGCTGTTCCTGAATATATTTTATAATTTTTCTTAAAAAAATTGCTAAAATTTTTAAGTTTTTTATGGTCAATATATGGCGGATTTCCAATCACAATATCAAAACCTTCGAAATTTCCATTTTCATCGCAAAGCTGAGGAAATTCTTTATCCCATTCAAATATTTCATTTTCTTCTTGGAAAGATTCTTTTTCTAATTCCTCAATTTTCGCTTCCATTTTTTTCAAAAAATCTTCGCTTTCTTTCAGAAAAATATCTTCATCACTTCCAAATAAATCAAATTGTTTCATTTTCTATAATTTTAATTTCTTTTTTTGTTAAATTATATGATTTATAAATCATATAATTTAATTTGTTTTCTAAATGATCCGTATTTTCTTTATTTTCTTTTAAATCTATTATTTCATTAACCAAATTAATAATTTTAATTTGATTTGAAATATTAATCACTGGTATTGGGATAGATCTTAATCCTTTTACCCCAATGTGTGGAGTCGCTTTTTTTCCTTTTCTTAATATCTCATATTTTACAACATAATATCTTAATAATTTTGAATTTAAAAAAGCTAAAACTACTTTTAATTTAATATCTTTGTTTTTTTTTGTAGCAACCATAATTCCATAAGCAGAATAACATAACTCATTTGAATATACTGCCATTAATTCTTGACTTGATTCTGGAATAAATAATTTTTTATTTTTAAATCTTTTATGTTGTCCTAAAGCTAAAGTTTTTCCCTTCTTTCTTAATTTATTTTCTATCTTTTTGTCAAATACCATATAACCATCTTCTTTTTCCCAATTATATATATATGGTTTTATACATTTTGTTCCAGAAATATATTTTTTATATTTTTTATTTATTTTTTTTTCGCTTAAAAAATCTGCAAAACATCCACCAATATTTACTCCTCTATTTATTAAAACAAAATCATCTAACTTTGTTTCTACAGAATTAATTTTTTCTAAAATATTTGGATTAAAAATAGCCTTGAATATATTATTACGATTATTTTTAAATAGTTCTATATTAAAAATATTTTTTGTTTTAAAATCATTATTTATGATTTTAAAATCATAATTTTTATCATTTTTTTTATTTTGAAAACCTAAAATACAACAATCAACAATAATACTAAAAGGCTGTAAATCAGTTATAAAATAATTTAATTTGGTTTGTTCTAATACATATTTACGAATATTTGTATAAGAAGGTAAAACTGAAAAAGTTTTGTTTAAAATAAAATTAACATGAGCATCTTTTTTTGATATTTGTTTTCCAAGTTCAATAAACAAATTCATAGCATTAATTCTCTCATTAATTTTTTTCAAATTTTTATAATTTTTAAAAAAATATTGTCTTTCTGTTTCATTAATTCTATCTCCAGTGTTACCATAATAACTTATATATGGCGGATTTCCCATTACAATATCAAAACCTTCGAAATTTCCATTTTCATCTAATACTTCAGGAAATTCGAATCTCCATTCCATAGTATTTTTGAATAAATTTTTTAAATTTTTATTATATTTTTCTTCTAATTTATCAATTTCAATTGGTAAATTATTTAAATTATGTTTCCAAATTTTTCTATCTTTTTCTGTCATCAAGACCGGACTTTTACTTGTTTCTTCTAAAAGTTTTGTTTTTAAGATACGTAAAAGTTTAAAATTTTCATCTGTTGGATTTACAATTTCTGCAAATTCTTCTTTTATTCTTGTTATTTCTTTTTCTGCATTTTGCTTAGTAATTTTATCACTTGTTGATTTATAAATAATTACTTGTTCTTTATATTTTCTTGTTGACATTCGTATTTTTTTTATTTGTCCATTTGCAATTCCGTTTCCACTAATGGCAAATTTAGATATTAAAGAGTTTCCCTTTTTAATATTTATATCAATATTTGGCAAAACTCTTAATTCTTTATAATTGCTTTCCTTAGTGTAGTAAGAATTTTTCAAAAGTTCTATCCAAAGTCTTAGCCTACAAATATTTACAGAGTTTATATTTATATCAACACCAAAAACACAACTTTCGATTAGTTTTTCTTTCTCGTGAAATATAGCCTCTTGCAAATCCTGTTTTTCTTTTATTGCATTTCCTTTTTTACTTAAATTATAAGCAAAAATTTCATCATCGTCATTATCAGTTATAATTAGTTCATCGTTAAAAATTTCCGCTCTGTAATTTTTTATTCTGTGTCCGTTTTTATATTGCAGAATTCCAAGTTCTGATTTTATTGCAATTATTTCATTCAAAGCGGAAACAAGAAAATGTCCAGAACCAACTGCTGGATCACATATTTTTAATGTGTTTATTATCTCATTTGCTTTGCTACGGTCTTCTATTAAATCTTTTAAATCATCGAAATTCTTAGCATTTTTAAAACTACGGTGATTTGCAAATTTTTGCAAAACAGCCTCTCTAATGGTTTTTTTACAAATATACATTGTAATATATCCCGGAGTAAAAAACGAACCTTCTTTATAACCGTTTATTTTTTCAAAAATAAGTCCCAGAACAGATGCATTTATTAGATTTTTTTGCTCTTTTTTTATTTCACTTTTTCCAACACTTGTAAAATCAAAAGAATCAAGAAAATTAAAAATATATTCTATACTTAGAATTTTTTCAGATTTATAATGTTTTAAAACTGTTTTCTTAAATAAAGGTAATTTCAAGTCGTTTGATAAACTACTAATTCTTATGGCTTTTCTTTCTAATTTTGAAATTTCAAAAAGCGAACTGTTTAAATAAGGTATTTTTTTAAATTTTCCTTCGAGATTTTCTGGTCTTTCATTTAATTTTTTTGCTAGGACAGCAAAAAATATTTCATTTAATTTATTAAAATCTTTTATTGTTTCTATATTTAGAAATTTATAATCCTTATCATTTCTCAATTTTTGATATGTTAATAATTGAGCCTCCATAAGTTTTAAAAACAATATCCTATTTGTCCAGAGTATAACAAGCTCAATTGCAATATTTTCTATTTGTTCATCTTTATTATCTCCAAATTCTTCTACATTTTCTATTTCTCGGTATCTTTCTTCTAAATTAATAATTGAAATTGCATTTTCTATCATGGAGCCGTATTCTTTTTTACTTCTGACGATTATTTTTTTTCCATTTTCGCTAACTTCCTCTAAACCAATAATATATAATAATTCATAATAAAATTCTTCATTTAATGTATTGCTGTCATTAATATAAGTTTTTTTTAATAAAAATTCCGGAGAGAATATTTTAAAAAATTCTGCAAGTTCTTTTTGATTTTCTGATATTTTTGTGTTTATATTTTCAATATTTAAATGAGTAAAATTTATTGTTTTTTCAATATCTTTTATGTATTTTGGAGCAATTTCTTCGTAAAATAAATTTGTTTTTTTTGATGTTTTTTTATCATTATTCCAGTTTTCAAATTCTTTTTTTAAGTCTTTATTTTCATAAAAAAGTTTTTCGAAATCTGATGCGTCAAAAATAAAATACTCATAAAAATTTGTAATTACAATATTTTTTAAATCATTATTTTTGTTATTTATTCTTTCTTGGAAAAAATACAATAAAATTTGATACATAGATTTTACAGAAAAATTATTTTCTGTAATCATTTCTTTGCTTTCAGGAGTTTTTGTTTCAATAATAACTTCCAACTTACTTTTATCAGATTCATCTTTATGAATTGCAAAATCAAAATTTCCTTTTGTATTAATTGCATTATTTCTATAAAAAGTTTTTTTCAAAAAATCACGAAAAAAATATTTTAAATGCTCTTCTCTTTGGTTTCTTTCTATTTTAGAAAGAAAAATTTTTAATATATTGGAAAAATCTTCCAAATCAGAAATATTTATTTTTCTATTTCTAAATATCTCTTTTAATTTAATTTCGTTTATTTTCATTACAAATTATAATATAAATTTTTTACAAATTTATATTATTTTTCAATAATATAACCAAATTTTTTTTTTACTGTTTTTTTTGAAAAAAAATTTTATTATTAAATAATAAAAATATTAAAATTTTGGCGTTTTTTGGGAAAAATTTTTTTAAAATAAATTATTAAAATTTTGGCGTTTTTTGGAAAAAATTTTTTTAATAAATTATTAAAATTTTGGCGTTTTTTGGAAAAAATTTTTTTAAATAAATTATTAAAATTTTAGCGTTTTTTGGAAAATTTTTTAATAAAGCTTTCCAAAAAACGCTGATTTTTTAAAATTAAAAAAAAATAAAATTTTATTTTTTTTAATTATATTTTTATATTTTTTTTCCAAAATAAAATTAACAAAATACCAAAAAGCATACCGCCAAGGTGGGCAAAATGTGCTACACCATCATTTTGTCCAGAAACTCCAAGATAAAGTTCTATTATTCCATAAATGATTACAAAATATTTTGCTTTAATTGGAATTGGAGGAATTAATAACATTAATTTTGTATTTGGAAATAACATTCCAAAAGCTAGTAATATTCCAAAAACAGCTCCGGAAGCACCAACAACTAAGTGCATATTTAAAAAATCTTTATATTGAGGATGCTCCATTGTTATTCCTAATTCGTTGATTTGAGCACTAATTTCAAATTCCATTACAACGGTGTGAAGTAAAGCAGCACCTATTCCTGTTACAAAATAATAAATTAAAAATTTTTTTTGTCCCCAAAAAATTTCCAATGACCTACCAAACATAAATAAAGCAAACATATTAAAGAATAAATGTTCAAAATTTGCGTGCATAAACATATAAGTTAGATATTGCACAGGCATAAATTTCTCCGCATCAAAATAATGTAAACCTAAAAAATCATTTAAATCTATATTATTTAATTGTTTTAAAGAAATATAAGCAAGAAAAAATAATCCATTTATTATTAGTAAATTTTTAACAACTGGTGGAATGTCTATTTTCATAAAATAATTTTATAATTTTTTTGCAAATAAAATAATTTTATAATTTTATAAAAAATTTTTTTTTGCAAAAAAATTGCTTTTTTTTACAGAAATTTTTAATTTAAAAAAATGAGAATATTCTTTTTATTATTAATGGCAATTTTATTTTTTCCATCTTGTGAAGACGACGGTGACGATTGTGTAAATGGTAGTGGCGAAAATGTAGAAAAAATTAGAAGTGTAGATTTTTTTAATTCCGTAGAATTACAAATAAGTGCTGAGGTTTATGTAGAATACGGAGAAATCCAAGAGGTGAAAATTCAAGCACAAAGTGAGGTTTACGAAGTTTTGAAAACAAAAGTCAAAGATGATAAAACTTTAAAAATTTATACAGATGGTTGCTTAGAAGACCACAAATTGATAAAAATTTATATTAAACTCCCAGAAATAAAAAGTTTAACTCTTAGTAGCTCGGGAAAAATTATTATAGAGGAAAATAATTTTGAAGAAATTAATTTTCAAAATTTAGATTTAGAATTATCAGGAAGTGGAGAAATTAATTTGAAAGGAATAAATGTAACAAATTTAAGTTCAGTCATTTCTGGTTCTGGCGATATTAATTTATCCGGAATTGCAGATATTCATAATATGGTTTTGAGTGGTTCGGGAAATTTTAATGCTTTTAATCTGGTTAGTAAAGAAGTAGATATAAATATTTCTAGTTCTGGAAGTTGCAATATTTCCATTAATAATGGTGATAATGGAAAATTAACTGGTACTATTTCTGGAAGTGGTGATATTAATTATAATGGTAATCTTATTCCGGAAAATATAAATGTTACAATTACTGGTTCTGGGACATTAAATAATATTTAATAATTATGAACAATTTTAGCGAACAAGAAATTATAAGACGTAATTCTTTAGAAGAATTAAAAAAAATTGGCATTAATCCTTATCCTGCTGATTTATTTGAAGTGAACGCAAATTCAGAAGATATTTTAAATAATTTTTCTGAGGAAAAGAAAAATTTTCAAGATATTCAATTTGCAGGTAGATTGATGAGCAGAAGAATAATGGGTAAAGCATCTTTTGCAGAGTTACAAGATGCAAAAGGAAAAATACAACTTTATTTTAACCGTGACGAAATTTGTGAAGGAGAAGACAAAACTTTGTACAATATTGTTTTTAAAAAATTACTTGATATAGGCGATATTATTGGTATTAATGGTTTTGTGTTCAAAACACGAGTTGGAGAGATTTCTGTTCACGTAAAAAAATTTACTGTTTTAAGTAAGTCTATTCGTCCAATACCAATCGTCAAAACAAAAGATAAAAAAATTTTTGATGCTTTTAGTGATCCAGAGCAGCGTTATCGTCAGCGTTCTCTTGATTTGATTGTTAATCCGCACATAAAAGAAACTTTTATAACTCGCACAAAAATTACAAATTCTATGCGAGAATTCCTTAATAAAAAAGAATATTTAGAAGTTGAAACACCAATTTTACAAGAAATTTATGGCGGAGCAGCAGCTCGTCCATTTAAAACTTTTCATAATACTTTAGACAGAACTTTGTATTTAAGAATTGCTAATGAATTGTATTTGAAGAGGTTAATAGTTGGAGGTTTTGATGGAGTTTATGAATTTGCTAAGGATTTTAGAAATGAAGGAATGAGTCGTTTTCATAATCCAGAGTTTACTCAGATGGAATTGTATGTCGCTTATAAAGACTACAAATGGATGATGAATCTCGTTGAAGAAATGGTTGAAAAAATTGTTTTAGATATTCATAATAAAACAGAAATTAAAGTTGGCGAAAATCTTATAAATTTCAAACGTCCTTGGAAACGTTTTACTATGTTCGAAGCCATAGAGCATTTTACAAAAATAGATATTTCCAAAATGGGGGAAAAAGATTTGCGAGAAACAGCTAAAAATTTGAATATTTCTATAGACGAAACTATGGGAAAAGGAAAATTAATAGATGAAATTTTTGGTGAGACTTGTGAGAAAAATTTAATACAACCAACTTTTATTACAGATTACCCTATAGAAATGTCGCCTCTTGCGAAAAAACATCGTTTTATTGATGGTTTAGTTGAGCGTTTTGAGTGTATTTGTAATGGAAAAGAAATTTGCAATGCTTATTCAGAATTAAATGACCCAATAGATCAAAGAAAACGTTTTGAAGCACAATTAGAGTTAGGAAAACGTGGTGATAAAGAAGCAATGATTCTTGATGAAGCTTTTTTAAAATCTTTAGAATATGGAATGCCACCAACTGCAGGTTTGGGAATTGGAATTGATAGATTATCTATGATAATAACAAATTCAAATTCTATACAAGATGTTTTATTTTTCCCACAGATGAGAGCAGAAAAAAAGCCATCTTTTGATAATGAAGAAAAATATTTAGAAATTGGTATTCCAAAAGAGTGGGTAAAAGTTATTCAAAATTTAGGTTTTACAAGCCTAAACAAATTGAAAGAAATTAAAGCAGGAAAATTTCATAATGATTTATGTTCATTAAATAAAAAGAAAAAACTTGGTTTAAAAAATCCAAAAATTAATGAAGTAAAAAAATGGTTAAATATATAATTTAGATTAATTTTTTCCAAAAAAACATTAAAAAATTGATGTTTTTTGGAAAAAATTTTTTTTAATTAAAAAAATGTCAAATAAGATATAAAATCTCATGACGCATTTTTCAAGAAATTGTTTTCTCAGAAAAAGATTGAAACATTTTCTTGAAAAAATAATTTCATAAAAATTGTAAACAAATTGGATTTAAAAACATTAAAAATTGATACAAAGCTTATTAGAACCTGATTTAAAAGAATTTTTTTCAGATATTGTTTATGATTGCGATTATTATTTTGGCGAGAATAAAACAAAAATTAAAATTTCTTTTTTATTCGAGCATAAATTTATTAGAGAGTTTTCCTCATGTTCAAATTTTAAGATACATTTGCAATATCTTTGATATGCAAATCAAGGAAAAAATTGATAAAAAAATCAAGAAAAAAGATTTTCATTTGCGACTTGTAATTCCAATAATTTTTTATCACGGGAAAAACAAATGGAATAAAATCCCTTTTATGATTATTTCGGTAAAATTGATGGCAATAAAAAAGATTTTTGCCAATATTTGATTATGAATTTGTTATATTTCTAATTATTCTTGCTATGGAATTGAGAATGAACGGAAAAATAGAAGAAAGAATGGAAAGAATTAAAATAGCAAAAAAAAAATGCTTTTTCTATGATAAAAAAAGCTTATTCTAATGATATTGTTACTAATATTATTGGATTAAATATTTCTCAAATAAGAATTTTAAAAAGTTTGATAAGTATGTAATATAAACAAATATTACAAAAAAAGAAATTCCAAAAATGTAATGGAAGAGTTTATAAAAAAAAATGACTAAATTTTTATAAATTATAAAAATTTGGTCAATTTTGAAAAAAAAATTTTTTTTATGAAAAAAACATTGATTGTTATAATTGGTGCTACAGGAATAGGTAAAACAGATCTAAGTATAGAAATAGCAGAATATTTTGATACTTTTATTTTGTCTTCAGATTCCAGACAATTTTATAAAGAATTGAAAATTGGAACTGCTCCACCTACAGAAAAACAATTAAAAAAAATAAAGCATTTTTTTATTGGGAATAAATCTATAGAAAATTACTATAATGCAAGTAGTTTTGAAGTTGAAGTTTTATCAATTTTAGAAAAAATTTTTCTAAAAAAAAAATTTGCAATAATGGTCGGAGGCTCAGGAATGTACGTAGATGCTGTTTGTAATGGAATAGACGATTTGCCAACCGTAGATATAAATATTAGGAAAAAATTAATTGACAAATTAGAAAATGAAGGAATAGAAAGTTTACGTTTTGATTTGCAAAGAATGGACCCAAAACATTATGAAGTAGTTGATTTGAAAAATGCAAAACGTATTTTAAAAGCTCTGGAAATTTCTATAATGACAAATAAACCTTATTCAAGCTTTTTGAAAAAAAAAGTGAAAAAAAGAAATTTTAAAATAATAAAAATAGCTTTAAAAATGGACAGGGGGAAATTATATGAACGAATTAATAAAAGAGTTGATATTATGATGGAAAACGGTTTAATAGAAGAAGCAAAAAAATTTCACAATAAAAAACATTTAAACGCTTTAAATACAGTTGGGTACAAAGAATTTTTTGCTCATTGGGACGGTGAATATTCATTAGAAAAAGCAATAGAATTAGTAAAAAGAAATTCTCGAAGACTTGCAAAAAGACAAATTTCTTGGTTTAAAAGAGATAAGAATATTAATTGGTTTTATAATAATGAGAAAGAAAAAATTATTAATTTTATTAAAAAATTAAATAATTAATAAAATTAATTATTTTTGCAAAATAAAATAGTAGATCGTTCTATCGCTTATAAAATTTTTATAAGAGGAAAGTCCGGGCAACATAGAGCATCATACTTCTTAGCCGAAGATGTCCGTGAGGGTGTAGTAATGCAGCAGAAAATAACCGCCAAAATATTTTTTTGGTAAGGGTGAGAAAGTGAGGTAAGAGCTCACAGGAACTTTTTGATAAAAGTTTTGTGCATCTTATGAGTTGAAAGACCAAGTATATTGGATATAAAATTGCTCGTTTTGTCCAAGGGGTAGGTCGTTAGAATTTAATGGTAACATTAGATCTAGATAAATGATAGAAATTCTAATTTTTAGAAACAGGATCCGGCTTATAGATTTACTATTTTTTATAATTTTCAAAAAAAAAGTTTTTTTTATAAAATTATTTGTAATTTTAAATTTTAAAAAAAAATAATTTTATAATGAAACAATTATTTATTTTAATATTTTGTATGAGTTTTTTTTCTGTAGATTTATTTGGACAAGCAAAACACAGAACAGGAAAAAATGCTCAATCTCGAAAAAGAGCACCAAATGCTATTTATCTTGATGTTTTAGGCACAGGGATTTTACCTTCTATTTCTTATGAGAGAATTTTATACCAACATCGTTATCTTTTTGTTAATGTTAGAGTTGGTTTAGGTTATGGTACAGAAATTTTACCTGAGGGAAGAGTTTTTTCGCATTCTATAAGTTTCAATAAAGGAGCAAATAATAAATATTTTGAGTTTGGATTTGGCGGAGCAATTGCAAGTATCCCAGAAATCTTAGAAAGTCGTTTTGAATCTATGTATATGTTTTATCCAATAATTGGTTTTAGAAGACAACCAATTAGAGGTTTTTTATTTAGAATTTATGTAAATCCACTATCAACAATAGATGATAGAATTTTATACACTATTCCATTCGGAGGAATGTCTTTAGGTTTTACATTTTAAAATTAGGAATTTTTTAATGAATAATTAGGAATGAGGAATAAATAATTTTTTTTCATTCTTAATTCCTCATTTCTAATTAAAAATTGTTTTTTTTATGAAGCAAAAATATGCTATTGAGTTGTCTTATAATGGAAAAAATTATCATGGATGGCAAATTCAAAATAATGCAATAACTGTTCAGGGAGTTTTGGAGGAAAAAATTTCTACTTTTTTGAGAGAAAAAATAGAAATTATTGGAGCAGGAAGAACTGATACCGGAGTTCATTCGAAGTTTTTTATCGCAGATTTTAATAGTAAAAATTTTTTTTTAGATAAAAAAGAAAAAAATTTCATTTTTAGAATAAACCGTTTTTTGCCAAATGATATTGCAATAAATAAAATTTTTAAAGTAAAAAATAATTTTCACTCACGTTTTGATGCACTCTCAAGAACTTATAAATATTACATAGAAACAAAAAAAAATCCTTTTAATCAAGAAACATCTCTTATAGTTCAAAGAAATTTGAATGTAGAAAAAATGAATGAAGCAAGTAAAATTTTATTTGAATATAAAGATTTTACAAGCTTTAGTAAAGTAAATACAGATACAAAAACAAATATTTGTAAAATATATAAAGCAAATTGGGTGAAAAAAAATTCTATTTTAATATTTGAAATTAAAGCAAATAGATTTTTAAGAAATATGGTCAGAGCAATAGTTGGTACAATCTTAGAAGTTGGAGAAGAAAAAATAAATATTTCTGATTTTAGAAAAATTATAGAATTAAAAAATCGTTCTAAAGCTGGAGTTTCTGCTGCTGCAAAAGCTTTATTTCTTACCAAAATAGAATATTAAATTCTATATAAATTATATTTTTTTTAATTTACAAAAAGTTTTATTTTAAAATGTTAAAATTTGGACGATTTTTGAAAAAAATTTTTTTTATTTTGAATTTTAAAAATTATAAAATTTTGGCGTTTTTTGGAAAAAATTTTTTAATTTTGAAATTAAAAATATTAAAATTTTGGACGATTTTTGAAAAAAAATTTTTTTAATAAATTAAAATCGTAAAAAATTTGTCGTTTTTTTTAATATTTTTTTAAAATTATAAAAAATCATTAAAGAAATGCCGTTTTTTTTAAAAAAACGGTTTCTTTATTTACAATATTTATGTTTTACAGCTTTTAGAATTTTAAAAATTTTTTTTAAATCATTTATTTTCAAAACATCAAAAGATTCTGATTCGTGATATTGATATTTATTTAGATCTTCAATTTTTTCCAAAATAATAAAAAACCAAAATCTACCGATATTGTATGCTCCTCGTATATTTATTGTTTTATTATTTTCAATTGCAACAGCCATTTGTGCTAATAATTGTCCTCTTGGATGTTTTGGAATTGGTGCAGATTTTTTAAATTCTTGTATAAAAAAATATGGTTTTTCTGGCTCATCTATTCCGGAAGCAACCATAAAATCTAAAACCCCCTTAATTTTGTTATTATTTATGACAGCAGATATTTCTTCTTGAAACCATTCACGATAATTTTCACCATAAAAATATATTTTATGTAAAAGAGGATTTATAAAATATAATTGTAATTGCAATTCAGAATAAAAATCAATATTATATTTATTATTTACTATCAAATTTGTTAAAAATTTTTCATTTGATTTATCTATTTTATAATCAAACTTAAACCACTCATGAAAAATATTTTCATTTTTAACTTGAACAATATTAAGAATTTTTTTCTTTAATATTTTATATGAAATTTCTGAAAAGATATAAGATTTTTTTTCCATAATTTTTTTTTATTAAAACGTTTAATTTTTTTTTAAATTATATAAAAAAAAAATAATTTTATATATTTTTGAAAAAAAAATTTTTTTTATTTTGAAATTAAAAAAAATTAAAATTTTAGACAAATTATGAAAAAATTTTTTTTAATTTGAAATTAAAAAATATTGAAATTTTGGACGTTTTTTTGAAAAAATTTTTTTTTAATTTAAAATTAAAAAATGTTAAAATTTTGGTCGTTTTTTGAAAAAAATTTTTTTTTATTTTGAGATTAAAAAATATTAAAATTTTGGTCGTTTTTTGAAAAAAAATTTTTTCAATTTTGAATTAAAATAAATGTTAAAATATATTTTTTTTTGAAAAATTTTTTTTAATTTGAAATTAAAAAATATTGAAATTTTGGACGAATTTTCGAAAAAAAATTTTTTTTATTTTGAAATTAAAAAATGTTAAAATTTTTGGTGAATTATGAAAAAATTTTTTTTTATTTTGAGATTAAAAAATGTTAAAATTTTGGGCGTTTTTTGAAAAAAATTTTTTTTTATTTTGAGATTAAAAAATATTAAAATTTTGGACGTTTTTCGAAAAAAATTTTTTAAACATTTGTTTGGTCGAAACAAATGTTGTTTATATTAAAAATATTAAAATTTTGGACAATTTTTGAAAAAATTTTTTTTATTTTGAAATTAAAAAATGTTAAAATTTTGGGCGTTTTTTGAAAAAAAATTGATAAAATTTGAAAATTATTTTTTAAGTTTCAACTTAAATATTTTTTTCAAAAAATGCCAATTTTTTTACGAATTTAAAATTAAAAAAATTTTTTTTAATTCAAAAAACGTCAATTTTTTTAATTAAAAAAAAATTTTTTTTCAAAAAAACGTCAATTTTTTATGATTTTTTTAATTTTGTTTCAAAAATGTAAAATTTTTATCAAAATGATAAGTATATCAACATTTTTGATAATAAATATTTAAAAATATTTATTACTTTTGTAATAATAATTTTATAAAAATTATATGAAAGCAATTTGTAAAAACTTTAATATCGTAGAATTAAAAGATGTTCAATTTACAGAAAAAGCATCAAATGAACATTTAATAATTAAAATGGAATCTGTAGGAATTAATCTTGGGGATTTTATTTTTATAAAAGGCATGTTTCCTAAGGGATTTTCTCCGGATAGTTTATATGATATTTGTGGAGTGTCTGGAGCCGGAAAAGTTATTGAAATAGGGGAAAATGTGCCAAAAGAATATATGGGCAAAAATGTTTGTGTTTATAAATCTTTAATTTTCAGCAATAATATTATTGGAACTTGGTCAGAATATTCTCAAATGCACTACCTAAGTACTGTAATTCTTCCGGACAATATAAATTTGGAAGAATATTCTGCTTCTTTGGTTAATTCTATTACTCCTTATGCTTTTTTGAAACAAATAAAAAAAGAAGGACATAAAGGAATTATCGCTACAGCAGGAAATTCTGCAACAGGACGAGCAATGCTTGGAATATGTATTGCTTATGATATTCCTATAATATCTATAGTAAGGAATGAAGCATCTAAGTGTGAGTTAGAAAAACTAAATGCAAAAAATGTGCTTATTGAAAGTTCTGACGATTTTGAAAAAAAATTAGAAGAGAAAGCAAATGAAATGAAAACTACTGCGGTATTTGATGGAGTTGGAGGCAAGTTAATTAGTAAAGTTGCAAATGTTTTGCCAATGAATTCTACAATATATTCATACGGTTTTCTTGGTGGAAATGAAAGTTTATCTATTCATACGAGTAAAATATTAATGAAAGGAATGCAAATAAAAGGTTTTGGAAATTTTACAAGTGAAACAGTAAAAGATCTAAATAAACTGGAAATAGCTTTAAAAGACCTTAGTAAAATAATTGATATGCCACATTTTAAAACAAAAATTGGAAAGAAATTTCCTTTAAAAGATTTTGAAAAAGCATTAAATTTTCATTCAAAAAATGGAGAAAAAGCAATTTTTAATATTTAAAATTGAATGTTTTTAAATATTAAAAAAAAAAAATTTTTGAAAAAACGTCAATTTTTTAACATTTTTATAATTTATAAAAAAAAAAAATCAAAATAAAAAACATTAAATTTTGGACGATTTTTTGAAAAAAATTTTTTTTATTTTGAAATTAAAAAATATTGAAATTTTGGACGTTTTTTTGAAAAATTTTTTTTATTTTGAAATTAAAATTATTAAAATTTTGGACGAATTATGAAAATATTTTTTTTATTTTGAAATTAAAAAATGTTAAAATTTTGGACGTTTTTTTGAAAAA
>JAOZVH010000239.1 GCA_029938235.1 Bacteroidales bacterium
ATTATATCGTCAAGATGAATTTAAAGTTTTATCTCAGGAAAATTTAGAAGTAAAAGCTTTGCTTTCTGACATGTCAAGAACAAGAGATATTTTGTATGTTAAAGGGAAAACTAATAATTCAGAGATCTTTCATATTTTTGTTAATCATTGGTCTTCCAGACGTGGAGGATTAAGAAAAACAGAACAAAAAAGAATTACTGCAGCAACAATTTTAAGAAAAAGAATTAGTAGAATTCTTTCATTAAATCCTAATTCTAAAATTTTTATTATGGGAGATTTTAACGATGAGCCAACTAATTCAAGTGTGAGTAATCTCTTAAAAGCAAATAATAAAAGAACAAATTCAGAAACAAAAGAATTATATAATTTATTATATGACAGACATAATATACTTGGAGAAGGTACACAAAATTATAAAGGTCGTTGGTATATGTTTGACCAATTAATTGTTTCTCAGTTTGTTTTGAAAGATAAAGACGGTTATCAAATAGGTTTTAATGGCGGTCATGTTTTTAATGAAAAATTCCTATTATATAGGAATACTAAAATTGGAAAATTTGTTCCGGAGCGAACTTTTCAAGGGAAAAAATATATTGGTGGTTATAGTGATCATCTTCCTGTTTATATGATTTTGAGAAAAAAAACTCAAAAAAAATAATAATTTTGAAAAAAAAAAGTTTAATATATAAATATTTATAATTATTAAAAATAAAAATTATGGAAGTAAAAAAGACTGCAAAAGCAGATTTAGAACAGCACAAAACAACTTTTATTTTAGCGGGTTTTGTAATAACTCTTTCACTCATTTTGCTTGCTTTTGAGTGGACAAGTTCAACGAAAATACAATCTGATTTGGGTTCTTTAGAAGATGTTGAAATGGAAGATGAGATAATTCCAATTACTCGTGAAGAAATAAAACCTCCTCCTCCACCACCTCCTCCTCCAAAAGTAGTTGAAGAAATTAAAATTGTCGAAGATGATGTAGAAATAGAAGAAGAAGTTGAAATTGACACTGAAGCAGATGAAGAAACTGAAGTGGAAATTGTCGAAGTTGTTGAAGAGGAAGAAGCAGAAGAAGCTCCTGTATTTTTTATAGTTGAGCAAATGCCAGAGTTTCCCGGAGGGATACAGCAATATCTTGCAAAAAATATAAAATATCCAGAAATTGCAAAAGAAAATGATATACAAGGAAAAGTATACATAAATTTTGTGGTTAATGAGAAAGGAAAAGTGGAGCAGGTAAAAATTATGAGAGGTGTAGATAGATCTTTAGACAAAGAAGCTTTGAGAGTTGTTAGGTCGCTTCCAAACTGGAAAGCTGGTAAACAAAGAGGAAAAGCTGTAAGAGTTTCTATGAGTATCCCAATTATTTTTAAATTACAATAATTTTTTTTATTTTAATTAAACATAATGAGGAATAAAATTTAAAACAATTTTTATTCCTCATTTTTTTTGGAAAAAAGCAATAATTTTAAAAATAAAAAGTTTTTTAATTGTATATAATTTTTAAAAATTTAAAATTATGGAATTAAAAAAAACCGTAAAAGCGGATTTAGAATATCACAAAACAACTTTTATTTTAACTGGTTTTGTCATTACGCTTTCTCTCATTTTGCTTGCTTTTGAATGGACAAGTTCAACGAAGTTAGGCTCTGACTTAGGTAATTTGGAAGATATAGAAATGGAAGAAATTCATATTCCAATTACTCGTGAAGAAATAAAACCTCCTCCGCCTCCACCACCTCCTCCGCCAAAAATAGAAGAAGAAATTAAAATTGTTAAAGATGATGTAGAAGTAAAAGAAGACGTGGAAATTAATACCGAAGCAAATGAAGAAACTGAGATTCAAATAATTGAAGTTGAAGAAGAGGAAGAAGTAGAAGAGTCTACTTTATTTCATATAGTTGAGCAAATGCCAGAATTTCCCGGTGGTTTACAGAAATATCTTGCAAAAAATATAAAATATCCAGAAATTGCAAAGGAAAATGATATACAAGGAAAAGTGTATGTAAATTTCGTAGTTAATGAAAAAGGAGAAGTTGAACAGGTAAAAATTATTAGAGGTGTAGATAGATCATTAGACAAAGAAGCTTTAAGAGTTGTGAGATCTTTACCCAATTGGAATGCTGGTAGACAAAGAGGAAGAGCAGTAAGAGTTTCTATTAATATTCCGATTATTTTTAAATTACAATAAGAAATAATGAAAAATGAGGAATTAGAAAAATAATTTTTCATTCCTCATTAAAAATTCCTCTTTATTCATTGTTTCTTTTTTTGCAATCACGAAAACCTTTTCTTGGTATTTTAATAATATATTCTTTTTTCTTTGGATTTGTTAATTTTTTTTGTCGCAACCAAGGATTTAATCTTTTTATTATTTTATAATTACTAGAATATTTTTCTGCAAATTTCACTAAATTTTTTATTCCTCCATTTATTTTAATGGGATAAGTTGGCAAAGGTTTATATTTATCTTTTTCATCTATAAAAAATCCGAAATTTTCCGGATAAGAAATTACAAGTTTTAAAGAAATAATATTAAAAAGATATCTTGACGTTTCTGTATTAAGACGCAAATCATAATAATCATCAACATTTTGAGCTTTTAATTGCCTATTAATTCCCCCCATTCCTCTGTTATAAGAAGCAGCTACTAAGCTCCAAGTTCCAAACTTTCTATAAGCATCTTTAAAATATTTACAAGCAGCTTTTGTTGATTTTTCTATATCACAACGTTCATCTACTTCTTTGTTGACTTCTAAACCATAATATTCAGCTGTTTTTTTCAAAAATTGCCAATAACCTTTTGCTTTTTTATAAGAAAGAGCTTGTGCATCTAATCCACTTTCTGCAATGGCAAGATATTTAAAATCGTCAGGAATATTATTTTCACTAAGAATTTTTTCTATAATTGGAAAATAACGTGTTGCTCGTTTCATATATAAAGTTGTTCGTGAATGCCAGAAAGCAACTCTTAGCAATTCCTTATCAAGACTTTCTTTAACATCAAAATATTGTGTTGGAACTTCTTCCTCTGCAAAATAAATTCGCAAAGGCATTTCAAAAGAACGAACATTTACAAATATTGGAATATCTTCTTTTAAAATTTCTTTTTTTTCTGGATCACGAAAAGAAGTTAATAATTTATAAGCTTCTATTACTATTATTAAAATTGATAATAATACAAGAATTCTTAAATATTTAATTGATATTTTCATATTTTCATATTTTTAATAAATAAATAATTAATCAATTTTTAAACCAAAATTTGCAATTTTTATTTTATTTTAATTTTTTTTTTTTTATTTGCGTAAAGTATAAAAAATTATTAAAATTTTTATTATGTATAAAACATTTGCGGAAAAAATTTTTGGAGCATCATCTGGAACTATAGTTTTTAGTAAACCAGATATTATTTTGACACACGATAATACAGTAAGTATTAAAAATACTTTTTTGAAAATGAAAGGTGAAAAAGTTATTCATCCAGATAAACTTTTAATTGTTTTGGACCATAATGCACCGCCAACAAGTTCAAAACTTGCTACTCAGTATCAAGAAATTAGGGAGTTTGTAAACTCGCAAAAGATAAAAAATTTTTATGATGCAGGACGTGGAATTTGTCATCAAATTATGTCTTATCACGCAAAACCGAAGATGATAATTGTCGGAAGCGACAGTCATACTTGCACTGCCGGAGCTTTTAATTCTATGGCTGTTGGTATTGACAGAACAGAAGCAGCAGGACTATGGAAAAGAGGAGAGACATGGTTTAGAGTTCCAGAAAGTATAAAAATAACTTTAAATGGAAAATTAAAAAAAGGTGTTTATGCGAAAGATCTATCACTTTGGATAATTGGAATGATAGGTTCAGCCGGAGCAAATTATCTTTCTATAGAATATCACGGCGAAGGAGTAAAAACACTAAGCATTTCTGAACGTATGACTTTGACAAATCTGGCATCAGAAATGGGAGCAAAAAATTCTGTTTTTCCAGCGGATGAAGTTCTTGCAAAATTCTATGGAAAAGAAAAAATAGATGGAGTTTTTGCAGACGAAAAAGCAAATTACTTGAAAGAAATTGAAATTAATTTAGATGAAATTTTTCCAATAATTGCTGTTCCTCATAATGTAGATAATATAAAATCTATTTCTCAAATTAAAGGAAAAAAAGTTCATCAGGCTTTGATAGGAACTTGTACAAATGGACGTTTAGATGATTTAAGAATTGCGTCGGAAATTTTAGATGGAAAAAAAATCGCAAAAAACTTTCAATTGACAGTAACTCCTGCTTCCATAGAAATTTATTTAAAAGCAATAGAAGAGGGAATTATTACAAAACTTGTAAAAGCCGGAGCAACTATTTTATCGGCTTCTTGTGGTGCTTGTCTTGGAACAGGACAAGGAATTCCTGCTGATAATTTTAATGTGATTTCCACTGCTAATCGTAATTTTCTTGGTAGAATGGGAAATAAAAAATCTAATGTTTATCTTGCTTCTCCGGCTAATGTTGCTTATTCGGCTTTAAAAGGAGAAATTTCTTGTTCTGAAGATTTTTTAAATGATAATAAAATTTTCCCTTATTATAAGGAAATAAAAAAGAAATTATTAATAAATGATAATGAAAATCGCCGAATAAATGGTGTTTGGGACTATTCGGAGATAGATAATTTGAACACAGACCAAATGTTTGCCGGACATTTAACTTATAAAATTTTAAGTTCTGATGCAAAATCTATTTTACCGTATCTATTTTCTGATTTTGATGTTAATTTTTCTAAAAATTTACGTAAAAATGATGTAATTATAGCAGGAGATAATTTTGGTTGTGGAAGTTCCAGAGAACATCCCGCTGTTGCTTTGGCACATGCAGGTGTGAAAGCAGTTATTGTAAAATCTGTAAATAGAATTTTTTATCGCTCTTGTATAAATCAAGGTTTATTGTTAATAGTTAATGAAGAAATTGTTAATAATTATAAAAGAAATGATAAAATAGAAATAAATTTTAAAAATTCTTTTGTGAAAATTGAAAATAAAAAATTTTCAATACCAAGACTTCCTGAAAAATTAAATCAAATTATTGAAAAAAAAGGTTTAATTAATTGGATTTTAAATTAAAA
>JAOZVH010000052.1 GCA_029938235.1 Bacteroidales bacterium
TATTAATCAAATGAAAAATTTATAAAATTTTATTTAAATAAATTATTAAAATTTTTCGTTTTTTGAAAAAAATTTTTTTTAATAAATTATTAAAATTTCGGCGTTTTTTGGAAAAAGTTTTTTTTAATAAATTATTAAAATTTTTCGTTTTTTGGAAAAAATTTTTTTATTTCAAATTTTAAAAAATGTTAAAATTTTGGACGATTTTTGAAAAAAATTTTTTTTATTTTGATTTGAAAAATATTAAAATTTTGGACGTTTTTGAAAAAAAATTTTTTTATTTTGATTTGAAAAATGTTAAAATTTTGGACGAATTTGAAAAAAATTTTTTTTATTTTGATTTGAAAAATATTGAAATTTTGGACGAATTTGAAAAAAATTTTTTTTATTTTGATTTGAAAAACATTAAAATTTTTGGCAAATTATGAAAAATTTTTAACATTTGATGTCGAAACATTGGTGTTCAAAAAAAAACCTCCAATGTTGTTTTTTTAAAATATTGAAATGTTGGACGATTTTTGAAAAAATTTTTGGTTATCTAACCTTTTTGTGATGCGAGTTTTTTTCATAAAAAAATTGTGAAAAATTTGTGTTTTTTTTCAAAATATTTTTTAAAAATTTTCATTCCAAATCGCCATTAAAACATTAAAAATCAATGCTTTATAGGACGATGCAACGAAATCATCGTGGACGATGAATCATAATAATTATTTTTAATAAATAAAAAATTTATATTTCACAAAAAGATTCCAAGAACCAAATTAAAAAAAATAGAAAAAACGTCCAAAATTTTTCTTTTTTAATAGAATTCTTCTTCTAAAATCTTATGCAAATTTTTATTTTTTACATTCGTTGTTATTTCTCCAAATTTAGCATAAGAAATTGTTCCTGTTTCTTCGGAAACAATAATTACAAAAGCATCAGTTATTTCTGTAATTCCAATGGCTGCTCTGTGCCTTAAACCCATGTGAGATGGAATCATAGTGTTCTCTGAAATTGGTAAAATACAAGATGCTGCCTCTATTTTATTTCCAGAAATTATCATTCCACCATCATGTAACGGACTATTTTTAAAAAAAATATTTTCTATTAATCTAATGGAAATATCAGCATTTAATGCATTACCTGTTTCTGCAAAAGCACTTAAATCTGTTTTATTTTTCATTATAATTAAAGCACCAGTTTTTTCTAAAGCCATTTTGATACAAGCCTTAGCAACAGATTTTAATTGCATATCAGAGGTTTTTTTTTTATTAAAAGAAAATAAACGTTCTAATGAAAATTTTCGTTTCGAAGAATAATTAATTCCTAAGAGTAATAAAAATCGTCTGACTTCTTGCTGAAAAACAATAATCAAAGCAATCATACCAAGACCAATAAATTGACCTAAAATATCACTCAATAAATTCATTCCCATTGCTTTAACTATAATCCAAAGTAAATAAATGGAAAATAAACCTACAAAAATATTAATTGCAACAGTTTTTTTTATAAGTTCATAAACTTGAAACATTAAAAATGCAACAAAAAATACATCAACAAAATCTAAAAAACTTACAGAAATAAAATTTAAATTCATAATTTAATTCAAATTAAAAAAACATTCACATTTCTCATTATTAATTAAATTAGCGCAATTTCTATAACTTCTTTGCAATTTTCAACGAAATAAAATTTTAAGCCTTTTATGTATATTTTTTTAATTTCGTCTATATCTTTTTTATTGTCAATAGATAAAATTATTTCTTTTATGTTTGCTCGTTTAGCGGCGAGTATTTTTTCTTTTATTCCTCCAACCGGAAGAACTTTTCCTCTTAAAGTTATTTCTCCTGTCATGGCGAGATTTTTTTTAACTTTTCTTTTTGTAAAAGCAGAAGCTAAGGATGTTAAAATAGTAATTCCTGCCGAAGGTCCATCTTTTGGAATTGCTCCTTCCGGAACGTGAACATGAACATTATAATTTTCAAAAATGTCATATTTTATTTTAAATTCTTCAGAATGTGCTTTTAAATATTCTAAAGCTAAGATTGCCGATTCCTTCATAATTTTCCCAAGATTTCCAGTCAAATTTATTTTTCCAGATTTTCCTTTACTTAAACTTGTTTCGACAAACAAAATTTTTCCGCCAACATAAGTCCAAGCTAAACCTGTTACAACTCCGAGATAATCATTTCCTTGATATTTAGTTTGTAGATATTTTTGTGAACCTAAGATTTTTTGCAAATCTTTTACAGAAATATTTTTATCATAATTTTCATTGAAACCTATTTTCTTTGCAATTCCTCTGACTAATTTTGCAATTTTTTTATCCAATTCTCTAACTCCGGATTCTCTTGTATGATTTTCTATAATAAAAGAAAAAGTTTCGTCATTTACATTTAATTGTGTTTTTTTTACACCATGGGCTTTCAATTGTTTTGGCAAAAGATGACGTTTTGCAATCTCCACTTTTTCCTCAACTATATAACCGCTGACATCTATTAATTCCATTCTATCTATCAATGCAGGTTTAATTTGAGAAATATTATTTGCTGTTGCAATGAACATTATTTTTGATAAATCATAAGGAAGTTCCAAATAATTATCATAAAATGAAAAATTCTGTTCTGGGTCCAAAACCTCCAAAAGAGCAAAAGATGGATCTCCCCTAAAATCATTTCCAACCTTATCTATTTCATCAAGTATGAAAACTGGATTTGAGGATTTTACTTTCTTCAAATTTTGAATAATTCGTCCGGGCATCGCACCTATATAAGTTCTGCGGTGTCCTCTGATTTCTGCTTCGTCGTGCAAACCTCCCAGGGACATACGAATATATTTTCTATTTAAAGCATTTGCAATGGAACGTCCCAAAGAAGTTTTCCCAACTCCCGGAGGTCCATACAAACAAATAATTGGTGATTTTAAATCTCCTTTTAATTTCAAAATTGCAAGATGTTCTAAAATTCTGTCTTTCACATTTTCCAAACCAAAATGGTCGCCATCGAGAATATCTGAAGCACGTTTTAAATCAAAATTATCTTTTGTAAATTCATTCCAAGGCAATTCCGTTAAAAGAGATAAATAATTTAATAAATTAGAATACTCCGGAGACATTTGGTTTGTTCGGTCTAATTTTTCTAATTCTTTATCAACAGTTTTTTGAATTTCTTCAGACCAATTTTTATTTTTAATTTTCTCTTTTAAAGATTTTATTTCTATATTTTCCTTATTTCCTAACTCATTCTGAATTGCTTTCATTTGTTGGTTAAGAAGATATTTTTTGTTCTGCTCTGACAATTCGCCGCGAACTTTTTCTTGAATTTCTTTATTTAATTTTGAATTTTGAGTCTCCAAATCCAAAAATTTTATTAAAAATAAAATCCTTTTTTCTATATTATTTTCTTCTAAAATTTTTTGTTTTTCTTCTGTTTTTATTGGAATATTTGAAACAATAAAGCCTATTAAAAAATCTATTTTATCAATTTTTCTTATGCTAAATTCCATTTCTTTTGGCATAGAAATTAAATTTGCCAGTCTGATAGATTTTTCTTTTAAGGAATTAATTTTATTGTCAATATTTTCAATTTTAAAAGAATTTTTCTCTGCCAAATTTTCGTAAGAAACAGTTAAAAATGGTTCTTTTCGTACAAAATCTTTAACAAGAAAACGACTTAAACCTTCTATAATTGCTATCCTAGTATTTCCTTGTTTTGAAATTTTAATAACTTTAACAAGAGTGCCAATTTCGTACAAATCTTTTAATTCTGGCTCTTCTGTTTTTACTTTTTTTTGCGAAAGAACACCTATAATTTCATTTTTCTCATAAGAATTTTTTACAATTGAATATGATTTTTCTCTATTAAGAGCAATAGATAAAAATGATTTTGGCATTAAAACTGTGTTGCGCAGAGCTAAAATTTTCAATTCTTTTTTTGAATTATTCTTTTCAAATTTAAGATTTTCACCTTTTAATGTTGATGAAAAACTTTCTTCTTTATTATTTTTAATATCTAAATTCATTTTTTTATTTTTTTACAAAAAAATACAATTTATTTAAAATAAAAAATTTTCTATTTACATAATATTTTTTTAATCATTTTTTTTAATTTTCACTTCTGTTTCAAAATAAGTTTTTGAAATATTTTGTCCGTTTTTAAAATAATAAAGTCCCCCCCAATTATGTTTTACTTCTTTATACTCGTTTGCTATTCCGTCAAAATTTACAATAATAATTTTTACGGTCTTTTTTTCATCGGTAATTATTTTTTCACTGACACCTTTTGGGGCTGTTTTTGCCAATTCTTTTAAATATATTTCGTAATCTATTCCATCATTATTTAAAATTTTTTTTCCTTTTTCTTTGCGTTTTTGAATCTCTAAGAATTCTAAATGCTTTTTTTTATTTAAATTTTTAATCTCTAATAATTTTTCTTTCGGGAGATTTTCCTCCGGAAATAAATTTTGTGCATTTTCAAACTCTAAAATTGCTTTATCGAAATTTTCTTTTTTAATATAATTATTTCCTTTTTTTACATTTTTTTTATAAATTTTTTCATTCACTTTATCCAGTTCAATTTTTAAATCTATATCATTTTTTATTTCTAAGGCAATTAAAAAGTTTATTTTTGCTTTTTCATATTTTCTTTCTGAAAAAAATTTTTTTCCAATTTCGGCAAATTTTTTAAAGTTTTTTTCATCAATAATAATTTTTTTTATTTCTAATATTCTATTTTTTGATGAATCTGCATCTGCTTTGAATTCTAATGATTTTTCATAAAATTTTATTGCAGAATTATATTCCTTATTTTCGAAAAAATATTCTGCTTTTAAAAAATTTTTTTTATATTTTTTTATATTTTTTTTTAAAATTTTATCAATTTTTTCTATCATTTCTAAAGGATATTTTTCATTATTAAAAATAATATTTGCCTCTTGAAATTTTATTTTTGCTTTTTTATATAATTTTTTTTCAAAAAAATTATTTGCTTTTTGTAATTTTTTTTTGTAATTTTTTTTATTATTTTCATTTTCAATAAATTTTCTTAACTTTATTTTTTTCGAATATTTTAAATCTTCTTCGAAATATCTTTCGTTATCGTCAATTTTTATTTTCTTAAAAAAATTTTTTTCAAAAAAAGCACTATTTTTTTTATCTTTTTCAAAAAGATCTAATTCAAAATAGAATGGCCATATTTCATTTTTTCTTGGAACTTTCGTATTAAATTCAAGTTTTATTGTACAAAATTTTTTTTTTGAAAATTCTAATATATAGATTTTATCTATTTTTAAATCGAAATAAAAACTTCCATCTTCTTGATTTTGAAAAATTTTTATTTTTTTATTTTTTTGATATATGGAAATTTCTACAAATTTTAATGGTTTTTTGTTAAAAAAAATTTTCCCTTTTAATTCTATAAAAGTTTTCAAATCTTTATTCTGAGAAAAATTTAAATTTGGAAAAAAATTAAGCACTAAAATAATAAATAAGGTTTTTTTAAACATAATATATATTTTAATAAAAAAACAAAATAAAAATAAAAATAAATTTTTTTATGATAAAAATCATTTTTTTTTTGTTTTTTTAATTTTTAAAACTAAATTTGCATTTTAAATTTTATAAAAAAATATTTTATGTTTTGTTATCAATGTGAAATGTCTGCAAAAGACGGTTGTGGTTTTAAAGGTCAAAAAATGGGAACTTGTGGAAAAGATGAAAATCTTGCTCGTTTACAAGATACTATGATTTTTGGTTTAAAAGGACTTTCTGCGTATCGTTACCATGCAGACGAAATGAATATGAATGTGAAAGAAGTTGATGATGTAATGGCAGAAACTTTGTATTTTACTTTAACAAATTCTAATTTCAATTTCGACCAACATATTGCACAATTAATGAAAGTTGGTAATGCCGGAGTTAAGGTTATGGATATTTTAAGTAATGCTCATACGAATAATTTTGGAATTCCTACTCCGGTAAAAGTTAGTCAAAATAAAGCTGAAGGAAAAGGGATTTTAGTTAGCGGACATAATCTTGTAATGTTAAAAAAACTTTTAGAAGATACTGAGGGAAAAGGAATAAATATTTATACTCATTCTGAGATGTTGCCGGCACATGGTTATCCGGAGTTAAAAAAATTCAAACATTTAAAAGGTAATATTGGTAAATCTTGGTTTGACCAAACAAAACTTTTTGAAGATTGGAACGGAACAATAATTTTAAATACAAATTGTATAGTTCCGCCTAAGAAAAAATCAACTTATGTTGATAGATTATATGTTACTTCAATAGTTGGAATAGAAGGAGCGAAATTAATTAAAGATTATGATTTTACAGAAGTAATTAATCAAACCTTAGAACTTCCAGATGTAGATAATTTTAATGATGAAACAAGTTTGATCACTGGTCATCATTATAAAACTATTTTAAGTCTTGCTCCGCAAATTTTAGATGCAATTAAAACAGGAAAGATCAAACATTTCTTTGTAATTGCTGGTTGTGATGCTCCGGGAAAAGCGGGAAATTATTTCAGAGATCTTGCGGAAAGTTTACCAAATGATACTGTTATTATCACTTCAAGTTGTGGTAAATTTAGATTTAATGATATAGATTTTGGTTTGGTTCCTGGCACAGGAATTCCAAGATATTTAGATTTAGGACAATGTAATGACAGCAATGGAGCAGTAGAAATTGCTTTGGCAGTAAGTAATGCACTTGGTGTTCCGGTAAATGATTTACCTGTTTCTATAGTTTTAAGTTGGATGGAGCAAAAAGCGGTAATTATTTTGCTTGCTTTATTTAGTTTAGGGATTAAAAATATTTATGTTGGACCGAAAGTTCCGGAATTTTTTAATGAAGATATCTTAAATTTCCTTGTTGAAAATTTCAATCTTCATGCAACAGGAAATGCAAAAGAAGATTTAAAAAATATGCTTTCTTAAAAAAAATTTTTTATGGTAACTAAAGAAATAAAAATCAAGGAATTATCTGAAAGAAAAGTAGCATTTGTTTCTTACACAGGTAATTATATGGGAAATCCAGAAATTTTTGCTGGATTATTTGGAAAACTTTTTGCTTGGGCAGGACCAAAAGGCTTACTAAATCCAAACTTAGTAATGTTATCTTCTTATGAAGATGATCCAAAAGTTACTCCATTAGATGAGCTAAAATTAGATGTTTGCATGGAAATTCCTGAAAACATTTGTGTTTGTAAAGATGGTGGAGAGATAAAAAAGAAAGTTTTACCCGGAGGAAAATATGTTACGATGTATGCTGAATTGAAATCTCCGGAAGAATATGGTTTAGCATGGAATAAAGTGGTTGAATGGATGAAAAAAAATAAGCATGAAATAGATATGTCCCGACCAAGTTATGAGATATATTTGAATAATCCAGAAGAGCATCCGGAAAAACATCATTTTATTGATATTTGTATGAGTGCAAAATAATAATTTCTATTTAAGACAAGTTTTAAAAACTTGTCTTAAATAAAATATCCATTATGCAAATATAAAAATAAAATTACAACTTATATAATGTCTATTTAATATTTAAAAAATATCCTTTTGTTTGTTCAATTTTTGTATTTGATTCTATTTTTAAAAAATAAAATCCTTTATCTAAATTTTTCAAATGAATTTTTAAATTTCCTTCATTTTTTGTTTCTGTGAAAGTCATAATTTCTTTTTCTTTAGAATCATATAAAGATAAATGTAAATTTATATTATCAAATTTTTCTTTTGAAATTTCTATTTCAATATTATTTTTTTTATATTTCAATAAAAATTTTACCCAATCAATATCTTGAATTTTATCTTTATTAAATTTTTTATGAAAAGTATGATAATTTTTTTCATTTTTTTTAATTTCACTTGCCATAAATTTTGTATTATCAGGTTCAAAATTATCTAAATCATAAATATTTTTATTTTTTTGTATTTTCCATAAATTTTCATTTTTATTATTTTTTGCATTATATAAAATGACAGCGATTTGCTCTTTTGTAAAATTGTCTCTACAAGTTCTTGGATTTACATAAGACATAATATTATTTACAGATGGCTTGTAAAAATCTCCCCAATTATCTTTTAAATTTTCCCCAATAAATTCACATTTTTCATTTACAAATTTTTGTAAAACTGGTTCAGCCGGAGTATCACAAAGTCCATCGCCGCTGCTTTCGCAAGTTTTTCCATCTTTAAAAAAACAATAAAAAGGATATTTTTTATTTCTATCCACAGCTTCTTGTAAACATTTTCCCATACGCCAATTCCTATGAGTATGCAAAAGACCAAAATAATGTCCAATTTCGTGAGTTAAAGTTGTTGATGGAGTTTTTTTTGTTAGAATTATTCCTTTCGTAAATTTATTATAACTCCCTTTTACATAATCACCAAATTTTTTTATACTTCCAACAAGATGTATATTTATAACTTTTTCATCTTTATATTTTTTTGTAATTTTTGTGTATTCTGTAAAATAATTTAATTTTATAAAACGCTTTTTTTTAATATATTCTATTTCATACAGAAAAAAAATTAAACCAGTTTCATTTTCTAAATTATGAAAATTTACATCAGAAACAAATTTTTTTATAGCTTTTTCATTTTCACTTATTTTTTTATTATTTTTATGACAATAAACCCAAAATTTCAAAGGAATTTTATAATAAATTTTTTTTTTATTTAAAAACTGAAATTCTTGATTTTTTTCAAAATCTTTAAAAAAATCATATAAAAAAGCATTATTTCCATACCAAATTAATTTAGAAATATTTATTTCATTCAAATTAGAAGTTCCACAATCATCTTGAAAAATTTGAGACCTCAAATATGTTGTTATAAATAAAAAGTAAACTATAAATAAAATTTTTTTCATTTTTGGCGAATTTTTGTAAAACATTACAAATTAATAAAACATTAAATTAAAATATAAATTAAAAAAAAATTTTTTTCAAAAAAACGACAAAATTTTAATGAATTTTATAAAATTTTTTTTTTAATTTGAAAAATATTTTTTAGAATTTTTTTATTTTTAAATTTCAAAATTATTTATGTTAGAATTAGAAAAATATATATTAGAACATACAGAAAAAGAAGACGAAATTTTAAAAGAGTTAAACCGTCAAACTCATCTAAATCAGTTAAATTCAAGAATGATTTCTGGACATTTGCAAGGTAAATTATTAGAAATGTTTAGTAGGATGATAAAGCCAAAAAAGATTTTAGAAATTGGTACATTTACATCTTATTCGGCAATTTGTATGGCAAAAACCCTAGAAAAAGATGGTAAATTACACACCATAGAAAAAAATGACGAGTTAGAAGATTTTATTAAAACTTATATAAAAAAGTCAAATTTAGAAGATAAAATTATCCTACACATAGGAGATGCAAATAAAATTTTGCCAAATTTAGATGAAATTTTTGACTTAGTTTTTATTGATGCTGAAAAAACAGAATATCTTAATTATTATAAATTAATTTTTGATAAACTTAGAAAAGGTGGTTTTATTATTGCAGATAATGTTCTTTGGAATGGAAAAGTTATTAATAAAATTAGTAATAAAGATAAAAAAACTCATGCAATTGTAGAATTTAATAATTTTGTTCATAATGATAAAAGAGTTATGAATTTAATTTTACCTCTCAGAGATGGACTTATGATATTACAAAAAAAATAAATTTTTTATTTTTTATTATATATTTGTTTAAAAATTTTTTAAAATTTAAAATAAATATGAAGAATTTAAAATTTTTATTATTGTTTACTTTTTTAATATCTGTTTTTATTTCATGTGAAGAAGACGATGAAACAGAAGAAAGTAATACCATTAATATTGGTTTAATAGTACCTATTTTACAGTATGAAGAATTTTCTAATGAAATGAAAAATGCTGCTAATCTTGCCATTGAAGAAATTAATTCAAGTGGTAATATTCTGGGGAAAAAATTGAAGTTGGTAGTTAAAGATAATGAAGCAAGCAAAGAAGTTGCATTAGAAAAAGGAAAAGAGTTGATAAATGATGATAATGCTGTTGCTTTAATTTCAACTGCATCAAGTAGATGTTTGTATCTTGCAGATAATTTAATTATAGATAAAGAAGTTTTATTAATTTCGCCTTCTGCCACTTCTCCGCAATTAACTCATTTAAATGACAGAGATTTTTTTTGGAGAACTATACCTTCTGACGCATTTCAAGGGAAAATTATTGCTGATTATATAAAAGATGTTTTGGAAATATCTGAAATCGCAATATTGCATACAAATAGTATTTACGGAAAAGGACTTAAAGATGCATTTACAAATCATATAATGAGCTTAGGTTCACCTATTATTTTTTCTGTACAGTCTTTTGACGAAAGTGAAAATGAAAATTATAATGATTATGATTTTCATTCTCAATTAGAGCTTTTATTAGAAAATAAACCTCCTTTATTATTTCTTGTAACTGGTGCAGGAGCAGGATTACAAAAAATAACTGCTACATTAGATACAATGAAAATTTTTGACGATACTTATAAACCTCAAATCATTGGTACAGAAGCTTTCCAAAGTGATGATTTTTTGAATAAAAACCCTCATTCTGTAATAAATAATTTAATAGGTGTTTCACCATCAAATCCAGAAAATCAAACATTTAATAACAATTTTGAAAATTTTATTGGAAAAGCACCACTTAGAAGCTATTCTTATTCTATGTATGACGCAATTTATTTAATTGCTTATTCTATTTTGTCCTCAGAAAGTATAATTCCAAAAGATTTTATAAAAAAAATTAGAGAAATTTCTTCCAGTGGAGAAAAAATAGAAATTAATGAATTTCAAAAAGCAAAAGAAAAAATTGAAAATGGAATTTCCATAGATTATGACGGTGCTTCTGGAAGACTAGAATTTGATGAAAATGGAGATCTCGCATCAGGTGTTTATGAAATATGGCAAATTAAAGAAAATACATTATATCCAGATAGTTTAGAATTTGAAACTATAAAAGAAGTTGATTTTCCATAAAATAAAATTCCATTCATTTATCATATATCCATTATTTTTTATAATTAAAAAATTGGTGTTTTTCAAAAACATCATTTTTTTTTTGAAAAAAATTTAAATTATAAAAAATCATTAAAAAATTGCAGTTTTTTTGAAAAAAAATTTTTAATTTGAACTTAAAAAATGTTGGAATTTTGGACGATTTTCGAAAAAATTTTTTTAATTTCAATTAAAAAAATGTTGAAATTTGAGGCGAATTTCGAAAAAATTTTTTTATTTGAAATTAAAAATCATTAAAATTTTGAACGATTTTTGGAAAAAATTTTTTTAATTTCAAATAAAAAATCATAAAATATTAAAAAAATGGCGTTTTTTTGAAAAAATTTTTTTTAATTTAAAATTTTAATAAAATTATGAAAATAAATATTGGGGTTTTTTTCGGTGGAAAATCTGTAGAACATGAAATTTCTGTAATTTCTGCCATTCAAGTTATGAAAGTTCTTGAAAAAGAAAATTATGAAGTTATTCCTATTTACATAAGTAAAGATGGGAAATGGTACAATGGTGAAAATTTATTAGAAATAGATAATTACAAAAATTTAAAAAAACTTTTATCTAATTCTATAGAAATAAATATGTCGTCTATTTTTGGAGATAATTTTATTTACAAAACAAAAACAAATTTTCTCGGACAAAATAAAATTTTAACAAAAATAGACATTGCTTTTCCAATTTTGCACGGAACTTACGGAGAAGATGGAACAATTCAAGGTTTTTTTGATTTAAAAGGAATAAGTTATGTTGGTTCGGATTTATTATCGTCTGCTGTTGGAATGGATAAAATTATTTCCAAAATGATTTTAAAATCAAATGAAATTCCTGTGGTAGATTTTATATGGTTTTACGAAAAAGAATGGTATAAAAATAAAGATAATTTTATAAAAAAAATAAATTTTCCTGTAATAATAAAACCTGCAAATTTAGGTTCAAGTATAGGAATTTCCAAAGCAAAAAATCTATCCGAATTAACAGAAGCAATAGAATTTGCAGGAAATTTTTCTAATAAAATTCTTATCGAAAAAATGATTTATCCTTTAAAAGAAATAAATTGTTCTGTGCTTGGAGATAGTGAAAAATCTTTTACTTCTGTTTTGGAAGAACCAATTAGTAGCGGTGATATTTTATCTTACGAAGATAAATATTTTTCAAAAGGAAATAATAATAAAGGAATTACATCAACAAAAAGAAAAATTCCTGCAGACCTTCCGAAAGAAATGGAAAATAAAATAAAAGAAATGGCAAAAAAAACTTTTAAAATTTTTGGAAATTCTGGCGTTGTTAGAATAGATTTCATTATAGATGAAAAAAAAAATGAAGTTTTTGTAAATGAAATTAATACAATTCCGGGATCTTTATCTTTTTATCTGTGGGAAGCAACAAATAAAAAATTTCCTGAATTATTGAATAATTTAATAGAAATTGCTTTAAAAAAGCAAAGAGAAAAAGAAAATTTAAAAATCTCTTATAAAAAGAATATTTTTAATTTAGACCCAAAATCTTTAAAAATGGGAAATAAAAATTAAATTTGCAAAAAAATTTAAAATAAAATGACAAGATTAAGTGTTAATATTAATAAAATAGCAACTTTAAGAAATGCAAGAGGAGAAAATTTACCAAACATTTTAAAAGTTGCAAAGGATATAGAACGTTTTGGTGCAGAAGGAATTACTGTACATCCACGTCCGGACGAAAGACATATTCGTTATGAAGATGTTTTGAATTTAAAATCTATTGTAAAAACGGAATTTAATATAGAAGGCTATCCTTCGAAAAAATTCTTAGAATTAATAGAAAAAGTGAAACCTGAGCAAGTTACTCTTGTTCCAGATGCAGAAAATGTTATAACTTCAAATTCCGGATGGGACGCAATAAAAAATAAAATTTTTTTAAAAGAAATTGTTTCTTTCATAAAAAATTTATCTTGTAGAAGTTCAATTTTTATGAACACAGATTTAAAAAATATAGAAAACGCAAAGGAAACTGGAACAGACAGAATAGAATTATATACTGAACCTTATGCAAAAGGATATTCAAAAGATCCGCAAAATGCTGTTAAAAATTTTTCAAAAGCATCTGAATTTGCTTTTAAATTAGGAATGGAAATTAACGCTGGACATGATTTAAATATGAGTAATTTGAAATTTTTTAAGGAAAATGTAAAAAATTTAAAAGAAGTTTCCATAGGACACGCATTAATTTGTGATTCTTTGTATTATGGTTTAGAGAACACAATTCAAATTTATTTAAGACAATTAAAATAAAATTTTTAATTATGATTTTACATAAAAGTAATTACGTAGAAATTCAATGGGAAGAAAAAAATTCTTTAATAATTGACAAATTTTTGTTAACTACAATTGATATGTCAGTAGAAGAATTTAAAAAAGAGATGCTTATTTTCGTTGAAATGTGTGAAAAATACATGCCAGAAAAAGAATTAGTAGATTTATTAGATATGAGATTTGCAATAGGTGTTGACGAACAAACTTGGATGAATGAAGTAATTTTTCCAAGATATGCAGATATTATAAAAAGGATGGCATTTCTTGTTCCGAGAAATTTTATCTCAGAACTATCGGTAGAACAAACTATGGAAGAAGAAATTGGTTCTAAATTCCTTCAGAAATATTTTGATTCTGAAGAAAAAGCACGAGATTGGTTGATGAAATAAATTAAAAAAAAATTCTTCAAATTATATAAAAATATATATTTTTGAAAAAATTTTTTTATATAAAAAATGTTAGATATAAGATTTATCAAAGAAAATAAAGATTTTGTAATTGAAAGACTACAAATTAAAAATTTTCAAAGCGAAAAAATTGTAAAAAAAATTGTAGAATTAGACGAAGAACGAAAAAAAGTTCAAACTAATTTGAACGATACTCTTTCTAAATCTAATAAAATTTCGAAAGAAATTGGTTTTTTTTTCAAGACTGGAAAAATAAAAGAAGCAAATGATAAAAAAAAAGAGACTTTTATTTTAAAGAAAACTTCTCAAACTTTAAATCAAGAGCTTGTTAAAATAGAAAAAGAATTAGATTTTTTATTAGTTCAATTGCCAAATCTTCCTCATATTTCTGTTCCTGTTGGTAAAAAACCAGAAGATAATATAAAAGTTAAAGAAGGAGGAAAATTTCCAATTTTGCAAAAAAATTCCATTCCACATTGGGAAATAGCAAAAAAATATAATTTAATAGATTTTGAATTGGGAAATAAATTAACTGGTGCTGGTTTTCCTGTTTATATAGGAAAAGGTGCAAAAATGCAACGTGCTTTAATTTCTTTTTTTATTGACGAAGCAGAGAAATTAAATTATAAAGAAATTATGCCTCCTTTGATGGTTAATGAAAGTTCTGCTTTTGCAACAGGACAACTACCTGATAAAGAGGGACAAATGTATAAAATTACAGAAGATAATTTATATTTGATTCCAACTGCAGAAGTTCCGGTAACAAATATTTATAGAAATTGCATTTTAAATTCAGAAGATTTTCCCATAAAAAATGTCGCTTATACTCCTTGTTTTAGGCGAGAAGCAGGTTCTTATGGAAAAAATGTTAGAGGTTTAAATAGATTGCATCAGTTTGATAAAGTTGAAATTGTACAAATTTCTAAGGCTGAAAAATCTTATGAAATTCTAAATGAAATGGTAGATTATGTAGAATCTCTCATAAAAAAATTAGAATTGCCTTATAGAATTTTAAAACTTTGCGGCGGAGATATGGGTTTTACTTCTGCTTTAACTTTTGATTTTGAGGTTTTTTCCGCTTCGCAGGAAAAATGGCTGGAAGTTAGCTCGGTTTCTAATTTTGAAAATTATCAGGCAAATCGTTTAAAATTAAGATATAAAGAAAAAAATAATAAAAAAACAAAATTAGCACATACTTTAAATGGTAGTGCATTGGCTTTGCCGAGAATACTTGCCGCCATTTTGGAAAATAATCAAAATGAAAATGGAATTAAAATTCCAAAAGTTTTACGAAAATATACAAATTTTGAATTAATTTTTTAAAAAATTAATTCAAAATTTTGGATGATTTTTAAAAAAAAATTTTTTTTATTTTGAGATTAAAAAATATTAAAATTTTGGACGATTTTTGAAAAAAATTTTTTTAATATTTTAAAATTAAAAATATTAAAATTTTGGGCATTTTTTGAAAAAAATTTTTTTTATTTCAAAATAAAAAAAATTGAAATTTTGGTCATTTTTTTGAAAAAAAATTTTTTTTCATTTTAAAAAAGAAATCACAAAACTCATTTAATTTGCAAATTTCACAATTAGGTTTTCTTGCTTTACAAATATAACGACCTTGCAAAAGCAAAAGATGATGAGATTTTGCAATTAAATTTTTTGGAATATATTTTATAAGTTTTTTTTCTGTTTCCAAAACAGTTTTTTCTTTTTTTGTCAGACCGATTCTTTTTGAAACTCTAAATACGTGAGTATCAACAGCCATAACTGGTTTTTTATAAATAATTGACAAAATTACATTTGCTGTTTTTCTGCCAACACCTTTTAATTTTTGTAGATTTTCTAAGTCTGACGGAACTATTTCATTAAAATCTTCCAGAAGTTTTTTTGACATATTTAAAATGTAATTTGCTTTATTATTTGGATAAGAACAAGTTTTTATAAATTCATAAATTTCTTTTTCACTTGCTTTTGATAAAGATTTTGCGTCTGGATATTTTTCAAATAAATTTTTTGTAATTATATTTACTCTTTTATCTGTGCATTGTGCAGACAAAATAACCGAAACAAGCAACTGAAAAGGACTTTTATAATTTAATTCTGTTTCCGAATTAGGAAATTCCTTCTGAAGAAAAAAAATTGTTTTTTTAAATTTTTCTTTTAAATTCATTTTTTTTTATTTTTGTAAAAATAAAAATTTAAAATGATAAAAAAAGACGGTAAAATTTTAATCATAGATGATAATACAGATATTCTTTTTGCTTTAAAATTACTTTTAAAAAAGCATTACAAAATCGTTAAAACAGAAAAAAATCCACAAAAAATTTATTCAATTCTAAGAAAAGAAAAATATGATATTATTCTTTTGGATATGAATTTTAGAAAAGATGCAATCAGTGGTTTGGAGGGTTTTTTCTGGCTGAAGGAAATTTTAAAAATTGATAAAAATGCCATAGTAATTTTCATTACTGCCTACGCAGACACAGATAAAGCGGTAAAATCTATAAAAGAAGGAGCAACAGATTTTATTTTGAAACCATGGCAAAATGAAAAATTAATTGCGACTGTTTCTTCGTCTTTTAAATTAAGAAAAAAGAACAAAGAAATTGACAGCTTAAAAAAACAGCAAAAAAATTTAAAATCTATGTTAAATGCCAGCTCTACAGATTTTATTGGCAATTCAGATCTTATGAAAAAAGTTTTTGAAAACATAGAAAAAGTTGCAAAAACAGATGCAAGTGTTTTAATTTTAGGAGAAAATGGAACAGGTAAAGAACTCGTTGCAAGAGCAATACATAATAATTCATTAAGAAAAGATGAAGTTTTTGTAAGTGTAGATTTAGGAGCAATAACAGAAACACTTTTTGAAAGCGAATTATTTGGATACGAAAAAGGTGCTTTCACAGACGCAAAAAAAGAAAGAGCAGGACGTTTTGAAATTGCTTCCGGCGGAAGTTTATTTTTAGATGAAATTGGCAATTTATCTTTGCAAGCACAGGCGAAATTATTGACAGTTTTGGAAAGAAGACAAATTATTCGTCTGGGTTCTAATTTGCCAATAAATATAGATATTCGTTTAATTTGTGCAACAAATATGCCTTTGCTGGAAATGATTATAGAAGGAAAATATAGAGAAGATTTACTTTATAGAATAAATACTGTTGAAATAGAACTGCCGCCTTTGCGAGAAAGAAAAGATGATATTATTTTATTGGCAAATCATTTTTTTAAAATTTACAATAAAAAATACAAAAAAAAAATATCTGGAATAAGCAACAAAACTTTGAATAAATTGCAAAATTATCATTGGAGAGGGAATGTCAGAGAGTTGCAACATTCATTAGAAAGAGCAATTATTATGACAGATAATAAAATTTTAAAACCGCAGGATTTCAATTTTTCAAATAATAATTCCAATAAAATAGAAGAAATGGAATTGGAAAATTATAATTTAGAAATTATTGAAAAAAATATTATTTTAAAAATTTTAAAAAAGAATGGAGGAAATATAAGTACAGCATCTAAAGAACTTGGACTTACAAGAACTTCACTTTACAGAAGAATGAATAAATATAATTTATAAAAAATGAAATATTTAAAAATTATTGCTTGGTTAATCTTATTTACGGTTTTTTCTATTTTATCTTATTATTATTTTTTTTATGAAGCAAAAACGCTATCTATTAAGAATTATAAAAAAGAAAATTATGAAATTCCAAAGATCGACGTAAAATATTTTATAACAGAAAACGGCTGGGGATATGATATTTTCATAGATGGAAAACAATATATTCATCAGCCAAATATTCCCGGAATGCAAGGAAAAAATGGTTTCCAAACAAAAGAAAGTGCAAAAAAAGTCGTAGATTTAGTTTGTGAAAAAATTAATAATAATATTGTTCCGCCGGCAATTACAAATGAGGAATTAAGAAATTTAGGATTTATAGAATAATAAATTTTAATATCTTTTATTTTGAAAAAAATTTTTTTAATATATTAAAATTTTGGGCATTTTTTTGAAAAAATTTCTTTAATATTAAAATAAAAAATAAGTTTTTTTATTTTTAAATTTTTTCTATGAATTCATAAGAATAAATTTTTTCTAAAATTTTATTTTTTAAAATATCGTGATTTTTTTTTAATTT